>NZ_JAGGLL010000001.1 GCF_017874425.1 Clostridium punense
AAAACTTAAATCAGAATATTGAACTAGTAAAGGGTATAGTCAACCCCCTTGAGTACTACAAAGAATAATTAAAGTTTTCAAGTGGTAAATCTATATAGATTTACCACTCCTAAATTTAAAGTATTTTAGTTTTAAATCAGCATAAACACTTAATCTTATTTTAAGTTTTGAAGCGGTTTATCTATAGGTAACCAGATTTAAAGCTTAACTTATACATGAGTACTCTTCTTGTTCCCTAAAGGCTTTTTCAAGATATATAAATTAAATTTTCACTAAGAAAGCCTATATAAAGAACCAATCCTAAGATTTAACTTATACATAAAAATCACCTTGGCTCTCTAAGGTTTTTGGGTGATAAACAAACCATTTTTCCCCGCTGAAGCCTATAGTACATAAATTATACCACTCTAGGGAATAAATTCAATGTTTTATTTCATGTTATAGGTAACCAGAGTTAAAACTTAACTTCTGCACGAGTCCTCCCCTGGTTTCCTTAAGGGCCTAGGAATATGAACAAGTTAAAATTCTACCATGGAACCCTATAGATTTATTATTTAGTAAAAGGTTAACCTAAAAATTGATATAACAATAAGGTCAATAAAGAACCAAAGGCAGCCCCAAATATAACTTCTAATATGGAATGTATTTCTGAATCTACTCTACTTTGTGCTACAATTGCTGCTAATAAATAAGAAAGAATCATCACCAAGGGCTCAGTAGTTAGCAAGGTTATAGTAGTTGCTACTGAAAAGGCAATGGCGCTATGCCCGCTTGGCATTCCTCCCTTTAGAGGAGTTCCCTCATCATATATAGCTTTAACCACCACAGTTACAATACTCACTACCACCAGCATAAGAAATATCATATGCGGACTGGAGTTTTTTATCTTTGACATCATTATAAT
The DNA here is from genome assembly GCF_017874425.1 of Clostridium punense. Lineage (GTDB taxonomy): Bacteria > Bacillota > Clostridia > Clostridiales > Clostridiaceae > Clostridium_J > Clostridium_J punense. The sequence continues at coordinate 905 of NZ_JAGGLL010000001.1, forward strand.
AGAAAAGGGTAATACTCTATCATAAAATATGATATATCCTACTAACACAGCATTAATTGCAGTTATGAGTACTGCTCCTGCTGCCACATTTTTTGCAATTTTAGCTAGAGGGTGATAATAGTTTGTGGTAGCATCAATGGCACACTCTATTGCAGTATTTATCATTTCAGCCATTATTACCATGGTAATAGTTATTGTTATTATTAATAGCTCCACCTTGCTTAAATCATAAAAGAAACATGCTGTGAGCACCAAAAGGGCTACTATCATATGAATTCTCATATTTCTCTGAGTTCTAATGGAGTATATTATTCCCTCGATAGCATAATTAAAGCTATCTACTAGCTTTTTTACCTTCATTCTACAACCACCTTAAACAAAGTTGACATGGTTTCTTATCACCATGTCAAACACTTATGATTATTTTATCTATTAATATTAAATCTATTCAATATTTCTTCTTCTCTTTTTCTCATTACTATTTTATCCTGCTCTTCCATATGGTCATAACCTAAAAGATGAAGAATGGAGTGTACTACCAGATAACAAACTTCTCTTAAGTAAGAATGACCATACTCCTCACTTTGTTCTAAAGCTCTCTCAAGAGAAAGAGCCATATCTCCTAATATTAGATTTCCTTCATTCAAGTCGGTAATTTCAAATTTATAACCTATATATAAGTCTTTGAATACCTTATGATTTTCATATTCTAACATAGGAAAGGATAATACATCCGTTACCTTATCTATATTTCTCATATCCTTATTTATTTCTCTTATTTCTTCATTATCAACAAATATTACACTAATTTCACAAGGAATAGTAACTTCTTCCTCTTTTAGGGTATACAGGATTATCTCTTCTACAGACTTTTCTAATTCCTTGGTAATTTCAACTTTATCTTGTCTATTATCTAAATAAATCATTTGTTATTCCTTCCCTTGTTCTATAGTTTTTTCCTTTGGATATTCTATTCTTTCATGATATATTCCTGAAAGTACTTTTAAGAAAGCCTGCCTCATATCCTTAATATCCTTAAAGGTTAGCTCTGAATTTGAAAGTTGCTCTTCTTCTAACCTTCCTTTAATGATATTATCTACCATTGCTTCAATTTTCTCTTTATTTGGAGCTTGTATAGACCTTACAGCAGCTTCAATGCTATCTGCTAACATTACAATAGCAGCCTCTTTAGTGGTTGGTGCCGGTCCTTTATATCTGTAATCCTCTTCTCTCACTTCATCAGGGTTCTCGCTCTTATTCTTCATAGTAATATAAAAATACTTTACTAAAGAATCTCCATGATGCTGAGCAATTACATCTATTATGGACTGAGGCAACCCATACTTCTTTCCAAGTCTTACTCCATCCGTTACATGAGAAAGTATTATTGAAGAGCTTAAAGCAGGTTCTATGCTATCATGAGGATTATCAATACCCACTTGATTTTCCTTGAAATAGTAAGGCCTTTCAAGCTTTCCTACATCATGATAGTAGGCTGAAACTCTTGCAAGAACAGGGTTAGCTCCAACACTCTCTGCTGCCATTTCAGCTAAATTAGCTACTAAAACAGAGTGATGATAGGTTCCTGGGGCTTCAAGAAGTAATCTTTTCATCAATGGATGATTTGGGTTTGATAATTCTAATAGCTTTATGTTAGTTATTAAATCGAATATATTTTCTAGAAAAGGAAGTATTCCTATAGCTAAAATACCTGAAACCAAGGCAGATATTCCTGTAGCTAAGGATTTCTTTGCAATATCTATTAAATTGCTACTCAAAAAGTATCCTATTACAGAAGTAAATATTATATTTATAATAGCTATATATAGGGCAGAGTAGATTATATCATTTCTTTGTTGCACCTTTTTCAATATTATTGGTACTGCGATTACATTTATTAATGCAATTAAGGTTATATCTATAGAAAACTTAACTAACAAAGCTATAAATACTACATTCAACATACTAATAACTACAGAAACCTTATCCTCTAAAAGTACACATAGTAGTATAGGTACACAGGAAAAAGGGATTATATATGGTGAAATAATTCCCATAGTTCTTGCTAATACTACTGTTAGTACTGTTAAAAAGTTTACTAACACTAACTTCTTATAATCTATATAGGTATGTTTATTCTTTCCTCTAAGATAAAACCATTGCAATCCAATTATTCCAAGCACCATTGCAATTAAATTAATATGAAGAGAAAAACTAAAAGACACATCTTGATTTAAAAGACCTAAATTTTTAAGCACATCAATTTGCGCTTCTGTAATTGGTTCCCCCTCATTTACAATGTTTTGATCTTTTTTAATTATTACAGGCTTAACATCTTTGCTAGCTTCCTGTCTTAATTGTTCAGTTTTCTCATGATCAATGAAATAATTAGGTTTAACTTGGGTATACCCAATAGCCATACCTAAATCCTTAATACTTTTAGAATAAGTAGAGTTATTAAAAGTTGTAGTTATAGTTCCCTGTGCTACTGCAATATCTTGAGGTTTATTTTCATAGATTGCAGTGCTATCAAAAAGTTTACCCGTAGTATCTACTAAAAACTTTTTCAAACTATCTAAGTCTTTATCTTCTAAACTTACTAATATAGTATAGTTTTCCAAAGAAAGATTTCCAATTGGACTTTGTTCCCTTAGTGCTTTACTTTTTTCTTCTTGTAGTTTTTCAGGAGAACCTTCCTGTTGATTTATACTAGGAAGCACTTCCTTATTTACCTTTTTTACTGTATCAAATAACCCTTCAATATTTTTTATAGCTATTTTTTTCACATTAGCATCATAGCTATACATATCCTGTACATGCCTCAGTGCTTGTTCTATGTTCTTTTGAGTGGTTATTTCATCGGTAATATCTTTTGGCGCTCTAATATCTACCTTAGCAATATCACCAACAGCTAAATCGTATTTAGCTGTTATTAAGGAAGAGCTTAGGGTAAAGTAAACTAAAATTACAGTAATAACAAATACAATGTAAGGCTTGGTTTTGGGAAGGTTTATTTTTCCTAATTTTGTGTAACCCATTATTATCACCTTTTCTTTTTGGATAATTATTGATTAGGCACCACTTCATCCATTCCAATATCTTCTTCAGCAATGACTAATACTTTAATCAAATACTTATCTTGTAACTTTTCAATACTTGGGGTTACTTCAATGACTTTTACTGACTTATCTAAGTTTAACTTTATTTTATTTTCCAAGTCCTTTGCTAAAGCTTCAGGATCTGTTGGCTTTTCATTTTCACTTAGCTCATAATATACGTCACTTTTAATTATTCCCCCATTGTTTTCTATTTTATCATATAATTCGAAGTTATTTAATGAATTTTTTACATAAAATTTCTTATCCTTAAAGGTGAAGTAATAATTCTTCATTGTATTGCCCGTTTTAACTTTTTCTACATAAGTTAAAGGTAATTCTGCAGTATCTTCGTAAAAAGTTCTAGCATAAACCTTTCCCTCTGCTTTTATTGTATAAACTTTCCCCTCTTTACCTTGCTCTCCCTTTATTAACAAGTCACCCTTCTTAATCACTTTTCCTGGTTCTGTAGCAGCTGTGCCTGAGGTTGTATATATTCTCTCTACAACTCCATCCATTTTAGCTACCACATTACCTGTAAGTTGCTGTTCTTTCAACTTAGGTGGCGCTTGCCTTTCAACAACTTCTATAGATAACTTTGACCCCTCAATTCTTGCTTTAACCCACATAACTTCATCTGTATCTTTAACAATTTTATCTTCAAGCTTTTCTACATCAATAGCAGATTTTTTAACCCCTGGATTAATACCATAACTTTGAACTAACATTCTTAGTTCTAAAGGAGTTAAATGATGCTTTGTTACAATTTCTATTTTCCAAATAAAACTACTTAAATAATATAATACACTAAAGAATACTACCACTCCTGCTAGAAGTGCCTTTCTACTTTTAAGCTTTAAGAAAACAAAGGTCAACCCTCTTCTCTTTTCTATTTTAATTTTACTTTGAGTTTTTCTTGCAGCTTCTTCTAATATTTTATAATCGCAAAGTCTAATCTCTAAGGATAGAGATGCCACATTGTTTTTTTTAATATTTTTAATCTGCACCTCATTCTTCCAAAGGTAGTTCAGTATTTTTTCAGGGCTTAGAGTTTGAATTTCAACTGTGATATAACTTCTTTTATACTTAGTTATATTATTCATTATCATCATATACAATAGACTTAAACTTACCGCTTAAAGCTATTGTACTTCCCCCTACAAAGATAATTTCAAAATTCCCCCCTGAAATATTAACAACTCCTATAGAAGTTCTGATTTTAATTTGGTTTTCACCAAAGAATATAACCCCCTTATGGTTTTCTATGGAAATCTCACTATTTGAAATTACTGTAACCTTAGGCAAGTCCAAAATCATCTCTCTAGGAAGATCTAGCTTGTTTGCCACTGATTCCTTAACTTTTCTAAATTTATCACTCAAATTTATCACCTCATCATATTAGAATAAAACACCACAGTTACTCTGTTAAATTTTATGATGAGGATGTCCGATAAATTACAGAAAATAAAAAAAAGCAAAAACAAAGGAACTCAGATGTCTGAGTTCCTTATTTATTCAAATAATCTTTGACTATTTGGCTTACTATTTTTCCATCTGCACGACCATTTACTTTTGGTCTAATGTCAGACATGATTTTTCCCATATCTTTCATGCTATTAGCGCCCAGTTTTTCCGCTGACTCAACAATAATTTGTCGAACTTCATCTTCAGTTAACTGCTTAGGAAGGTATTCTAACAAGATTTCAATTTCTGCAACAGCATTATCTACTAAATCTTGCCTATTTCCTTTTTCAAACTCTAGCATGGCATCTCGCCTTTGCTTGACTTCCTTAGCTAAAACCTCAATAATTTGATCATCATTAAGACTTGAACCGTCGGCTTTCTCAGCCATTAGAATAGCAGCTTTAGCCATACTAATTACACTTGCCTTAAACTTTTCTTTTTGCTTAAGAGCATCTTTCCAGTCCTGTTGTAATCTCTCCTTAAGGGATGACATTATTCAACCTTCTTTCAAAAATTCTATTTGAATTTTCTCTTTCTTGCAGCTTCTGATTTTTTCTTTCTCTTAACACTTGGTTTCTCGTAATGTTCTCTCTTTCTTACTTCTGAAAGAACACCAGCTCTAGCACATTTCTTCTTAAATCTTCTTAATGCGTTCTCTAGTGATTCGTTTTCTCCAACCTTGATTTCTGACATTTATATCCCTCCCTCCGCTAGCTCAATTCTAATTTAAATTAAAAGTAGCCAATGCGGGGCCTAAATAGCACAGTATCAATTATACAGTCGGCATATGATATTGTCAAGAATTTCTTAACCTGGTGGCCAACCTAAATTTCTTCCACCTAATAGGTGAAAATGTAAGTGTGCTACACTTTGACCTCCCTGCATACCGATGTTTGTAACTACTCTATAACCTGACTCATCTACCCCTAGCTCCTTAGCAAGTTTTGCGATAGTAGTAAATATATGTCCCACTACTTCTGCATTTCCCTCATTAATATAATTAACAGAGGTGATATGTTCTTTTGGAATTACAAGCACGTGGACTGGTGCTGAAGGGTTAATATCTTTAAAAGCTAATATCTTTTCATCTTCATAAACCTTTGTGCAAGGAATTTCCTTGTCTACTATCTTACAAAAAATACACATAATTAATTCACCTCCATCCTTCTTATTTTATGGATAATTTACAATATTATTCTACATAAAGTATTTTTTTCCTTCACATCTATATAAATAAGATTTTGTACATACCATTAAATTTTCCCTATCATATTTTCACTTTCAACAGCCATAAGTTTTGTTGGTAGTATTTTTCCTTTTAAATCTTTTTCGCTATGGGTAATGACTTTAATGTAGTTAGGAGTATATCCTATATAATAGTTTTCTCTCCCCTTTACTTCCTCTTCATAAAGCACGTCCGTTTCCCTATTTAAGAACTTTTCCATAAACTCTTTTTCATTCTTACTATTTAGCTCAATAAGTTTATTACTTCTTTGTTCTTTTATATTTCCATCTACCTGGAAATCCATCTCAGCAGCTTTAGTTCCTGTTCTTGGGCTGTATTTAAAGATGTGCATTTTAGATAGTTTAATTCCACTTAAGAAGTTATAAGTTTCATTGAATTCTTTTTCTGTTTCCCCTGGGAAACCTACAATTATATCTGTTGTAATAGACACATCCGGCATATATCTTCTTAGATTCTCTACCACAACTCTATAATCCTCAGCAGTATAATGCCTGTTCATTCTTTTTAAAGTTGTATCACATCCACTTTGTAGGGATAAATGGAAATGTGGGCACATTTTCTTAAGCTCAACAATCTTTTCTATTACCCCTTCTGAAAAGAAGGTAGGGTCGATAGAACCTATTCTAATTCTCTCTATGCCTTCAACTTCATGGATTTCTTCTAAAACTTTAACTAGGGACCAATTGCCCTCTAAATCTACCCCGTAGGAAGCTGTATGTACTCCTGATAAAATTATTTCTTTAAACCCATTTTTAGCAAGTTCTTTGACTTCACTGATTATCTTCTCAGGTTCCTTACTGCACACTGCACCTCTTGCAAAAGGAATTAAGCAATAAGAACAAAATCTATTACAGCCATCTTGTATTTTTAAGAAGGCCCTTGTCTTATCTTGATATTCTTCTATGGATAGTTCTTCAAATTGTTTATTTTTTAATACATCACTTACTTCTACAATTTGTTTCCTCTCTTCTCTTGCTCTATTAACCCAATAAACTATCTCTCCTTTGTTTCTACTTCCAAGAACTACATCTACACCTTCAATTTGTGAAATCTCTTCAGATGCAATTTGAGAGTAACATCCTACTACAGCTATAATTGCCTCTGGATTTTTTCTTCTTGCTCTGCTAATCATTTGACGAGATTTCTTATCTCCCATGTTAGTAACAGTGCAGGTATTTATTACATAAACATCTGAAAATTCATCAAAGGCTGTAACTTCATAACCTTCTTTAATGAACTTTTCAGTCATAGCTTCTGATTCATATACATTAACTCTACATCCTAATGTAGCAAAAGCAACTTTCATTATTAAATTCCTCCTAAATCTCCTAATTCATACATTAGAAGGCTTAATGCTGTGAAACCCGCTGTTTCTGTTCTTAAGATTCTTGGCCCTAAGGTTACTATATAAGCTCCTAAATCTTTAAAACTTTGGATTTCACTTTCCTCAAAGCCTCCCTCAGGTCCTATAATTATAGCCACGTCTTTAATCTCTTTATTTTTAACTTCAGTAACTACATATTTTATTCCTTCACCCTTTTGGTTCTCATAAGGAACTACAATTAAGTCATATTTCTTTAAAGCTTCTTGTAAGTCTTCAAATTCAATTGGTGTGTTAATAACAGGAATTAAGCTTCTCTTACTTTGTTTACAAGCTTCTAAAGCAATTCTATTCCATCTGTCCACCTTTTTAAATTCTGATAACTCACTTTTTACTACCACTCGTTCAGTGATAATAGGAGTAATCTCAGAAATCCCAAGTTCTGTGCATTTTTGTACAATTAAATCCATCTTTGCAGACTTTGGCATTCCTTGATAAAGATGTACCTTCAAATTGCTTTCATTGTTAAGTTCAACTTTTTCTATAAGCTTTACCTTAACCTCTTTCTTATTAACTTCCTCTATTTCTCCAAGGTACTCCGTGCCTTCTCCATCATTTATATTAACTTTATCACCGCTGTCTAACCTTAAGACCTTGTAAATATGCTTAACGTCTTCTCCTTCAATGATGCAGCTATCTCCATGAATGTTCTCTTTCGATATAAAAAACTTATGCATCGATATAATACTCCTTTTCTTATAAAGTATCTTTATCTTAGAAATTCTTTAATTAATTATTGTAATTTTCAAGAGCCGAAATTAAGGCCCTTGAAAATAAATAACAAGTCAGAGCTATGAAGGATATTTTGAGTTTACAAACAAGTTTGTGTTCACAAACAAGTTTGTGTTCACAAGCTTGCTTGTGCTCACAAGGACTCAGGTTCTTAGAACGTAGAGCTATCTAAGGGGTTCTGCTTGCGTAGTATAACTCAAAATAGACAAACATACTGACTTATTTATTTTTTGAAAATACTTAAAGCTTAGAAATTATACAAACCCATTCTCCATCTTCCATAACTTCAACCACTTCAAAACCACATTTCTCTAATTTTTCAACTACTGCACTTCTCTTATCTAAAATAATACCTGAAGAAATAAAGTAACCACCTTCTTTTATAAAGTTTCTTACTCCCTCAGCTAGGAACATTATTACATCAGCAATGATGTTTGCTACAACAATATCTCCTTTTCCTTCAACAACTTCCATTAAATCTCCATGAAGAATTTCAATGTTATTTAAATCATTAAAGGATATGTTATTTCTAGCAGAATCTACTGCAACTGGATCTAAATCTACTCCAATTACCTTTTCAGCTCCTAGCTTTGCAGCAGAAATAGCCAAAATTCCTGATCCAGTTCCTATATCAAACACTGTAGAATTTGGCTTAACATACTTTTCTAAGGCCTTTATACACATTCTTGTAGTTTCATGAGTACCTGTTCCAAAGGCCATACCCGGATCTAATTCCACAATTAATTCCTCGGCTTTTTTCTCATAAGTTTCCCAAATTGGTTTAACAACTATTTTCTCTCCAACCTTAGTTGGCTTATAATATTTCTTCCAGTTGTTTTCCCATTGTTCTTCATTAACCTTTGTTACTGTAACAAGACCTTCCCCTTTAGCAAATCCAAACTCAGGAAGTTTTTCAACACTTTCTTTTATGTACTCAAAATACTCTGGGAAGTTTTCATCTTCTTTGAAGTAACCTTTTACTACGGCTCCTTCTTTTATGTTAAGAATAGTCTCGTCAAAGTAATCCCAATCTCCTGGATTCCTCTTTTTAAATTCCACATCTTCTGAATCTTCTATAGAAACCCCTTTTACTCCTGTATTATAAAAAAATCCTGACACTGCCTCTGTTGCTTCACTACTTGTAACTACTGTTACCTCTACCCAATTCTTATCCATTTATTTTCCTCCATTTATATCAAAGTTTTATTTACAGTATTTATGTAATATTATTATCTTTTCCAATTAGAAAATTTCTATATAGACTGAAATAAATAAACTATAACGCCTAGTAAACTTTCATAGTGGACGTGTGTATTCAAGTTAATATTATAAGTTTAAATATTAATTAAATCAACCTATGATAGATATTAATATTCAATAACTAAACTGACTTCCTCTCAACCTGCTCTTCATTTCTACATAATATTACTTTCCAACTCTATGGTTACTATAAAACTATAAGAAAGGCCTTGGAACCCGCATAAACACTATATCTTCCTATCTTTTTATATTCCTATCTTCTTATATTGATTTCTTTTTATATTTTTCCATGGTTTTATTGTTATATTAGTTTCTTTTTAATTCTTTTACTATATAGGTAACCAGATTTAACACTTAACTTATACATGAGTCCTACATTAGTTCCCTTAAGGCCTTTTGAAGCTGAATAAATTAAACCTTCTCTAAGGAAGCCTATATAGAAATCCATCTTCAATTAGCAACCTATCAATTAACTTTTACTGGTGACACTAGTGCTTATGTAAAGTAAGCTTTAGAATAATTTTTACTGTGGAAATTTATATAACACAGTTGAGCTCTTTACATAATAAAATAGTGCCCTAAATTTAAGGCACTATCTAAATTAAATAATATTAATATTATTTTAACTAAGCTTATGATTTAGGCATTTGAAAATAAATAACAAGTCAAAGATGTGAAGGATATCTTGAGCTCACAAGCAAGCTTGTGCAGACAAGAAACCAGGTTTCGTAGATAGTAGAGCTATCTACGGGTTCTGTCGACGCAGTATAACTCAAAATAGACAAACATACTGACTTATTTATTTTTTGAAAATGCCTTAACTCTGAAACCATAGCAAGTTTTATTTTTTAAATAAATCCTTAAAGGACTTCTTATGCTCTTCAGCACTGTCATATTGTTCTCCACTAGCTTCCATGAACATTCTTAAAGCTTCTTTTTGTTTATCATTTATAGCTTTTGGAACATCCACTATTACTTTAACATAGTGGTCTCCCCTACCAGCTGAATTAACTCTTGGAACTCCTTTACCTTTTAGTCTAAATACAGTTCCTGGTTGAGTTCCTGCTGGAACTTTATAAGTTACATCTCCATCTACTGTTGGAACTTTAATTTCTGTTCCAAGAGTAGCTTTTGCAAAGCTGACATGAGTTTCCATGTGAATATCAAAACCTTGGCGTTTAAAGGTTTTGTGTGGAGCTACTCTTATATTAATATATAAGTCTCCTGATGGTCCACCATTCTCACCAGCTTCACCTTGTCCTCTAAGAGGCATTACATTTCCTGTGTCAACTCCCGCTGGGATATTGATGCTTACTTTTCTAGTTTTTCTTTCTTTTCCTGTACCGCGACAAGTTTGGCATGGACTCTCTATAACCTTGCCTTTTCCTCCGCAAGCATCACAGGTTGTTTGGGTTGCTATAGTTCCTAGTGGAGTGCTTCTAGTAACTCTTACTTGACCTGTTCCTCCACATTTTGAACACGTATTAGCTGAGGTTCCTGGTTTTGCTCCAGTACCTGAACAAGTTTCACACTTTTCTCTTCTTGTTACTGAAATTTCCTTTTCGCAACCAAATACTGCTTCTTCAAAGGTTAAATTTAGATTATACTCTAAATCAGCACCCTTTCTTGGAGCGTTTTTGCTTCTTGAAGAGAAACCTCCTCCGCCTCCAAATAAGTCACTAAATATATCACCAAAGCCACCAAAACCTCCGAAGCCGCCTCCAAAGTCAAAGCCATCAAAGCCTTGTCCATTAAAGTCTGCGGTTCCAAATTGGTCATATCTTTGTCTCTTTTCAGAATCTGACAGCACTTGATATGCTTCATTTATTTCTTTAAACTTTTCTTCTGCTTCTTTATTGTCAGGATTTCTATCTGGATGGTATTTTAGGGCTGCCTTTTTAAAAGCTTTTTTTATGTCCTCTTCACTAGCGCTTTTATCAAGCCCAAGTACTTCATAGTAATCTTTATTAGCCATATTTGTTCCTCACCACCTATTTTTCTCTGTTTTATATGATAAGACATATTGGGTATAAATTCAACTGTTTATACAATACTTTCATAGTTTTGGCAGAAACTGCCTATATACTCAAATTAAACTAGTAAGGATAGAATCCTTACTAGTTTAGTTATAAATTAGCTTAGTTAAAATTAATCTACTTTAAAGTCAGCGTCTACTACGTTATCATCTTGAGGTCCATTGTTTGCAGCGCCTTGTGCTCCACCCATATTGTTTGGATCAAAACCTTCTGCTCCGCCTTGTGCACCTTCTGCTTGGTATATCTTAGAAGATACAGCATAGAACTCTTGAGTTAATTCTTCAGTAGCTTTTTTAATAGCTTCTATATCTTCACCGTCTTTTACTTTCTTTAAAGCTTCAACTTTTTCATTTATCTTAGCTTTATCTTCAGCAGAAACTTTTTCTCCAAGGTCAGTTAATGTTTTTTCTGTTTGATAAATAAGTTGATCTGCATTGTTCTTAGTTTCTATTGATTCTTTTCTCTTCTTATCTTCTTCAGCAAATCTTTCTGCTTCATTTACAGCCTTTTGGATTTCATCTTCACTTAGGTTAGTTGAAGCAGTAATAGTAATGTTTGCTTCTTTTCCTGTTCCTTTGTCTTTTGCAGAAACTTTTACTATACCGTTAGCATCAATGTCAAAAGTAACTTCGATTTGAGGAATTCCTCTTGGAGCTGGTGCAATTCCTGAAAGAGTGAATCTTCCAAGAGTTTTGTTGTCAGCAGCCATTTGTCTTTCCCCTTGAACAACATTGATTTCAACAGAAGTTTGACCATCTGCAGCAGTAGAGAAGATTTGGCTCTTCTTAGTTGGTATAGTTGTGTTTCTTTCGATTAATGGAGTTGCAATTCCTCCCATTGTTTCAATTCCTAAAGTTAATGGAGTAACGTCTAGTAATAGTACGTCTTTAACATCTCCAGTTAATACTCCAGCTTGGATTGCTGCTCCTGCTGCAACGCACTCGTCTGGGTTAACTCCTTTTGATGGTTCTTTTCCAGTGAAGTTTTTAACAGCTTCTTGAACTGCTGGAATTCTTGTAGAACCTCCAACTAAAACAACTTTATCTATTTCACTAATTGAGTAACCAGCATCTTGTAGTGCTTTTCTCATTGGCTCAATTGTTCTTTGTACTAAATCATGAGTTAACTCATTGAATTTAGCTCTAGTTAAGTTTAAGTCAATGTGCTTTGGACCAGTTGCATCAGCAGTGATGAATGGTAAGTTAATGTTTGTTTGCATTGAAGATGATAATTCTATTTTAGCTTTTTCTGCAGCTTCTTTTAATCTTTGAAGTGCCATTTTGTCATTTCTTAAATCTATACCATTTTCTGCTTTAAAAGTATCAGCAATGTAGTCCATAACTTTTTGGTCAAAGTCATCTCCACCAAGTTTTGTATCTCCATTAGTAGATTTAACTTCGAATACTCCATCACCAAGTTCTAGGATAGATACGTCGAATGTACCTCCACCTAAGTCATAAACAAATATTTTTTGGTTTGTATCCATTTTATCAAGACCATAAGCAAGTGATGCTGCTGTTGGCTCGTTTATTATTCTTTTAACCTCAAGACCAGCTATTCTTCCTGCGTCTTTAGTTGCTTGTCTTTGGCTATCGTTAAAGTATGCTGGAACTGTGATAACAGCTTCTGTAACTGTTTCTCCAAGATAAGCTTCTGCATCAGCCTTTATTTTTTGAAGTATCATTGCTGATATTTCTTGTGGTCCATATTCTTTTCCATCTATATTTACCTTATGGTTAGTTCCCATATGTCTTTTTATTGACATTATTGTTTTTTCTGGATTTGTGATTGCTTGTCTTTTTGCAACCTGACCTACAAGTCTTTCACCATTTGCTAAGAAAGATACTACTGATGGAGTAGTTCTAGCACCTTCAGCGTTAGGTATGATTACTACGTCTCCACCTTCCATAACAGCAACACAAGAGTTCGTTGTTCCTAAGTCAATTCCTATTACTTTTCCCATATTAATTTACCTCCTAAAGTTAATTTACAACCTTTACCATACTATATCTTAAAACTTTGCTTCCTTTTTTGTATCCCTTTTGGAATACTTCAGCAATTTGATTTTTACCTAAACTTTCATCTTCAGCATGCATTACTGCATTGTGAAGATTTGGATCAAATTCACCAGTAGCATCAACTTCTTCTACCCCAAGTTTTTCGAGAGAATTATTGAATTGCTTAACTGTCATTTCAATTCCTTTTTTAAGGTCTTCAGCATTACCATCTACACTTAGTGCTCTTTCAAGATTATCAAGCACTGGTAGCATTTCCTTTAAAACATCTTCACAGGCATCTATATAGATGTTTTCCTTTTCCTTTATACTTCTTTTTCTGTAGTTGTCATATTCAGCTACAGTTCTAAGTAATCTATCCTTTATTGAGTCTAATTCCTCTTGAAGTTTTTTGTTTTCTTCCTTTAGTGATTTAAACTTAAACAACTCATTATCCTCCTCGGATAGATTTTCAAACTCTACATCCTCATTTATTTCAGCTTCTTCTAGAGTTTCCTCTACATTTTCATTAGGCTCTTCTGAAGAATTTAGAGTTTCTTTATTAACATCTTCCATGTTAATTTCAGAACTATTTTCATTCTTTTCATCAAAATTATTATGCAAACCTTATTCCTCCAATCCGACCTTAATATATAGGTTAGGGTGAATTATCATATATTTTTGATATATTATTATTTATTACATTTACTATACTATCAAGAACGGTTATTACTTTAGCATAGTGGATTCTAGTAGGTCCAATAACCCCTATAGTGCCTAATGTACCTCCATTATAACTATAGGTAGCTGTTATAATACTACACTCTTTAGCACATTCAATAAAATTTTCTTGACCAATTTTTACAGATAACTTACCATGTATGCTACCCTGGTCTAATAAATTTTTAAGACTTTCCTCATTATTAACTAATCCTAAAAACTCCTTAGCTTTATCAATGTTATTATACTCTGGATAGTTAAATATGTTAGTCGATCCTTGCGTATATACATTGTCATACTCATTGTTTACTAAACTTTCATATAACACTGGAATAATTGCATCAAAAATCTCCTCATAACCTGTAAGCTGTTGCTTTAAGTTAAATAAGAAATCTAAGGATATTTGCTGCACAGTAACCCCAGCTAAGGATTTGTTAAGAATATTATTAAGGGTTAAAAGCTTATTAGTATCAATTGTATTTCTAACCTTGATTAAGTTATGCTTAATAATACCGCTATCTGTAATAATGGTAGATAGTATGCTACCTTTATCCAGGCTCATAAGTTGAATAAGCTTAATAGAACTTCTTTGAACTGAGGGTGCCTTAACGATGGAAGTTAATTTAGTTAGCTCTGAAAGAATATTAGTTGCAGTTCTAACTATTTTATCCACTTCGTAAAAAGCAATATCTATTAAGTAATTTTTAATGGCTTCTTCCTCTTCAAAGGTTAGATTAGATATTTGCATTAATCTATCTACATAAAGTCTATATCCCTTATCTGAAGGCTTTCTTCCAGAGGATGTGTGTAATTGTTCAATAAAACCCATCTCCTCTAAATCTGCCATTTCATTCCTGATAGTAGCTGAACTTATGCCTAAGTCGTATTTTTTAGCAATGGTTCTGGATCCTACAGGCTCACCATAATTAATATAATCATTAATTATAGCCTGAAGTATTCTGATCTTTCTTTCATCCATCTCCATACTATCACCTCATTATTAGCACTCGCTCAGTGTGAGTGCTAACTACTATATTTTTAATATATTACTAAGGAAAATAATTGTCAATAGTTTTTAATACTTTTTTTATAATAAAAAATCTGACATAACAACGTTGGATAATTCTACTCCTTTAGGAGTTAAATATATCCTTTCACTATCCTCTTTTAAAAGTTCTAGTTTTATATACTTTTCAATAACTTTTCCATAAACTTTATGAATATCCTCACCAAATTTTTTTTCAAACTCTAGGGTGCTTACTCCTTTAGTTTTCCTTAAACCTAAAAACATAAACTCTTCCATGTTTTCTTCCTTAGAATTTAAATGTTTTTGTATTATTGCATTATTTTCATTATTAACTTTACAGATATATTTTTCTATATTTTCCTCATTTCTATACCTAACTCCTTCTAAATAGGAATGAGCTGCGCTTCCACATCCAACATAATTTTCTAGACTCCAATAAATTAAGTTGTGTTTACACTCCATTCCTTCCTTTGCAAAGTTTGATATTTCATATTGATTATATCCATTTTCTTTTAATATATTTACTGCATCTTCATACATCTGTCTTTCTTCCTCTTCATTTGGAAGTATAAGCTGATCTTTCTCATAAAGATTATAAAAATGTGTCCCCTCTTCAATGATTAAGCTGTATGCAGATATATGCTCTGGTTTTAAACTTATAACCTGATGAAGAGTTTCTCTCCACTGAGCTAGGGTTTGGTTTGGAAGTCCAAACATTATATCCACATTTATGTTGGTAAATCCATAGGCTCTTAGCAAATCATAAGTGTTTTTAAATTCCTGAAGACTATGAATTCTTCCTAGTGACTTTAAATGTGCTTCTTGCCAAGCCTGAAGTCCAACAGATATCCGATTTACTCCCATTTCTCTAAAAAGTTTCAATTTTTCCTCTGTAAAGGTCTTAGGATTTCCCTCTATAGTGAATTCTATGTGTTGTTTTTCTAATTTATCTATGGCCTCTTTAAGAATAATCCATCCTTGTAAAGACAAATAGGTGGGAGTACCCCCACCTATAAATATACTTCTTATATTTTTATCTTTGCAGATATTTTGGATTTCTTTAGAGAGAGCCTGCGCATAAGGAATCATGTTTTCTTCTTTCCCACTAAAGGAAGGAAAATCACAGTAATAACACTTCATTTTACAAAATGGAATATGAATATATAATCCTACATCTTGCATTTCTTCTCTTCTCCATTATTTATATTTTGTTTAACCTATTAATCTACTTTTAAAACTGCCATGAAGGCTTCTTGTGGAACTTCTACACTTCCAACTTGTCTCATTCTCTTCTTACCTTCTTTTTGTTTTTCAAGCAGTTTTTTCTTTCTTGAAATATCTCCACCATAACATTTTGCTAGTACGTCTTTTCTCATAGCTTTAACAGTTTCTCTTGCAATGATTTTAGACCCTACAGCAGCTTGAATTGGAATTTCAAACATTTGTCTTGGTATAATTTCTTTTAGCTTTTCAACCATAGCTCTTCCTCTATGATAAGCTCTTTCTGATGGAACTATCATGGAAAGGGCATCTACTACATCTCCATTTAAAAGAATGTCAAGTTTAACAAGCTTTGTTTCTTTATATCCTTTTAAATCATAGTCAAAGGATGCATATCCACGAGTTCTTGATTTTAAAGCATCAAAGAAATCATAAACTATTTCATTAAGTGGCATATCATAATTGATGACAACTCTTGTTTCTTCAAGATATTGCATATCAATAAAAATTCCTCTCTTTTCTTGGCATAGCTCCATTACTGCACCAACATAATCTGAAGGTGTAATAATTGATGCCTTTACCATTGGCTCTTCCATATGAGAAATTTCTGTTGGCTCTGGAAGATTTGTTGGGTTTGTTATTTCTAATAATTCTCCATCTGTTTTCATTACTTTGTAAATAACGGAAGGAGCTGTTGTTATGATATCTAAGTTAAATTCTCTTTCAATTCTTTCTTGGATAATCTCCATATGAAGAAGTCCCAAGAATCCACATCTAAATCCAAAGCCTAAAGCTATAGAAGTTTCTGGCTCAAAGGATAGTGCAGCATCATTAAGCTGAAGCTTTTCTAAAGCTTCTTTTAATGCTTCATACTTTGCTCCATCCACTGGATATATTCCACTGAATACCATTGGAATAGCTGGTCTATAACCCTCTAATGGCTGCTCTGTTGGTCTGTTTGCTTCTGTTATTGTATCTCCTGCTCTTGCATCTTTTACATTTTTTATTGATGCACTTAAGTACCCAACATCACCGGCTCTAAGCTCTCCAATTGGAAGTGGTGATGGAGTAAATACTCCAACCTCTGTTACTTCATAAACTTTATTAGTATTCATAAGTTTAATTTTTGTTCCTGGCTTCACTACTCCATCAAAAACTCTTATGTAAGTAACTACACCTTTGTAGCTATCGTAGTAAGAGTCAAAAATTAAAGCTTTAAGTGGAGCCTCTTCATCTCCGCCAGGTGCAGGTACTTTCTCTATAACGGATTCTAAAACATCCTGAATATTTAGTCCAGTTTTTGCAGAAATAAGCGGTGCATCATGTGCTTCAATTCCTATAACATCTTCTATTTCTTTTTTAACTTCTTCAGGTCTTGCACTAGGTAAGTCAATTTTATTAATAACTGGTGCAATTTCAAGGTCATGGTCAAGAGCTAAGTAGCAATTAGCTAAGGTTTGTGCTTGTATACCTTGAGTTGCATCAACCACGAGAATTGCTCCTTCACAAGCTGCTAAGCTTCTAGAAACCTCATAGTTAAAGTCTACATGGCCTGGGGTATCTATTAAGTTTAATATATACTCCTCCCCATCTTCTCTTTTATATACTAATCTAGCTGCTTGAGCCTTAATTGTTATTCCTCTCTCTCTTTCAAGGTCCATATTGTCTAACACTTGGGCTTCCATTTCTCTTTCTGTTAGAGTACCTGTTTTCTCAAGTAACCTATCTGCAAGAGTAGACTTACCGTGGTCTATGTGCGCAACAATTGAAAAGTTTCTTATATGTTTTTGTCTATCACTTTGCATAAATTTTACCCCCGTAAATGTATTGTCTCTTTATTGAAACCTATTTAAGAATTTTTTCTTAAAAGGCATACTGCATATTTTTTAGAATTTCTAGCTTTTTAATATTAATATACTTTTCCTAATAATTCTAGAATAACCCTAAAGATTCCTGTAAGTTTATAAATTCCTCTTGAAAATACTATGCTTATTATTTCCTTAGAGTAAACCATTGTAAATTATATCATAATTTTAAGGATTTTTGTCAACCTTTATGTATAAGTTACAACAATATTTTTATAGAAGCTTTAAATAACCAATAAATTCATTTTAATCTTTGACTTTATAAGGAGTTTTCATTTAAACAAAGAAATATAAGATGAATTGATAAATTAATTTATCTTTTTATTGATGTGATAGTATTTTTTACCGCATCAAAAATTACAGTTGTACCATCCTTAAATTCTTTAAGCACCTTAGTGCTTAAAATTACATGTTTTTCCCCTAGATCAACTATAAGCCTAGGAGGATCATTTTGAAAACTGACTAAAAAACTTGATTGCCCCCTAATTACATCCGCTAAATTTATATTAACTATAATTATTCCACATATTATTAAAAATAAAGTTAAAGTTATAACTAACTTAAACTTAAACCCACTTTTTTTATCTTTTTCAAAACTTTCATAAAAATTATAACTCATAAAAAAAGAGCACCTCCTTTTTAAAAGGATGTACTCTTTTTTATTATTTTATTCAAATTTTACTGGTTAAATGTTCTGCCTTCTAATAGTATTAAAAATATATAAATTTACTTACTTATACCTATTTTCTATAATTATTAGTAATTTTAAAGCCTCCATTTACTTCTTCGGAGTTTTATTTAAATGCTCACTTACAACTTGCCCAAAATATTTCATACTATTTATAGCTTCCTGTAAGTTGTTGGTGGTAGCCCCCACTTCCACTAATATTGCATTGTCACTTAAGTCTTGATTATAATACTTTATTGAACTAGGATAAGTACATAAATTTCTTTCCCTAAAAAGCTTTGGATACAAGTTTCCAGAAATCTCAAATATTGAGTTAATATTTTTCATCTGAGCTTTATATCTAGGGTTCTTTTCTGTATTTACCAGCATAAGTCTTGCAATGTTTTGTCCATCAATATTAGCAGTAACATACTTTTTATCTGGTCCTGCATCTCTATGCATATCTATGGCTAAATCAAAATCACCATATTTGCTATAGTAATTACTTACTGTCTCTCTAGATTTGTAATAAGACTTATTATAATCAACGTCATGAATAGTTTTATCGTGAATTACAGTAAAACCTTGCTTTTCAAGTTCCTTGGTTAGGGCATCCCCAACAGTTACAATATTTCTACTAGCATCAGTAGTTCTTGATTCATCCACAGAATAAGCCTCACTAGTATGGGAATGATATATAAGTATTTTTTTCTTTGAGTTATCTGCTGGATTTCCTACTGTTTGTACTGAAGCTTCCTGCTTTGTTATTTCGCCTTCGCTAATGCTAAAGGGATTTATAACGATTTGCTCTACCACCTTAGACTTCTCTATAACCTCATCCTTAGTAAATTCTTCTTTTAAGTTATTATCATCTAAGCAGCTTACTTCATTTCTCACAATACTTAAAGGATTAAAGGTGAACATTCCTGAAACACTAAAATCATCATTTCTTCCAATAGATTTAAACATAGATACTGCATTATCCATTACCTGCACAAATAAAGCCGTATTACCCTTCTGAGTTTCTTCCGTAGCAGCTCTTGTTACTCTTGGATTAAATGTTGACAACAAAAATATAGCGGTAAAGGAAAGCGCTGTTACCCTATTCTTTATTTGCTTTAACTTTTTATTGTTTTTACTTTCGTGTGTCATATTACACCGTTGCCAAAACCTTATAAAACTTTATAAAGTTTGTTTAATTCCCTGTTCAACGTGTCCGATTTTGTAATTCAAAAGAATATACTAATTTCGTTTGATATAACACTCCGAGAGCTTAAATTCCCATACAACGCATGGTACATATATAAGGTTACTTTAAAGTGTACGTCCTTATATCTACTAACTTTGCTTGGTTCTCGCATTTTTAACACTAACACCCTCAAGGTTCTACCCTATGATTACATCACTTTCGCAATGTATGGGATTCACAATAGCTAATAGTATTATATCAAAAGTCTTAAAGAATTATACGCAAAGCTTGGCAACTTCCTCCCTTCTTATCTGTAAATTTTAACTATGTTATTATAAACTTCTACAATGTTTTGCTATCTGTTAAAGTATACCCGTTTAAATATGAGTAGGAAAGAACTACTTCAAATCTACTCCATATATATGAGTCTGACTTTAAATTTATTACTAATTTATGATTAACACCTAATCCTACTATTACTGAGGCTTTATGGAAATTTTCCTGTAAAAGTTGGATTTTTTATATAATAAAAAGGTTTGTTGAAGAATTAAAAAACCTATTTCTTCAACAAACCTTATAAAATAATAACTTAAACTAATTTAGATATTTATTTATGTCATCTAAGGTTAAAGCTGGCTGCAATGCTATATTTATTCCGTTGGCAATGATTCTTGATACAGATTCTATTACCTTATCTATATCCTTTGGAGTAACTACTAAACTGCCCAAATCTGGGTCTAATACCTCTTGAATTAACCTTTGTTTCTCATTTCTATCTAAATCCATGAGCATCTTGTAGAAGGGTCCTCCCGTGGTTGCTTGTTTTGTAAGTTCATCTATAACTAAGTCAATGGTATCATTGGCTAAGGTCCCAGCATCTACTACAGTTGGAATTCCTATAGCAAGAACAGGTACACCTAAAGTTTTTTCACTTAATTCCATTCTTTTATTTCCAATACCTGCTCCAGGAGAAATTCCAGTGTTACCAATTTGTATGGTTCTATTAACCCTTTGAGTTTTTCTTGAGGCAAGGGCATCTATACAAATTACAAGATTAGGTTTGATCTTTTCTACTATTCCTCTTATTATCTCTCCCGTTTCCATCCCTGTAATTCCTAACACTCCAGGAGCTATGGCACATACTGGTCTTACACCTTCATCTATACTATCAGGTACATATTCTTTTAGGTGTCTTGTAACCATTATTTTAGAAACTACCTTAGGTCCTACTGCATCTGGTGTTATGTTCCAATTACCAAGTCCTACTACCAAAGCTGTCATGCTATCTTGAAGTTTTACTAGAGGCGATAATTCCTTTGCTACAGACTTGCTCACTTCATCAATACTTTCTCCATCATAATGTACAAATTCAGGAAATTCTAAAGTTACGTAGGTTCCTTTTGGCTTTCCAATAATTCTCTCGCCTTCATCATTTACTACCTCTACTCTTGAAACCCACACTTTTCCATCTCTAAACTCATTAACTTTAATCCCTGGTACATCAGTTTTATTTTTTTCAGTATAATATTCCCTAGCTTCTAAGGCTAAATCTGTTCTTACACTAACAAATTTATCACTCATTTTTTCACCTCATTTAAAATCAATAACTTTGTATCTAGGTTTACCAATTTATACTGTTACTATTCTTACTGTATATCATTGCTATATCCTTTTAAATACTAAATAGCCTACCACTATTTACCTTTGAATACATTCCCATTTTTATCTTTATCCACATGTTGAAAATACCTGAATAATTATTATTTTTTTAGTCAATTATTTTAATATACAGAGACTCTTATGTAAAATTCTACTTGAAGTGATTAAAAAATAATGTTATAATAGCTTTTGTTATGTAGAACTCATACGCAGACTTCCCCAAAGCTGCTGAGACGTGATAAAAATACAAGGGGGTGAATTAATAATGGCAAACATTAAATCAGCTAAGAAAAGAATTAAAGTTACTCAAGCTAAAACTATGAGAAATACAATGATAAAATCTGCTTTAAAAACAAAGATAAAGAAGTATGAAGCTGCTATAGCAAGCAAAGATGTTGAACTTGCTAAAGAAAGCTTTAAAGTTGTAGTTAAAGCTTTAGATATGGCTGCATCAAAAGGAATAATACATAAAAACAAAGCAGCTAGAAAGAAATCTAGATTAGCAACAAGACTAAACAGCTTATCAGCTTAGTAAATAAACCGGTGAAATTCACCGGTTATTTATTTTGTAAAATATTATATATTTGTTTCATAAAAACTATTTTGTAATATTTTTACCTATTGAAAGTTAATTGCCTCATTATTATAAAATGGTTGCTCTACTTAGTTATCATTGTATTAATTATTAACATTTCTAGAGCTGTCTTATCATCTATAGATGTTGATTTTATTAAACTCTCAACCTGAATACAAAGCTTTAAATTCGTTCTTAAAGCTTCTAAAGTGAACTTTTTACTTTGCTTAATCATCTTATCTGCAATAAAGGGATGAAGCTTAAAACTCTTTGCTAACTCTTCGTGACCCTTTCCAGTATCACTACCTACTCTCAAACCTAGCAGCAGTTTAAACTGCCTTTCAATCATATATAAAATTATTGCTGGTTTATCTCCCTTATAAATTAACTCATTTAATATATCTATTGATTTCTTTATATTTTTTTGAGATAAATAATCCACTAGATTAAAGATATCATTTTCACTTTTGGGTGGCATTAAATTTATAATATCCTCCCGTGTTATATCTCTTCCCTCAGTATAACAAATAAGCTTATCTATTTCATTACTTACAACATTCATATTGTTATCAATTATACTACAAAAGAAGCTTAACTCAGCCTTATCAATCTTTTTGCCTCTCTCCTGAAATATTTCCTTTACCTTCCCTTGAAGAGAAGCACCTTTTAGCTTATCTACTTTTACCACTGTAGCTTTTCCGTCTATCTTTTTAACCTTACTACTTACCTTATCCCTTTCACTTTCAAAAACGTAATACATAATAAGTGTAGTGTAAGGAGGTAAATTCGTGATATATTTAGACAGCTCAGTAAAGTCCATAGCTTTTCCTTCTCCAGAGGACTTTGTATTTCCATCTTCTAAAAATTTAGCCCTATATATCTCTACTATTTTTCTTTCACTCATAAAGGGCATAGTCTCGCAAGAATTTAGAATTATATCGTTAGTAACTTTAGCTCCATCATACTTTACATAATTTAAATCTTTAAAGGAAGGATCTATGAATTTATTGACCATAGTATTAATGGCTTCTCTAATTAAATTCTCATCTGTACCACAAAAAATATAGCAATTACTTATGTTGTTGTTTTTTAAACTCTTCTCAAAATCCGATAACTGAATCACCTAAATCATCATCCCCTTAAAACTGTGCACTTTTTTAATTTTAATAATAAAGAAATTTATTTAAAAGCCTCTCTTTGAAATGCAAACCACTACAACCTTAGGTTTGCTTAAAAAAATAATGAGGGTTAGAAAACCATCCTTTTAAAATCAGTTAAAATATATACTAACTACTTCTTAATTAGTGTTAAAGCATCTGAAAATAAATAACAAGTCAAACTCGCAAAGGCTACTTTGAGTGAGACAAGTAGTCTATTGACGTAGTATAGCTCAAAATAGACAAACATACTGGCTTATTTATTTTTGAAGATACCAAGTTATAATAAAGCATAACATCTAAGGAATATAGGTTTCAAAAACCTTTCCTTTTACTACTTTAAACCATTTAAAGAATCTTCCTTTTAAAACTGCATTCTTATCTTTTGCAATCCTTATTATATCATAAGAAATGTCTTGTTCACTATAAACTAAGTTATTATTTACACTGATAACTTTATTCTCTGCTTCTAAATTTTTCTTTGCATTCTCTTCAACTACTTGGTGCTTAACCCTTACTAATTCTTCATATGACTTACTATTAACATCTTCATCTAGGAATATTGCACACTTATTTTCATAAAATAGGCCTAAAGTTAAATCTCTATGATTTAAAATTCCCTTAATCTTATATTTATCACTAAGCTGAATTTCTACCTGTTCCTCAAATTCGTCATATATTTCATCAACAAATATATTTTCATATATTTTACTGAGCTTTACCTTCTGCGGAGATATTAGTATGGTTTTGTACTTATAATCAATACAAACAATGTTGAAGTTTCCTTCATTGATATATCTAATCTCTGGTGTGAATTTGTAGCCATCTACCAACACTAGAAAACACAAAACTACAGGCATGTATATCAAGGACCTATGCCCTCTTTTTATAAGCATATAAGTTGGATAAAGCATTAATAAAGCTAACCCTTCCATATAACTAACATTTAAAGGTGCTGGAATTATAGTTAGTAAAAACTCTTGGCTAGTATTTATTATTGAAAAAATAGAAATTAACATATGTATAAAAATATTGAATATGGGTTCTATTTTATAAACAATTAAACATAAGTTTCCAATAACTACAACAAAGGTGTAGAAGGGAATTACTATTAAGTTTGAAATAAAACCTCCTAGAGTAAAGGTTTTAAATATAAACATTATGTATGGAACTGTAAAAAAAGAAGCAGCTAGGGTCATGCTTATAGATTGATTTAGAGCTTTTGGCAGCTTATAAAGCTTTCTATTAATAGTTTTGTATAATAGATATATTCCTAACATTCCGAGAAAACTTAAGCAATAGCCAGCATCTAATATGTAGTAGGGTTTAAATAAAAGCAATATAAAAGCCGCAAAGGAAAGTGCAGAAATTGGATCATAATTCTTTTTTAATTTTTTAGATAGTACTAATACAACTATCATGATAAAAGCCCTCATGGTAGCAGACTTAGCCCCTGTGAAAATTACATAGATAAATAATACAATAATTGATAATCTATATCCTATAATTGTGCTAAGAACACCATATATAAGGGAAGTATGTAGACCTGATACACTAATTACATGAGAAATTCCTAACTCATTAAAAGCTTCCATGTAATCATAGGACAAATAACTACTATCTCCATAGCATACTCCCATAAGTATAGCTGCATTATTCATTCCTAGCTCTTTGTTAAATTTATTAAATAGTTCTCTCTTCAATGAATAGATTTTGTAGGTGAAATCCTCTTTTCCTTTTTCAAGGTTTTCTACTATAAAAGTACCTATAATTCCCCTACTATAGTTTGGTTCATCCTGAAATTCTCCCTTTAATAGGTAATTCCCCCCTAATTCTAAAGAGTCCTTTGCATTTGTTACTTTTAACTTTCGGCCTTCATATTCTGCTATATAATAATATCCCTTATATTCAACTATTCGAGCCTCAGCAAACTCCCCTGGCATATTAAATCTAAAATACATATTAAAGGATACTATTCCCAATATAAAGTAACCTATGATTAGAATTGCAATTTTAATGTGCAAAGTTTTAAATATTACAACAAAGAAAATAACAGCTAAAATTAAAGATACTATTATATTAGAATAAACAAATAGAGTACAAGCTGCTATCCCTATAAATAACCCCACAAATAAGTATACAAATGGTCTATCCACTAATTTTTCACCTCAAGTAAAATACTGTCCAAGAGGATTTATTTAAATCATTAGTAACATAATTTTAACAAAAAATAGGAGATACTGTGGGTTACAGTTCCTCCTACTATGCTTTTCATTTAATATTAATCTATGTTATATGAGATTATACTCTTGAATTTTTAGTGAGTCCACTTGTTAAAGATTTATATTTTTTTACGAATAAGGGTACTTTACTTGAAGAGCGGCTACATTGCAACGCCAAAGTACTTATTATTGCTGAGCAGCCAATAAACATAATTCCTGTTTGAGGCGCTATCATGGTGAAATCCACCATACCATGACCTAATATTAACACTTCAATTCCTGCTAACATGGCAGTTAATCTGGAGTTTCTTTGATAAAGAAGCCTTAGGTCTTTAAATAGATTAAACTTCATGTATAAATAAATAATAAGACCTACTGAACCCAGGGTAGCAGTAAATGTAATCCATATATTGTGCGCATGATACAATGTATCATAATAATATTCTCCCAAATACTCTGTATGAGGATTTAAAAAAGCCATTAATCCCCAACCAGCTACTGGTTTATCTTCTATCATTTTCATTGCTCCAAGCCATATTCCTAAACGACTATTAACAGAATCATCAACTTCATGATTGTCTTCAACATTATTAACAGTGTTTTCACTATCTACTGGACTTATTACTTGCTTGCCAACTGTATCATTAAAATCTAATAGGTTAGTTGGGATAATTATTAAGGTTGCAGTAAATAAGCAAATTAAACCAATGGTAAGCACATCTTTTTTATTCTTCTTCAAAAGTAAAAACATACTTAATCCACATACAACTCCAATATAAGCACCTCTCGAACCTGTCAAGAATAACACAATAACAAATAGAACAGTCACTGCTGAATAAAAATTTTTTTCACTCTTTTTGCTTTTATCTGTAAAGTATAAAGATACTATAATCATTATTGCAAACCAGTTTCCTGCCACATTAGGATTTCCAAAGGTACTATTTATCCTATCTCCAAATATTGGCTGTCCTATTAACTCTGAAACTCTTTTCCATAATTCAAAGCCAGTAGTTAAGTACATTATTTTCTCTATTATACCTAACACTGCTGAAAAAATAGAAACTTGGAGTAGAGACTTACATACAGTTTCTACTTTACTTTCACTAGTACAATAATTTTGTATAAAAACACTAAGACAAAAGTATATTAAGAAAGCAAAGGACGCTAAAATAGACATGGTACTTCTATTTAAAATACCTACTATCATTGACCATACAAACAGGGAAAATAACCCCATATTCCAATAGTTTTTATGTAAATTTACTTTTTTCCATAGCACTGCATAGGTTGTATAAATTAAAGGTAAAACTGTGGTCCAAGGGGAAATAACTACTAGTGATATAAAAGTAACTATAATAAACCCCCTCCTTTTCATTATTCACATCTTTATTATAATAAATAATTATTAACAAAACTTCAACAAAAACTTTTGCTATTAACACATTGTTTATAGATTATATTTAAATCTATGCTTTTTGCTCATATAATTAACATAAACGCAAAAATGAGCTTGACTATAATTACATTAGCATAGTCAAACTCATTTCATATGCTTATTTGGCGGGAATATGTGAGAATCGAACTCACCCGTCGTGGTCTTAGCACGGCAACACAGTTTTGAAGACTGGCAGGCACACCAGCACCTATCTACTCCCATATGTTTTAAGCACAATATGTATTCTAATACATAATAGATAAAAAATCAAGTATTATTTTTTTGAATAATAGATTTTTTATACAAAAATGGTTTTTTTTGACCTGAATTATTTCTGCTAACATACTTTTTTCCTAATATTTAGAATTACAATTAATAATATTAAAAAATTAGGAATCATTGAAACCATATTCTGAACATTGTATAAACACTTTTAATTTCTAATATGCTATAATACATAGCCATAGTTTAGAGAGGATAAAAACTATCTCTTATCCCTCTCTAAATTATCTACCATTATAGTTTAAAATAACACTCGATCATTTTCTATGCGTTTTGTAAATTTAATACTATCTAGGTGTTCTAAAATGGCTACTGCATATTTTCTATTTGTATCTAGAAGTTCTCTAGCTGAACCTGCAGCTATACTTTTATTTTCAATTATATAATTTTTAATTAATTCCTTTGCCTTTTCATAATCTTCCTTAAGCAAAGTACACTCTTCATTAAGCCTTACTAGCATGTTTTGGTCAAGAAGAGCTTCATATACCATTTTAAAACCAACTTTATCCTTTTGTTTAGCTGCCATATCTATATATTTAGGAGGATTAAAGCTACTCTCCTTAAATTCCTTAATTATGTCTTCCTTCATCTTTTCTTGCTCTTTAGTAAATTTTATTTTAAAGTCGTAAGCAGCTACAAATTTTTCGCTAAGATTTATTTTCTTTCTTTCTACTAGAATATTTAAAACTTCATCGTATATCTTTTGTTTTATATTTTTCCCAAATATTTTTGTTTTAATCTCTTCTTTAGACATACCAAACTTTAAAGGATTTTTTTTATGGAATTCCTCTAATAAAGCTTCAAGCTCAGAAGTTTTATCTTTTAAATATTGATTATGTATATATAAAGCATTATCTAAAGCCTGAAGCTTAACAATTTTTCTCTCTTCAACAAGGCTTTGAAGATTTTCTTCAATATTCTCCATATTTTTGCCTAGGGTTTTTAAAATTAGATCTTTATTGGGATATTCACCACTTAAGTTTTTTACAGTATTCTCCAGGATACTTTCACTTTTTCCGCTTTCCTTTATTTTTAATTCCTCTAGATATGCAGCATCAAACCTTTTAGCTTTTTTTGCTACTGGCTCAATTATGCTTCCTCCTGCAATAGTAAACATTGGAGAATAGCTTCTTATTACATATCTATCATTTCTTTGAGCAGTAATTGGTTTCTCTAATCTTAGCTGGATATAAGCATTCTCACCTGGCTTAACTTCTTCCTTATCTAATATAACCACTCTGCATAGAATTTCTTCTGTTCCATGATAAAGTCTTACTCTTTGCCTATTTTCAAGAGGCTTTTCCATAGTTTTTAAATAGTATAAGTTACAGTCAATGGTGTATGAAGGATCCATTGTATTTTCTCTAGCTAATATATCTCCTCTTTGGACCTCAGAAAGCTTTACATTAGCTAAATTTATTGCACATCTTTGACCTGCTTCTCCAAATTCTGAAGCCACACCATGAATTCTAATCCCTCTAACCTTGGTAACTACCTTTGATGGATATATTTCTATACTATCTCCTACATTTACCCTTCCGCTTATAATAGTGCCCGTTACCACTGTACCAAATCCACTTATGCTAAAGGCTCTATCTACAGGAAGCCTAAAATGTCCCTCCGTATCCTTAGGCTCAGTTTCTTCAGTGATTTTATCTATATCTCTTACAAGTTCTTCAAAACCTGCTTTAGTTTTTGAAGATACAGCATGTATAGGAGCATTTTGAAGAAAAGTTCCTTTAAACTCCTCCTTAATATCTTCCTTTATCATCTCTATCCAATCACTGTCTACTAAATCAGCTTTAGTTAAAACCACTATGCCTTTTTTTATATTTAATAATTGCAATATCTCAAAATGTTCTCTCGTTTGAGGCATAATTCCTTCGTCTGCTGCTATAACTAATAAAACTACATCTATACTGCTAATACCTGCAAGCATATTTTTTACAAACTTTTCATGGCCTGGAACATCTATAATTCCAGCTCTTCTCCCTGAAGGCAAATCAAAATATGTAAATCCCAGATTAATAGATATACCCCTGTTCTGTTCTTCTTTTAAGGTGTCTGTTTCCCTACCTGTTAAAGTCTTAATTAAAGTAGTTTTTCCATGGTCAATATGCCCTGCAGTACCTATAATTATATGCTTCATATAGTATTTACACCCTTTCAATTAAAGTTTACAAGCCATGGTAATTCCCATGGCTATTAATAGAACACCGAACTTCCCCCTTAAACATAAGTATCCTTCGGCTTTCTCAAAATTTCTGTTATTTTATATTGGAAAAACACTGTACAATAGTGTCAAAGTCCTTATCAAATAAAGTTCTTCCATCTAAAATCAACTCATTGTTCGAAATTCTACAAATTATAGAAGTTTCTCCAGTTCTTAATATCCTCTCCAACTCTTGAGGTGAAAACTTATCACTGGTAACTTTTATAACAAAGGTTGGAATCTTCTCCGTGGGCATAGAGCCTCCCCCTACCATAGAATAATCACTATCAATGGTAAAGTTAAACCAGTCTATATCTCTTTGTAGCTTCTTTTTCAGCTTTATACACTTCTTCTTAACCTCTTCCTTTGAACACAATATCATATTTAAAGAAGGTATATTTCTTATAGCCTCTGTTTCATCAAGATAATACTTAAGAGTCCCCTCTAAAGCTGCTAAAGTCATTTTATCTATTCTTAATGCCCTTGTAAGTTGATTTTTCTTCATTAAATCTATGTATTGTTTTTTTCCTACTATAATCCCAGCTTGAGGCCCGCCAAGCATCTTATCTCCGCTAAAAGTTACTACGTCCACACCTTTTCTTATACTTTCTTGAACAGTGGGCTCATAGGTAAAACCATACTTAGAAAAATCTATTAATACTCCGCTTCCAATGTCCTCAACTACTGGTATATTTTTCTCATTTCCTAAGGTAACTAATTCTTCTAGGGATACCTCTTCAGTAAAACCATAAATCTTAAAATTAGAAGTGTGGATTTTTAATAATACTCCAGTGTCTTCAGTTATGTTATTTGCATAATCATAAAGGTGAGTTCTATTGGTAGTTCCAATTTCCACAAGTTTTGCTCCACTAAATTTCATAACCTCTGGGACTCTAAAGGAACCTCCAATTTCTACAAGCTGACCTCTAGAAACAATGGCTTCTTTTCCTTTTGAAAGAGTGTCTAAAACAAGCATTATAGCCGCAGCATTGTTATTCACTACCATTGCAGCTTCAGCTCCTGTAACTTTTTTAATTAGTTCTTCAATATGAGAATATCTAGAACCTCTTTTCCCAGTTTCTATATCATACTCTAGGTTATTATAACTTCCTGCTACAGTTATAACATTTTCTATGGCCTTTTCTCCAAGAAGAGAACGACCTAAGTTTGTGTGAATTACAGTGCCTGTAGCATTTATAACCTTTCTTAAATTAGATTGATTTTTCTTACTTACTAGGTTTAGTGCATGTGATAAAACTTCCTCTTTATCTAAGATTTCTATTCTATCTTTTAGAATCTCTTGTCTAAAAAAATTAATAGTATCTCTTAATGCTTCCACAACTAAAGTTCTTGGATTATTATCTATAGCTTCTTGAACTTCTTTTTCTTTTAACAGTTCATCTATTTTAGGTAGTTTTCTTAATAACTCGCTATTCATACCTATTCTCCTATTACTCAACAATAATGTGTTTTTCTTCTTTTGGAATTACCTCTCCAATAATTTCACATGGTATTTCTAACTTTGACAGTTTTTCCATAAGTTCTTTTCCTTCAGAAGCAGAAATAGAAACTAATAGTCCTCCTGAAGTTTGAGGATCAAAAAGCACATCCTCTAACCATGTTTCTACATTTTTTAACTGGTATTTATCTTTAAGATATTTTTTGTTATTGTAACATCCTGCTGGGATTAATCCCATTTGTGCATACTCTTTTACTCCATTGATTAATGGAAGCTTATCCTTATATAACTTAAAGGTCACCTCTGAAGCTGATGCCATTTCATACCCATGACCCATAATTCCAAAACCAGTAATATCAGTACAAGCAGTAATATTGTAATCTACAATTATTTCTCCTGCATACTTATTTAAAGTGCTCATCACTTTTACTGCTTCGTTATAAACTTCTTTTGAGGCCATCTCTGCCTTTATTGCCGTGGTAATAATTCCAGTTCCAATAGGCTTTGTTAATATTAGTACATCCCCTACTCTAGAACCATAATTTTTTAATACCTTACTTGGATGAACCATTCCCATTACAGATAAGCCATACTTTGGTTCATCATCTTCTACAGTATGACCACCGATTACCACTGCTCCAGCCTCTATTACCTTATCTGCTCCCCCTTTAAGTATTTCTCCTAACACCTCTATATTAAGACAATTAGGGAAACAAACTATGTTAAGTGCTACAGTAGGCTTTCCACCCATAGCATATACATCACTTAGAGAGTTCGCTGCAGCAATAGCACCATAGGTATATGGGTCATCTACTACAGGAGTAAAAAAGTCTAAAGTCTGAATTACTGCAATATCCTCTGTTAGTTTATATACTGCTGCATCATCAGAGGTTTCTATTCCTACTATTAAGTTCTTATTTTCCATTTTAGGTAATTTATCTAATATTTTTGAAAGGGTCTCCGGCCCTATTTTTGCTGCTCATCCAGATGTTTTTGAAAGTTCAGTTAATCTTTTTTCCATCTAAGACACCTCCATTTATTAAAATCTTCATTATATTCTTTTATAGAAGTTATTTTCTGTAGTTCTGTAATTCTTTAATAATTTTATACTAATACTCATTTTATGTCTACCTTATCTCTCAATTTGTCTACAGTCTTACTTCCAATACCATCAACTTTATCCAAGTCTTCAATAGACTTAAATCCTCCATTCTTTTCTCTATATTCAATAATAGCTTTAGCCTTAACTTCCCCTATTCCATAAAGGGTAGCCAACTGATCTAAAGTAGCTTTATTTATGTTCAGTTTTTCATTTTTATTGCCTTGCACCACTTCTAATGGATTAGTATTTATAGAGTTAGTTGTTTGTATTTCCCCCTTTTTGTAAACTACAATACACTCTTCATCTTTTAACACCTTAGAAAAATGAACACTATTCTCATCAGCCTCCGCCGTAAGTCCTCCTGCTGCTTCAATTAATTCTCTAACCCTTGCTCCTTCTAACAAGCTGTACTCCTTAGGATTTACTACTGCTCCTTTAATGTCTACAATTATATATTTATTTTCTGTATTGTTTTTCTCTGTGTTTTTTTCTAACTTTTCTACTTTATAGTTTTCAGTGCCCTTTTCTTTACTATTACTTTCTCTAAAGATGGACTCCTGCTGATTTTCTGTAAAAATTTGTTTATGTGCTTCTTCATCTTTTTTGTTTATTAGATAGCCACTAATTAAAAATACTAGACTTAAAGCTAGTATACCAACAGCTCCTATTATTTTTTCCTTCAATTTCATAGCTTTTTCCTCCTATTTCTTCTTAATTATTGCCAACTTTTTAAAATTCTATCGAATTAGTGTATATTTTTTGATATAATCTACTTAATATTATTTTTGGGAGGATTCTATGAAAAAGATACTTGTATGCCTTACTATGGCAATTTCTATTTTGACTTCAAACATAAGCACTGCTTTTGCCGCTTCTGAGCCACCTTCTGCTAGTGCAAATGGTGTAGTAGTTATGGATTCAGTAACTGGTGCAGTACTATACGGGAATAATGAAGATACAAAATACCCACCTGCATCTCCAACAAAACTTATGACAGTGCTATTAACTCTTGAGAAATGTAAATTAGATGAAAAAGTAAAAGTTGGTACATACCCACCAACCATAGAAGGATCAAAAATCTACATAGATACTAATGAAGAAATGACCGTTAAGGAAATGCTTTATGCTGTTATCATGGTTTCAGCCAATGACTGTGCTGAAGCACTTGCTGAACATATTGCCGGTAGTGAGGAAGAGTTTGCTAAGCTTATGACTCAAAGAGCTAAAGAGCTAGGTTGTAAAAATTCAAACTTTAAAAATCCTCATGGACTTTATGATGATGAGCATAGAACTACAGCCTATGACTTGGCTACCATAGAAAAGGAGTTATTGAAGCATCCTGAATATTTAGAGATATCAAAAACTAAAACCTATATGCTACCACCAACAAATATATATCCAGAGGCAAGACCTCTATGGAATGATAATAGATTGTTACATGATTATGAGCAATACTACTATGAGTATGCTATCGCTGGTAAGACAGGCTACACTGATGAATCTAGACACTCCTTTGTAGCTTCTGCAACCAAAAATAATAATACCTTTATAATTGCTATGCTTTATGATCCTGTAAAAACTTACTTCACTGATAGCAAAAACCTCTTTGAGTGGGCTTTTAATAACTTTCAAACAGTTAAAATGTTTTCAAAAGGCCAAGAAATTACTAAATATACGTCTTCTAATGGTACTGTAATACCGCTTCTTGCTGCTGAGGATATTTACTATACGAAGGATTTAACCCTTGCTGCAGAGCCTGAATTTAAGTTTGATCAAAGTACACTAAAAGATAAGTTTTTTCTTAAAGGACAACCTATAGCTCAAGGCAGTGTTAATTATAATAATCAATCTTATAAAGTATCCTTAATTAGTGGTGCTGATTATCAGAAAAAGACTTTACCTGTAGTAGGTGACTTGTTAACTACTGATCTTAATACTATAAATTATACCTATTTAACACTTCTAATAATAACAATTGTTGTTTTCTTCTCTTTACTAGTTTTTTCCTTAATCAGAAGTGTTAAGAAGAAAAATTCTATAAACTATGATAAAAATCATTTAAGAAAAAAATATTAATAAAATAAAAGAAGGGGCATCCAAATACTTTTGGAATATCCCTTCTTATTTTTTATTTATGGTTATTTCATTTCTATTGTTATCACTATAGTTGGCAAAAAATATTTACTCAATTTTATTAATCTAGCTCTTTTAAAACTATCTCATCCATCACAATAAGGATAAGATCTACTAAAAAGCTGAACTATAAAACCCTTCTTGTAATGGTTTTATTTCTATGAATTTTTATCTTATAATTTCAATGAGTTTTTTTATATCATTAGGTAGCTCGCTGTCTATAGTTAGAATGTTTTGTGTTCTTGGGTGTGGTATTACTAGCTTATAGGCATGTAATGCCTGTCTTTTTATCATATCTTCGTCTTCTTTTATACCATATAAGGTATCCCCATATATAGGATTACCTATATGACTTAAATGAACTCTGATTTGATGAGTTCTCCCAGTTTCTAAGGTTAATTCAACTAAGGAGTCTTTCCCATATGTATCGATGGTTTTGTAGTGAGTTATACTTCTTTGTCCTTCCTCACATACCACCCTTTTAATAGAATCTTCAGTGGGTCTTCCAATAGGCAAATCTATAGTACCCTGTGGTGGGTTAATACTTCCATGTACAACAGCTAAGTAGGACTTTATAATATTGCCCTCTTCCATAGCTTTTGCTAAATTCATATGAGCAAACTGATTCTTTGCTATCATAATTAATCCTGAAGTATCCATATCTAATCTACTTACTAATCTAACTATACACTTTTCATTATTTTTTTTAAAATGATATAATACCCCATTTGATAAAGTTCCAGTAGCATGACTTTTAGTAGGGTGTACTACCATAAATGGTCTCTTGTTTACTACTAACAAATCATCATCTTCATATGTTACTTCAATCTCTAAATCTTCTGGAATAATATTTTGACTCTCCTCTTTTTCTACCTCAATAGAAAGTTTATCTCCTACATGAACCCTATGATTAAGTTTTACTACAGTTCCATTTACTTTTATTCTTTTTTCCATACCTGCATTTCTTGTAAATCGTCCTGAAAAACTTAAAAATTCAGTCATATAATCTCTAATT
Organism: Clostridium punense; assembly: GCF_017874425.1. Taxonomy (GTDB): domain Bacteria; phylum Bacillota; class Clostridia; order Clostridiales; family Clostridiaceae; genus Clostridium_J; species Clostridium_J punense. The sequence goes on from NZ_JAGGLL010000001.1 coordinate 36,052, forward strand.
TTTAATCCATCACCTTCATTAGCAACTTCATAATTTAAGCATTTGCTCATAAAACACCTCCTATTAATTATAGTAATCTATGTACATATTCCTGTTATCTTATATTGTTATACTTCTTACTTTACTTGCAGATATTTTCAAAGATAATTTTATCTACTATCTAGTGTTTAAACAGTGTTAAGTTGTGAGTTTTAGCTCATAGAATCCATAGCAATTATTTTTTATTGTTTAATATTTTTTTAAAATATATATTGTAATAAAGATACCTCATAAATATATCTAATTCTATTTTGAATTCTCTTTAATATAAGTTGCCTAAAATTATCTTATAATATAGAAATAATGTTACAACTTATATATTATAAAAACCTCCAGGTTTCTGGAGGTTTTTCTTTATTATTCTACTATAGCAATAACTTCTATTTCTACTAAAGCATCCTTAGGTAACTTTCCTGCTTGAACGCAAGATCTTGCTGGAGGATTAACTGAGAAATACTTTGCATAAACTTCATTCATTGGTGCAAAATCATTCATATCCTTTAAAAACACTAAAGTTTTAACTACCTTATCTAAAGATGTACCTGCTTCTTCTAATATAGCTTTTACATTCTCTAAAGCTTGAGTTGTTGCTTTTTGAATATCATCATTAATAAACTCTCCTGTAGCAGAATTTATTGCTAACTGTCCAGAAGTATATAATAAATTTCCTACTTTTATTGCTTGAGAATATGGTCCTAAGGCTGCTGGAGCTTTAGCTGTACTAATTACTTGTTTTTCCATTATTATGCCTCCTAAAATAAAATATTTATTTATAAAAATTATTGTTTTGGCTGTATCAAGTCTCTATCTTGTCCTAATATAACTTCAACTTCATATAAATCGTTATACTTAGTTGAATATTCAATATTGTCTATACCAAATTGTTTTTTGATATATTCACCTACTTGTTTATCTAAACCATAAATTACAATTTTAGATTTTGCCGCAATATTAGAATCTCCTAAATCATATTTATTAAATCCTAACTTATTTATATATTGACCAAAATCTGATGCTAATCCATTTTTCCCACTAGCATTTAAAATTTTAATTCTTATCTTATCTGTGTCTATATTACCTATAGCAGAGTCTTTTTCCTTTAAAACAGCATCAACATCTCCATTTTTAGTTTTATCAAATAAGTAATATGAAACACCATCTATATACTTATCTTCTCCACCAATAATGTGATAACCAATATCTGCTCTATTAGACTTAGCTATACTCATTGCATATTTAATTATCTCATTTGCACCTAAGTCTGTTTCAATATACTTAGGAAAAATTCCTAGTATAGTTGGTATTTTAGGAATAATGGTTGGACTTTGAACCTTGCCTAGAACAGTATCAAAGAACTTTTGCATATTTCTAATTCTGCCCATATCTCCTTCTAAATATCCAGTGTCATCATTGTTTTTTCTCCATCTAATGAAACCTTCTGCTTTTTTACCATCTAATTTTTGTGGTTCACTACTCTTATCTAAGTGAATATGAAGGTTTTGAGTAGGGTCATCGTAATACATGTCTCTTTCTACTACAACTTCTATGCCTCCTAAGGCATCAATAAACTCTCTAAAAGCTATAGTATCAATTTTCACATAGTGGTCAATTTTTACACCTAGTAGCTTTTCTACTTCTTTTGCTGCTAGTGGTATTCCACCATATGCATGAGCAGAGTTAATTTTCTTATCTTGACGAGTTGTTTCAATCTTAGTATCTCTTGGAATGGATACTACATCATACTTTTTTGTTTTAGAATTATAATGTACTACCATCATAGTATCTGTTCTTCTAGGATCATTCTTGTTGTTTTCATCTCCAGAACCTAAATCCACACCTACTACTAAAATATTTGTTGAATCCTTTATTTCCTCTGGTGGTTGGTCCTTAGAAGCATTGCTGTTTCCACCGCTATCCTTTGGAGTGGTAATGTCTACAGCATTATTATTAAAACTATCTAAGTATAAGTATGCTCCTGCTGTAGCCAAAACTATAAGAAAAAACAAAGTCAATACTACTATCAGAAACTTAGACTTCTTTTTTCTTTTTTTGCCATTGTTACTATTTTCATTTTGCTCAGATTCCTTGACATTTCCAGTTGAATTCTTTCCATTATCACTCATAAAATCACCTACTATTTCTTATATAACAGATAGTTTCTAGCTTCAATTGTATCTATATGTAATAAGCTACCTCTTGAAACTGTGTAAGTTATAGTATCATCAAAGGATTTTAATAATACTTTATCTAAATCTATATAGGTTAGCCTTCTTAATTCATTAATTCCTTTGAAATTCCTAGATGGCTCTATATAATCAGATATATATATAATTTTTTCTAGAAGACTCATACCTTTTCTTCCTGTAGTATGGTATCTTATGGAGTTTAAAATATCTTCATCTTCTATACCAAAAACCACTCTACTAATGTGAGCTCCCACTAAGCCGTGCAAAAGTTGTGGTGCGTTAATATAGATTTGCGACAATTCTTCTCCATTTTCCTTTGCTATACTTATTAGTTCATCTCTAGATAAGTTTTTTGCACAATCATGACACAACCCTGCAATTCTAGCTTTTTTTGAATTTTCATTGTAATGAAGCGCTAACTTTTCACTGGTTTCCATAACACCAAGACTATGTACAAATCTAGCTTCATTTAAGTGTTCTTTTATATAGTGTTTTATTTGTTCTTCCTTCCACATATGTTCACAACCTTTATTTGTATATATGGTAGTTATTTATAATCTCTTGTACACCACAAGGAAGAAGATAATCTACTTGCCTATTAAGGGTCATCTTTTTCTTTATAACTGTAGAGGATATATCTAAAATTGGCATCTCTAAATATATAATCTCTTGTTTATATGTTTCCTCAATAAACTTTTTCATTTCTATTATATCTTCATTGGCATATCCTGGCCTAGAAAAAACTGCCAACTTACAATGTTGAAGTATAATATGAACATTTTTCCACTTTTTTAAATCCATCAAACTGTCTACCCCTACCAAAAAGTACCAATCAGTTTCTGGCTCTAAGTAGTGAAATTGCTCCATGGTTTTGTAAGTATAACTAACACTAGAATTATTAATTTCATAGTCACTTAATTCAAATAAGGGTTCCTTCTGAATTGCTGCTTCCACCATTTTATATCTCAGTTTTGCCGCTGTTACCACTCTATCCATCTTATGCGGTGGATTACCGCTAGGCATAAAAATAACCTTATCTAGGTTTAAATTATATAAGGCTTCATATGCTATGTGCAAATGTCCCACATGAATTGGATCGAAAGTGCCTCCAAAGATTGCTTTTTTCATTGTAAAACCCTCTTTACCTTCCATAATACCATATAAATAAAATTCTACCAAACTTTTAGTATAATTTTCAATACCAGTATTATTTTATTATAAAACATTATCGTAAAATATCAATACTTAATTTTAACCTGATAAAAATAAAACTAGTAAAGTGCTTATTACTTTACTAGTGTTTAATTTTATCTATAGAGAACCCAATCCAACACTTTTCATATTTATGACTTTACTTTAGCTATTTTTTCACTTTCAGACAAAGTCAAATGAAACTTCATTTTAAAGAGCTACAAAGGTTATTTATTAATTTTGTGTAAACTTTTATTAACCTTTGCAGTGAAAAAAATAATTTAATAAATTAGTATATGAACTAGTTATCTTGGTAATTCAATTTTAGGGTTCTTTGAAGATTTTCTATATAAAACTAATTTGCTTCCAATAGCCTGTATTCCTTCACAGCCTAATTCTTCACAAATTATATCTGATGCTTCTCTTGCAGTGATTCCACTATTATTTAAAGCTTTTATTTTAATAAGCTCTCTTGCTTCTAAAGCCTGATCTACTTGCTTTAAAAAGTTTTCTTCTATGCCGCCTTTTCCCACTTGAAAAATTGGCTCTATATTATTTGCTAATGATCTTAAGTAACTTCTTTGTTTAGTTGTTATCATACTTTCCTCCTATAATAAGAATTCAAATTCAAAGTCATTAAGTCTTACTGTATCTCCATCTTGAATTCCTTTTTCTTTTAACTCATCCATAACTCCTTTGTTTCTTAATACCTTATGGAAGTATCTTAAAGAGTCTGGATCATTTACATTTACACTATTTAGTAGTCTGTCTACAAAACTTCCTGAAACCTCAAAAATTCCTTCTTCTACTTCATTAATTTCATAAGTAAATCGTTTTTCTTCTGGTATATATCTATCCTCATCCTTAATTTCTAATTCTTGAACAGGAATGGTGCTTAAAAGTTGTGCAGCTTCTTTCATTAACTCTTCTAATCCTTGGTTTGTTGCTGCTGAAATTTTAAATACTCTATTATATCCCATTTCTTCTAGCTTCTTCTTAAAGTTTTCGAAGACTTCTTCATCAAAGAGCATATCCGCCTTATTTGCAGCAATTATTTGAGGTCTATCCCAAAGTTTAACACTGTACTTTTTAAGTTCTTCATTTATCTTGTTAAAATCTTCAATAGGATCTCTTCCTTCAACACCAGATATATCTATTACATGTATAAGAATTCTAGTTCTTTCTATATGTCTTAAGAAATCTAAACCTAAACCAACTCCTTCTGCAGCTCCTTCAATTATTCCTGGTATATCTGCAATTACAAATGGTTGGATTCCTTTTACGGAAACTACCCCAAGGTTTGGTTTTAAGGTTGTAAAATGATAGTTAGCTATCTTTGGCCTAGCTTTAGAAACTACTGATAGTAACGTGGATTTTCCTACATTAGGGAAGCCTAAAAGACCAACGTCAGCTAAAAGCTTCAATTCAAGCTTTATCCATCTTTCTTCTCCTGGCATTCCTGGTTCAGCAAAATCTGGTGCCTGTCTTGTAGGCGTGCAAAATTTAACATTTCCTTTTCCGCCTTTTCCACCTCTACATACTGTATATTTATCTCCAACATGAGATAAATCACACATAATTTTGTCTGTTTCCACATCTCTAATTACTGTTCCCATAGGAATTTTAATTATAAGATCTTCTCCACTCTTACCATAGCACTTAGAACCTTCTCCTTTTCCTCCATTGTCTGCAATAAACTTTTTATTGTAAGCGAAGTCTAAAAGAGTAGTCATGTTGCTATCAGCTTCTAAAATAACACTTCCACCATTTCCTCCATCTCCACCATCTGGTCCTCCTAGTGGTATGTATTTCTCTCTTCTAAAGGATATGGCGCCATTTCCACCATCACCTGATCTTACGTATACTTTGGCTGTATCTATAAACATTTCATCACCCTACCTTATCGTGTTTTTATCAAACATATCATGTTAAATATTGGAAACTTCCATTAAATCTCTTGCTTTCTTAGAAAAAATTAATGGTTAGTTCTTCTTTGTGTAAAATTAACTATATAAATATAATCTATAGTAATATTATTAACCAAAATAAAAAATTACATCACCATATTTTAAACTATAAGAAATCAAAGTTAGAAGTTATACTCCACAAGAATCTATCTTTGTCTACTTAATACTTTTAAATATAATTAAAATAAAATTAAATCTTAGAATTCTTTACACAACTCAGTGTATAGTTGAATTTATTAGGTAACTTAAAAAGTTACTTATAAAAAAGCACCTAGTTAAAGAGCGTACTTTTTTATGCCATAGCTTTAAATTTAGTAAGTTCCATTAGGCATTTGAAAATAAGTAACAAGTCAAACCTTACAAATATACTGACTCATTTTTTTCTATTGACACCTTATTCTCAGTAGATTAACTTTGAGAAATCTATGGTATAAAAAAGCACCCCTTGCAGGGTGCCTTTAAACTATTCAGCTATTGCAACTTCTACATCGATTGGATAAACACTAGCTTTTTTCTTGTCTCTACCCATTCTTTCGAATTTAACAACTCCATCTACTTTAGCAAAAAGAGTGTCATCTCCACCAATTCCTACGTTGTTTCCTGGATGGATTTTAGTTCCTCTTTGTCTAACAAGGATGTTTCCTGCAAGTACAAATTGTCCATCTGCACGTTTAACACCAAGTCTCTTAGACTCACTATCTCTTCCGTTCTTTGAGCTACCTACCCCTTTTTTGTGAGCAAATAACTGAAGGTTCATAATTAGCATAATATTACACCTCCTCTAATTCTACTTTTATATAATCACTGTAAGTAAATTCAATACTTTTTAACCCAAGCAACATAGTTTCGAGAAGGACCTGACATCTTTCTACGTCTTCGCTACTTTGATTATCTAAGGTTAAACTTAGAAATCCATCTTCTATCTCATAGGTTGCCTCTATTTTTAATACTTCTAAAACTCCAATTAAGGTAGTTTGAGAAATAGCCGAAATAGCTGCACAAGTTAAATCTACATCTAAGTCTAGCTCCCTAGGAGCTGCATGACCGTAAAGTTTAAAACCTACAAATTTATCAGATTTCTTATAAAATTTAACACTGGTCATAATTAAGCTTCTATTTTCTCAATTACAATTTTAGTGAATGGTTGTCTGTGTCCTTGTTTCTTTCTGTAGTCTTTCTTTGGCTTATATTTGAAAACTATGATTTTCTTAGCTTTTCCTTGAGCTACAACCTTAGCAACAACCTTAGCACCTTCAACTACAGGTTTTCCGATCACTAAACCTTCTTCTTTTCCAACTGCTAAAACCTTATCAAATTCTATAGTTGAATCAACATCAGCTTCAAGTTTTTCAACGAATAACACGTCTCCCTCTTGAACTCTGTATTGTTTTCCTCCAGTAAGTAATACTGCGTACATTAAATACACCTCCTCAATCCAGTCTCGCCATCTCAGGTACAGCTTTAACTTCATAAAACTGTTTCAAAAAACCTTATGTGTGCGGTCTACAAAAGCCATTTTAACATATAGAAAAGTACTTGTAAAGAAATTTATTGCTTTTTTCTTTAAAAATACTAAATTATAGAAACCTCATCCCACTGAAACACCCTTAGTTTTTCCAAGTTTCTTATTTGATTTGAAAATAGCAGTGGTTCTACCTTGAAACTTTCTAGGTGAGGAATAAAATTTATATAAATATTTCTGTCTAATCCTTCAATGGAAGTTACAAAACTTAAAATGTTCTCCTTGATTTCTTTCTCGTAAATACTATCTAATTCTATAAGTATATCTCTAACATTTTGTTCTGCTTTAATTCTGCTTATTTTACTTCTTATAATATTGCTTAAATAAGACAGCCTTATTTTATTTCCCTTTCCTTTGCAAGTGTCACAAGGTTCTAGGATATAATCGTATATGGATTTTCCATACCTTTTTCTTGATATTTGAACTAGATTTAATTCCGTGAAAGGGTACACTGTAGGATTATTCTTATCTTCTTTAAAACCTTCTTTAAGAAGCTTCAATACTTTTTCTCTGTACTCAGCTTCTTTCATATCTATAAAATCTACTAGAATTATTCCACCAATATTTCTAAGCCTCACCTGCTCAGCTATAGCCTTAGCAGCTTCCATATTAGTGTTTAATATTGCATCTCTTACCTGTGAAATCTTAGTATTTTTAGCTGAGTTTACATCAATAACATGCATAGCTTCAGTTTTCTCAATTACAATATCCCCCCCACTTGGAAGAATAACTTTACTGTTTCTCAAAGCTAACACTTCAGTTTCTAGTCCATAATAATCAAACAAGGTTAGGGACTCTTTATATAATTCTAGTGTATAGTTTTTTATTCCCTTACTTTCTAAGTAGTCTTTGCAATACAAATAATCCTCATTACTATTAAAGGTTATTTTCACATTTTCCCCACCTAAATAGTTTCTCAAAATTCTACTTATGGCTCCCTCATCACTATGGAGTTTTCCTAATTTTGAGGAATACCTAAATCTCTTTACAATATCTAAGTAGTTTTTGTAGAGCCATTGAATTTCATTATTAAGTAACTCAACATCTACCTTCTCTGACTTGGTTCTGATGACTACTCCTATATCTTCTGGCTTAACTAACTTTTCTTTAATGGAAGCTTTGAAATCTTTATTGCTTATCTTAGGAGAAATACTTAAATAGTTATTACCATTAGTTAAAACTACATAAGTTCCTGGTAAGGAAATTCTGTTTGTAACTCTAGGGCCCTTTTTGTCTATTTCCTCTTTAAGTATTTCAACTAAAACCTCATCACCTTTTTTTAGTGTCACAGCACTATCCTTTAAATTCATATAGCAGTTTTTGGTGTATCCAATATCTATAAAGGCACTTTTCATTGAAGCCACAATGGTTTTTACTGTGCCTTTATAAATTTCCCCTACTTTAGGAGTGTCGTCTTCCTCTTCTACATAACACTCCTTTAATCTTCCACACTCTCTTATAGCTATTCTTAGTAATTTCTGATTTCTTTCAATAAAAATCTCCTTCACTTAGCTACACTTCCTCTAAAAAAATTTGTTAAGAGGAACTAATTTGTTATTTTTATAGGCATACATATCTAATCTTTCAATATCTACAAAGGCTTCCCTATCTATGTATTCTACATGTTCTTTTATATAGTCAGCTAAAAGACTTGGTGATAAGTTTTCCCTGCTTCCACAAGCTGTAGTTGCTTCTAGTATTAAAAGATTCTCACTGCTTTTTATGGTTAAATCCTTTATTAAAGGTTTAATATCTACTTCTTTTTCTCCACTCTTAGACCTTTTCAGGATATTCCACTGTGGCATATTTTTAACTTGCTCTAAAGATTTCATGGTTTCTTTTATATCAAATGACTTAATCTTCATAACATACTCTGCTGCATCAATAATTGCCATAGCTTGAGGAGCTTTTCCTGTTTCGCCCTTTTCTACTTTAACTACATCAAAGAATTTAACTCCACTAGGAGTATTTTGGTTTAACTTATCTAGTATAATCTTCGTATCCATTTCTTCAGTAAAGACTACATCCATATACTCTCCTTTAGAATAAACTCCTACTGAAAGAGGTTGAGCAATGGATATGGTCATATGAGGATTAAAGCCCTTTGAGTATTCAATTGGAAGTCCTGCTCTTCTAATAATCCTTTGTATAGTTCTCATTAAATCTAGGTGAGATATGAACTTTATTTCACTATCTTTAGAATATTTAACTAAATAACGCACCTTCAAAGCACTTCCCTTCTTTAAAGTTTTTGTTTATTCCACAATTTGTACAGTTTTCTCTGCAATCTGGAGTAACTACGGCATTCTTAGCTCTTTCATTCTCGTTAATTAAGAACTGTTTATTTATGCCAATATCTATAAAGTCCCAAGGAAGTATTTCTTCGTAAGTTCTCTCTCTGTAAGCATAGAAATCTCCATCTACATTACATTCCTTTAGAGCTTCCTGCCATAACTCAAAATTGAAATACTCTGCCCATCCATCAAAGCGAGCACCCTTCTCAAAAGCTTTAATTAGTACATCACAAAGTCTTCTATCCCCTCTTGCAAATATAGCTTCCATATAGCTTAGTGGAGATTCGTGCCAATTATATACTATGGCTTTGCTTTTTATGGAGCTTCTTAGGCCATATATTTTCTCTTTAACTTCAGGCATCTTATCCATTGGTGCCCATTGGAAAGGTGTGAATGGCTTTGGAACAAAGATTGAAGTACTCACAGTTACTCTAAGTCCTCTTTGTCTCACATTTTTAGGTACCATAAAGTATTGGTCCACAACCTTCTCAGCCAGCTCACCAATGCCTAGTACATCCTCCATAGTTTCATAAGGAAGTCCTATCATGAAGTAAAGCTTAAGAGTAGACCAACCAGCTTCAAAGGCACTTTTGCTCGACTTAAGCATATCTTCCTCTGTAACCCCTTTATTTATAATATCTCTCATTCTTTGACTTCCAGCCTCTGGTGCAAAAGTTAATCCTGTTTTTCTTACCTTTTGGATTTCTTTAATTAAATCAACTGAGAAAGAGTCAATTCTTATTGAAGGCAAGGATACTCCAACCTTCTCTCCCTCATATCTTTCAACTAAGGAAAAAATAAGATTTTGTATATCTGAATAGTCACAAATACTTAATGAAGATAAAGATACCTCTTCGTATCCAGTTTTGCTTATTAAACTTTCTACTTGGCTTAAAAGTTTGTCTGTTTTCTTTTCCCTAACTGGTCTATAAATCATACCCGCTTGGCAGAATCTACAACCTCTTGTGCATCCTCTAAAGGTTTCAAGCACAACCCTATCATGAACTATTTCTGTATATGGAACTATTAATTTCTCTGGAAATATATTTTCATTAAAGTTATTTATTATTCTCTTTTTAACCTTAGCTGGCACATCTACAAACTTAGGCTTAAATTCTTTTATTGTACCATCTTCTTTATAAGTAACCTCATATAAGCTTGGCACATAAACCCCTTGTATTTTTCCAATAGCTCTTAAAAACTCTTCTTTGGGTTCACCTTTTAACTCCTTGTATTTATCGAGGATTTCATGTATAACCTCTTCACCTTCTCCAATTACAACTATATCCGCTATATCGTATAACGGTTCTGGGTTGTAACCGCAAGGTCCTCCAAGCATTACTATAGGATCTTCCTTTCCTCTTTGGGAAGCTCTAAGTGGAACACCTGACATGTCTAGCATATTTAAAATATTAGTATAACTCATTTCATATTGAAGGGTAAATCCTAAGAAATCAAAATCTTTTAAAGAATCCTTAGTTTCAAGAGTATATAAGGGAATATTATTTTCTCTTAAAAGCGCCTCCATATCTGGCCATGGTGCAAAGCTTCTTTCGCAGAAGGTATCTTCTCTTTCGTTTAAAGTGTAATATAATATTTTAGTTCCAAGATGAGACATACCTACTTCATACACATCTGGAAAGCAAAACGCATATCTTATATCTACTTTTTCTTTATCTTTATTATAAGAGTTAAATTCACCACCAATATATCTAGCTGGTTTTTCAACTTTATAAAGAATATCATCGGAAATTTTGTTCATTCAAATTCCTCCTTAAGTTAATTCAATTATTTATTCTATCATATATAGGGAAGCAAAGCCAACACCTAACTTATACATTACCCTAACATAGTTCCTTTAAGACTTTTCATCACAAATAGAAAATTTGTCCTGTTGAAAGAATTTGGAAAGTATAATTTAAGACTTATCTAATACTTTCACCAGTTAAAACATCTTTAATCCTTGCTTCTCTATTATTAACTAGCTCCTCCAAAGTTATGTTTCCTAGAAACTTTATGGCATTTAAAATTTCTTCTTCATATATTATATCCATTACATTCATTTCTTCATCAAGGATAGTAAATACATTGTATTTATTTTTATCTACAAGCTCTAAAACCTGCAATAAGGAAAGTTTATAATATACTGAAATACTTTTATTTTCTATATATCCCCTTTTAGTAAGCTTTTCCTTTTTTTTAATAATATAGCCCATAATTATATATGCTATCCTCCTTTTCTCCCTATAAGAAATAACTAAAATAAAAATAGCTATCAAGAGTAAGTTTAAATTAGGTATACCCATGAACAAAGATGTGAAGAAACTCAGAAGAAAAACATACCCTATGCTTATACTTATCCTTAATGCTATTTCGTTTGCTTTTTTATATATTAATCTAGTAGCAAATATATCTCTTAAAATTCGCCCTCCATCTAAAGGGAAAGCTGGTATTAAATTAAATATACCAATAACTAAATTATAATTAATCATAAGAGTTAAAAAATCACTTTTATAAAAATAATTTATTGCTATGCAAGCCAAGGCCATAATAAAATTTCCTAATGGTCCGCTGACAGATATTATCAAGTCCTCCTTTGGGGTAGCTTCCTCTAAGTCTTTTAGCTTCAATACCGCCCCTATGGGTAAGATCTCTACAGTAAAACCAGAAAAGCCTAATACTCTTGCTGTAATTAAATGAATGAATTCATGGATTAGAATTATTACAAATCCCATTAACATTTTAGATTTAAATCCAATAATTAATATGAGTGCTATATAAGGTATTAAGTATTTACTAATTCTAAGCAATTATTTCCTCCCAATTCAGTACTGTATAATAGCCTTTTTCCCTATACTTTTAAGTAATCAGCTACCTTCTGTCTTTCTCCCATATATAATATTTCAAAATAAAAAGTTTCAAAGTTAGGTACTTTAGGAATTACTTTTCCAATTATGTCACCTTTATTAACTTCATCTCCAACTCCTACAGTTACTTCGCTGAGGTTATTATATTTTGTTTCTATACCTTTTCCGTGATCTATGGTAACATAATTCCCCATAGCATCATCTTTACCAATCTTCTTCACCTTTCCCCTCTGACAAGAATTAATAGTGCTTTCTTTATCGAGCTTTACCCACATCAGATTATCCTGATTTACACCTTGAGCCAATAAAGCTTCTCCTGCTCCCTGTTGCATATTATTCATGGAAACAGGAAGCGCATAATCACTTTTAACTTCATCCTGTAAAGTTAACCCTCCAGTAATTGAACTCTTGATTTTTTCAATATACATTATGCTTTTACCCTCAATATCTTCTAATTTAAAATCTTTGATTTTGCTTAAAATAGCTACATAATTATAATTTTCATTTAGAAGCTTTTTACTCCCCTCATAAAAACCTTTAGTATAGGGATTACTAAAGGTTTTACATCCAAGTAGTAGAATCATAAGAAATAACACAATACCTAGCTGTACAATAAACTTGCTGGTAAAATTACTGAAATAGCTCTTCCCCTTCCCTTCTTTATGGCCGTTACCATTAGGCCTATAACCAGCTCCACTGCTTGGACTCATTTTTTTCTTCATGTGTTGCTTTGAAGGTTTCCTACCTATAGAAGAATAGTATCTTTGATAATAATCATTATAGTTACCCATTTTTTCACCTACACTAATAAGATTTTCTTTAATAAATTATATTACATAGCCTGGGATTTATGATTGAAACCGCAAAAAAGTTAATAAAATAAGCCAGCAAGAATAAATCTTCTCACTAGCTTATTAGTTATTTTATCTACTTTTTAATGCTTTCATTAAAACTTCTGCTGTACCTAAGTTTGTAGCAAGAGGTATACAGTGTACATCACAAAGTCTTATTAATGCTGTTACATCTGGCTCATGAGGTTGTGATGTTAACGGGTCTCTCAAAAATATTATAAGATCCATCTCTCCTTGAGCAAGCCTTGCTCCAATTTGCTGATCTCCACCTAATGGTCCTGATAAAAACCTACTTACAGATAAACCTACAAATTCACTTATAAGCTTTCCTGTTGTACCAGTGGCATATAATTCATGTTCTATCAAAACATCCTTATATCTTTTAGCAAAGTCAATCATATCATCTTTCTTTTTATCATGTGCAATTAAAGCTATTCTCATAAAAATCCTCCTTAAATAATGAATAAATTCATTTTACTCGCCGACTTTGAAGAAGATTTAATCTAAACAAAGTCGTGTTTATAGGGAACTAAAGTCAATATCTAACTTATCCACTATTCCTCTTCCTTGGTTTTCTTAAGTCTTTTGGAAGATGAATGAAATTCATGCTGAATAAATTAAACTTTCACTAAGGAATCCTATATTATATTAAAGTTTAATTTTATATTAAGTGCTTTCTTTTGTAAGTTAGTAAACCCACTACATTTTCTAATTTTCCTAGAAATTAATTTTATTTCTTCTCATTCCTACATTTAGTACTAGGGCTAAGGATATAAAATTAGTTAACATGGAACTTCCTCCATAACTTACAAAAGGAAGTGTTATTCCTGTAATAGGCATTATTCCAATAGTCATTCCCATGTTTTGAATAATTGAAAACATTAGAGAAGCTGCAATTCCAATGCATATGATGCTTCCACTTAAATCCTTTGAAGTCTTTGCAATACTTATCAATTTGTAAAGTAATACTCCATAAAGTACTAATAAAACTGCTGCACCCATAAATCCCCATTCTTCATTTATTACCGCAAAGATAAAATCCGTATGATTTTCAGGTATAAATTTATATTGTCTTCCATTTGAATAACCTAGACCAAAAATTCCCCCAGAACCAATGGCAATTCTGGATTGAAGAAGCTGAAATCCAAAGGTAAGTTCAAACTTTTCTGGTGTTAAAAAGGATAGTAAACGCCCTTTCCAGTATGAAGGCATAAGCGGAGAATTCCAAAGCCCAACTATTACAACTAAAACTGCTGATAATCCTCCTACAATTACTCTCCAATCAAGATTTGCTACAATTACAATACCTAGGACGATAAAGAAAGAAACCATGGTGAGTCCCATATCTGGTTGAATTACTATCAAAATCATTGGTATAGCTGCATAAATAAGAACCTTAGTGAGATTTTTTATATTATTAATATTTCCCTCCATGTCTTGGATTACCTTTGCAAGCATTAATATCATTGCTATTTTAGCAAACTCTCCAGGTTGTATAGCTCTTTTTCCTATTTGTATCCAAGCATTGGCACCATTTACTGATTTACTGAAAATATCATTAAAAGCTAGTAGTGCCACCGCAAACCAATAAATTACAGGAGCATAATTTAGTATTTGAATATAATCCACATATATAATGCAATAGGTGGCTATGAGTCCTATAATAAGCCAAAAAAACTGTAATCTGGCATAGTAAAACCCACCTGCACTATATATATTTATAATGCTAAACATTACTATTGCACATATTATGCCTATAATACTAAAGTCTATATGCTTAATCAATTTATCATTTATTCTAAGGTTTTTTAATATCATATACATACCTCCAACATAAGCATTTGAAAATAAATAACAAGCCAAAGATGTTAAGAATATCTTGAGTTCACAAACAAGTTTGTGTTCACAAACAAGTTTCTATTCACAAGCAAGTCTGTACATGCAGGAAAATAGGTTCCTTAAATGTAGAGCAATCTAAAGGTTCTGTTGACGCAGTATAACTCAAACTAAACAAACATACTGACTTATTTATTTTTTGAAAATGCCTAAATATGATTATATCATAATAGAAAAAAAAATAAAGCTATGTTTAATCATAGCTTTACACATTTATCTTCCTTTTATTTTTTTAATTGGAATACTTGCAATTAATGCAGGTGAATGTCCTTCCATTTCTTCTGCTCTAGTTAGCTTAACTTCAACTTCGCCATCATCTATTTCTGCATAGTTAGAGATAACCTTTAGTAAATCCCCTTTAATCATCTCTAGGAAGTCTGGTGAAAAATCCGCTCTGTCATGTATAAGTATCAGCTTTAATCTATCAGTAGCAATATCCTTAGATGCTATTTTATTTGAGAAAATCTTAAAAATATCCATGATTACCTCCTATTTCCCCCCAAAGAATTTTTTAAGAGTGGCTAAGAATCCACCTTGTGAACTAGTGACACTTAAATCAATAAATGGCACTTCTTCTCCTACTATTCTCTTTGCAATATTCTTAAAAGCTTGTCCTGCAAGTGCTGTAGTATCTAGAACTATAGGCTCCCCTTTATTCGTGGAAACTGTAACTCTTCTATCATCAGGTACTACACCAATAACCTTAATAGCTAAACATTCTTTTATATCTTCAATGTTCAGCATATCACCATTCTTTGTCATTTCAAAGTTTATTCTATTCACAATTAGTTCTTGTCTATTTAGTCCTTTTGCATCTAGCTTTCCAATAACTCTATCTGCGTCTCTTACTGAAGTTATCTCTGGGTTTACTACAACTATTGACCAGTCTGCACCAACTACAGCATTTTCAAAGCCTTGCTCAATCCCCGCTGGGCAATCAATAATTACATAGTCAAATTCATTTTTAAGTTCATTTACTATTTTAAGCATTCCATCAATACTAACATCATCTTTATCTCTTGTTTGAGCTGTTGGTAATAAAAATAAGTTATTAAATCTCTTATCTTTGATTAAAGCTTGTTTTAGTCTACATCTTCCCTCAATTACATCTAATAAGGTAAACACAACTCTATTCTCAAGTCCCATAAGTACATCTAAGTTTCTAAGTCCTGTATCTCCATCTATTACAACTACCTTTTTATCCATTGCTGCTAATGCAGTTCCAATGTTCGCAGTAGTAGTAGTCTTTCCAACTCCACCTTTTCCAGATGTTATAACAATAGCCTCTCCCATTTAATACTCCCTCCATTAAATATATTTATTAACTAAATATGGTTCTACAATTATACTTCCATTTTTAACTTTTGCAAGTTCAGGATATTGTGGTCTTAAATTGTCCTCTGGAGACCTTGTTATTATATTAGCAATTTGAAGAATTTGAGGTTGTAGAGAAAAAGCTGCAACAAAAGCCTTTTCATTACCATTACTTCCTGCGTGAACAGCTCCCCTAATACTTCCTAATACAATAATATTTCCAGCAGCATACACCTCTGCCCCTGGATTTATATCCCCAATTAAAACTAAATTTCCCGAGTACTCAAATCTTTGTCCACTTCTAATGGTCTTTCTTACAAACTTGGTTCTACCTTCACTGACCCCATTAAAAAACTTACTTGTTCGCTCTCCAGAATCCTGATATATACAATCTCTAATTCTAAACTCGTCAAAAAGTATTTCTTTAATCCTAGCTTGGTCATGTTCATCAATTTGCTTTATGTCCATGGTAATACTTATTGTAGCACCCCTATAAAACCTTTTTGTAACAGACAATTTTTTTATAAGTTCATTAATTATTTCCTCAGTATTTTTAAATCTATTAACGTCAATTACTACATTTAGACCATCTTTATTCCCCTTAAATATTATTCTATTGTCTTGCATATGTACCCTCCACATACTGAGATACTTTTACTATTTCAACGTATATTATTAAATTCCTTCTAATTATTACAGAAAAATCAATATTATTTAAAAATATTGTGTTATTTCTATGGAATTTTAATTATTACAAATTAATTATACCTTTTTAACCTTACCAATGTAATCTGTGATGAAATTTATTTTAAAATTTCTTTTATAGTATTATTCTATATGGAGTAATAGTTCAAATATCGAAGTAGTTTCTCTATAAATAAACACTCTTAAAATAATGTATCTTTATGTAATGGAAAACTCTTCATATTAAGAGTAGCTTATATACTTACAATACATTTAGCTTCATTGCCACTTCTTGAGAAACAACTTGTTGGAAGAAATGATTTAATGGTAAAAATACAAAAATAACAAGTTTAATTTCAAATTATAATTAAACTTGTTATTTATTATACATTATATTTTCGTTATATTAATAATCCTCACCGTGGATTATTAGTTGTACTATTCTGTGTACCATTTGTGGTGTTGTTTTCCCTGCTGTTTGGCTTAGTAGTTTGTGTATTATTTGTTGCACCATTTGGTGAATTATTCGTTGTACCATTTTGAGTATTATTTGTTGTACTTTCGCCATTAGTACTTTCACCTTTTTTGCTTTCATCTATAACAGTTCCAGCATTATCTGATTTTTGTGGTTTTTCATACATAAACTTGTAACCAGGTTTTTGGGCTTTTATTTGGTCTCTAAAATACTCTTCAAATACAGCTCTAGCCACTGGTGCTCCATAGCCTCCGCTACCTCCATCAAAAATTGCAATACAGGTAACAATCTCTGGATCATCAAAAGGAGCAAATCCTATATAAGTTCCATAAGCTGTTCTTCCTATAGCCTTTTCAACTTCTTCATTTACGTTAGCTGAACCGGTTTTACCACCGTTAGCAATTGGAAAGTCTTTAAATGCACTTACTGCTGTACCATTATCTCCTGCAGTAACATCTTTCATACCTTTTTTAATTACACTAAGATATTGTGGTTCAATATCCACATGGTCTATAAGCTTAGGCTTAAATTCAGTAGTCTCTCCAGTAACAGGGTCTACTATCTTATTGACAAGTTGTAATTCATACCTGTTTCCCCCATTAATTAAAGTTGCCATATAACTTGCTAACTGAAGGGGAGTAAAAAGATTCATTCCCTGTCCTATGGATGCATCATAAGCATTAGCTGCAGAGCTAATATAAATCCTAGCATCATTAACAGAGCTTATTATAGAATCCATAATACCAGTAATATCCTTATCTGTATAACCTACAGCTTTAGCTTCAGGAGAAATGTTTATAACCTCTTTAATTAGAGGTGTTAACATTTTATACATTTCTGGGTCTGGAAGCTTATTCTCATTAATCATTTGAGCTTTAATAGCCTCGATTAAATTACTTTTCTTTTCATTAACTTTCTTAATCTCTGCTACTTCCTTAGGACTTCCCTGTTCTTTTTGCCTTGCAATATCAAAAGGCTTATATTGATTTAATTGTGTATTTACAGAACTAGAACCTTTGCCTAAAAAACCTGCAAGTTGGTCAATATATATATTTGACTGTTTTTTCTTACTTGATTCATAGTTATAAACTTGACCAAAATTTTCTGCTATTTCAATGCCTGTACTTGCCTCTAATTCACTATTAGGAGGTACTCCAAGGCCAAGTTTCCAAGCATATTTAGCAATGAGGTCAAGAGCCCCTGGATTTTCTCCATACTTTTCATATAGCCTATCTGCTACATCATAGAAATAAAAGTTACAAGAAACCTCTAAAGCTTTAGCTAAATCTATAGGTCCATGGGTAGCATGCCTCTGGTTAAAGGTCCAACAAGCCCCCTGATAGCTTTTATACCTTTTAGTATACATACCATTATCATTTATTTTTGTTGATGAATTTATTACTCCCTCTGTTAATCCTGCAAGAGCTGTTACAGGCTTAAAAACTGATCCAGGAGGAATTAATGCCATTGAAGCATAATTATAAAAAGGCTTTGGAAATATGTCATTTAGATCTTTCCTTATAGTAGTGTTTCCTTCTATGGATTCATCTATTGGAAACATTCTATCTAAAAGTATCTTTGCTCTTTCAGCAGCTGGAAGAGACATTTCATTCTCTTTCAGCACTCCCACTTTATTTATAAGCCCCTTCTTCGCAATATACTCCTTACCCATTTGTTCAATGTTAGGAGAAAAATAATTTTGGGGTATTTCTAGTCCTGGCACTGTAAAAACATTTGGGTCATAACCAGGTTTGCTCACAAGAGCCAAAACTTGACCAGTTTTTGCATTTAGTACTATAGCTGCCCCTCTTGTAGCATTACTTACATTACTTGTTCCCATAACACCTTTATTCTGCATGCTCTTCATAGTATCATCTAGAGCTTTTTCTGCTACCTCTTGTATATTTTTATCTATATTTAACTGAACAGTTTTTCCTGGATAAGAATCTGCTTCTACAATAGTCTTAACTTTTCTACCTGCTTTGTTTACCTCGATAATTTCTTGCCCCTTAGTACCCTTCAAGTATTGCTCAAAAGCCGCCTCTAATCCAGCTTTTCCAACATTATCTGTACTTATATCATAGCCTTTTTCCTCGAACTTTTCTTTTTCCCAAGGGTTGATTTTTGATATGTATCCTAAAAAGGCCGAACCTAATTCATTATTAGGATAATATCTCATTGGTTGTGTTTCAACTGCTATTCCAGGAAGGCTGGCCTTCCGTTGTTCGAATTCAAAAGCTACTTCCTTACTAAGATCGTTTGCAATGACTACAGGTTTGTATCCTGAAAAGCTCTGAATTTTAATACTGTCTTTAACAATCATATATCTTCTTTGTTCTTTTAGTTCATAATTTGTATCTATCTTATAATCCGTAAGCAACTTATCGTAAACTTCTTGTGCAGAGATTTTTAAGAGTTCTTCATCTAAAACCTTTTCATCTTCTTTTGTAAGTTCTTCTCTTTTCTTATCAAAGATTTTTTTGATAAATTTATCGTCATCGATTCCTTTATCTTTTTTAAATCTTATTTCCATCCATCTTTTACTTTCTTCATCAGTGGCTTTAAATTTAAAAGCTAAATTGCCATCTTCAATTACAATCGGAAATTCATCCACAATATATTTATTATTTTTATCTAATATTTTAAACACTTCTGCCATGGTCTCAAAAAACTTTTCTTTACTCTCCTCTGTTTCTGTAAACATTAAAGAATAACTTTGTTTACTAGTAGCTAGAAGTTCACCTTTAGCATCTATAATATCTCCTCTTGCTGCAACCTTAGGTACATTTTTACTAGCTTTTTTATTAGCTTCTTCTCTATACTCTTCTACCATCACAACCTGCAAATATAGCAATCTACTAATTATGGTAGTAAAAATAAGACCCATGGCAATAAAAAATATATTAAATCTAGAAAACTTTGCTTTACTCTTTTTATTAGTTACCGATTTTTTATTAACCATACTTTTCTAGAATCTCCATTCTTTCTTCATAGTTTTTGTTTCGCTTAATTTGAAAACAAGCCTATATAATAAAACTGATATTACCATATCATATAAAGCCTTATACAAGACTACACTTATACCAGCAGTTTTAACTCTTAATAGAAATAAAACTCCTAATACAAATAGTCCTTTTATAAAGCTTAAAAAGAAAGTTGAAACTATTGGTACAATGGATTTATCTTTAAATATGCTCTTACCTATTTCTGCAGCTAATAAGCATATAATCATATTACTAAGCATGTTTATGCCTATATACTTAGAAAAATATAAATCTTGAAATGCCCCTGCAAGAACTCCTAGAATCATACCTTCTAGAGATCCATTTATTATGGCATAAGAAATGATAAAAACAAGGAGAATACTTGGGTAAATGTGGTTTATTGCTATGAAAGTTATTAGGGTATTATCTAAAAGAAATAGAAATAAAGTTATAAGAAATAAATATATTATTTTTTTCACAATCTACACCCTACTACTTCACATCTCTAGTTTCTTTTGGAACTATAATTAAAAGTTGCTCTAGCTTGTTAAAATCTACACTTGGCTTTATTATGGCATTTTTAACCACAGCAGCCTTGTCTTCTTCTACTTCAAGAACTTCTCCTATTTTAATTCCTTTTTGATATACTCCTCCAAGACCTGAGGTTAATATCACATCACCTTTAGAAACTTGAGATTTAATTGAAAGCCCAGTTATTTGTGCTAAAAACTTATCTTCATTACCCTTATATCCTTTAACTATTCCATCACTTTCTTGAGTAGTAATTACATATCCAGCTACAGCAATATTCTCATTACATAAAGATTGAACTATAGCCCAGTTGTTCCCTACTGAAGTAACCTGTCCTACTAGCCCTTCCCCTGTAATTGCAACCATACCCTTTTGAATTCCCACATTTTTCCCCTTATTAATTATATAACCATCTAAAAAGTTAGAACCACTTATACCAACAATATCACAGCCAACATAATTATATTCATTCCTTAAGTCTGTAAAATTAAGCATTCCTCTTAACCTTTGATTTTCTTGTTCTAATAGGGCATTTTGATTAGATTTATACTCTAAATCTTTATTCTTAGACCTAAGTTCTTCATTTTCTTTTTTAATTTCATTGATGTTAAAAATAAAACTTAGTGAATTTTTAACTCCATTTCCTATTTTATAAAATATACCCTGTATAGGGTTCAGAGTCGCTCCCACTCCATTTTCCACAAAAGACACATTTTCTCTTTGAACAGAATAGCCAATTAAGAATAAAAAGCATACTGACAGTATAATTACTATAACTGCCAGTTTGTTTTTAATGCTCTTCATTTTTATCTTCTCTTACTTAATACATCTAGATTATCTAAGGCTTTACCTGCTCCTATAGCCACACAATCAAGTGGTATTTCTGCTATATTAACAGGCATATGTGTTTCGTGGTTAATTAATTTATCTAATCCTTTTAAAAGAGCTCCTCCTCCAGTTAGCATTATACCCTTATCCATGATATCTGCTGCTAATTCTGGTGGTGTTTTTTCAAGCGTAGTTTTTATTGAGTCTATAATTGCTGCTATAGGCTCACTTAATGCCTCTCTTACTTCTGATTCAGTTATCTCTATAACTTTTGGAAGCCCTGTAACTAAATCTCTTCCTCTTATCTCCATAGTATTATCTGGTTCTCCTAAATCAAAGGCTGAACCTAATTGTATTTTTATAGCTTCTGATGTTCTTTCACCTATCATAAGATTGTATTGTTTTTTTATGTAAGCAATAATAGAAGTGTCTAGTTCATCTCCTGCAACTCTTAAGGATTTGCTAGTAACTATTCCCCCAAGTGAAATAATAGCAACTTCTGTAGTTCCACCACCTATGTCTACAACCATGCTTCCTGTTGGTTCATTTACTGGAAGGCCTGCTCCAATAGCTGCTGCCATTGGCTCTTCCATTAAATGTGCTTCCCTTGCTCCTGCACTTTTTGTAGCTTCTTCTATGGCTCTTTTTTCCACTTCTGTTACTCCTGATGGAAAACATACTACAATTCTAGGACTCTTAAAAGAATTTTTCGCCCCAACTTTATCTATAAAATGTCTTAACATTTTCTCAGTTACATCAAAATCAGCAATTACACCATCTTTCATAGGTCTTATTGCCACGATATTTCCTGGAGTTCTTCCAATCATTTGTTTAGCTTCATTTCCTACTGCAAGAACTTTTCCAGTATTTTTATTTATTGCAACAACTGAAGGTTCCCTTAATACAATCCCCTTCCCCTTAACATAAACTAGTGTATTAGCTGTTCCTAAATCTATTCCCATGTCTCTTGACTTCGCAAATAATCCCATTAAAATTCTCCTTTCTATTTATAAAAACTCTATAATACTCCCTTTTCTTTCAAACTAATATAAGTACCATTTCCAATTATAATGTGATCTAAAACATCTATACCAATGAGTTTCCCACATTCTTGCAGTCTATTAGTAATACCTATATCCTCCTTACTTGGAGTTGGGTCTCCCGAAGGATGATTATGACATACAATAATTGAAGCACTGCTGCATTTAATAGCTTCAACAAAAACCTCTCTCGGATGGACTATAGAACTGTTTAAACTTCCGATGGATATATCTACAGACTTAATTACTATATTTTTAGTATTTAACATAATAACCTTTAGACATTCCTTTTTCAAATATCTCATAGGTTCCATCACATATTCCACTACATCCTGAGGTTGTTTAATTTTAATTTCATCCCCTGATTTAAAGGATTTAAATCTTTTTGATAGTTCAGACAGTGCTAAAAGCTGAGTAGCTTTAGCCTCTCCTATACCTTTTAAATTTTGAAGGTCGTTGATATCAGAATTTAAGAGTCCATTTATACCACCACATTGTGAAAGTATTCTATTACTTAAATTCAAAATATTTTCAGACTTGCTTCCAGTTCGTAATATTATAGCTAAAAGCTCTCCATTAGACAAGCTTTCCGCTCCATATAGCAACATTTTTTCTCTTGGTCTTTCATTTCTTGGTAAATCTGTAAGTTTAATTTTTTCTTCCATTTCAAAACTCCTTTATAGATTTACCCCCATCTCCTTTAGCATTAAGTATAATTTATTCACAGATAACCCCATTACATTATAATAGCATCCATTTATTCCTTCAACAAAAATGGCGCCTTTATCTTGTATTCCATAAGCTCCTGCTTTATCAAAAGGTTCTCCTGATTTTACATAATCCTTAATGAGCTCCTCATGAAGGTCCATAAATTTCACTTCAGTACATATACAGCTTTTCTTTACATCCTTAGTAACACTGTTTATAATAACAATGCTTGAATAAACATAGTGAACATTGTTACTTAACATTTTAAGCATAGAAAAAGCCTCTTTTTCATTCTTAGGCTTTCCTAAAACATGGCCATTAAAAAACACTATAGTATCACAGCCTATTATTAAAGTGTCTTCATTTACCTTCTGTAATACATCTTTTGCTTTTTCTTCTGCTAATATACAAACATAATCACAAGGATTTCCATTAAATTTTACGCTGCTTTCATCAAAATTACTTACTAAGATTTTAAAGTCTTTGATTAACTTTCCTAGTAGCTGTTGCCTTCTCGGAGATGCTGATGCTAGTATGATATTCATAGTCTCACCCCTATAGTTTTCTAAATAATATTATTGCCAAAACTATACCAATAATAGACATAAAATTAATATTAAAGTTAAAACCGAAAGCTAATTCTACAACTTTTAAATCTAATGATAAAGGGCTTTTTAATCCTATAGAATAAGCCTTACCTAAAAAGCTTAACCCGCTAAAATTATTGGCCAAAATCTCCCCAATAAAACTCCCTGAAATGGCTCCTAGCAATATACCAAATATATATTCCTTGGCTTTCATATCTCCATTTCTCATTCTATATCCCCCATCTAAAATTTAAAATCAATATACATTTTTATCTTATATAGTTTAACACTTAACAAATTCTTATACAAGGCTATAACCCATTATTTAAAAATTTTTTATTATTTTGTTATTTATTAGTAGAGTATGTATTATTTTAAAGCATATCTCTAATTTTTTAAATTTTAATAATATAATTTAAGTTATTTTAGTTCTATTTTTAAAATTTTGTTCAAAAAAACTTTAAAAGTGCCCATAAACTTAGGCACTTTTATTAGTTTCTATATTACTTTTTAAATTGTTTCAGCTTATTATAGGTTGTACTAGTTATTTCTCCTACTTTTGTCTTGTCTACCTCTTCCGGTAACGATTTAATATACTCCTTTAATTCAATTACATCTTTATAATGCTTTTTATTTTCCTCAATAGTCTGAAGAGACTCTGCCCAGGCTTTCAACTCATTAGTTTTTACAGCCTTAATATTTTGCTCTGAAACCTTATTAATTATCTTGAAATTTGCTTCAATTATTTGACATAGTTCCCCAGTTGATAGGTCATCATAATACACATTAATTACTGATTTAGTACTATTAATCCCCTTCTCTTTTAACATATTATAAACCGGTTCCCATTGGTCTTTCGAATACACACCAAAGTATACTCTAAAAAGCTCGCCTTCCTCTACAATAAAAGGACTTCCCATAGACTCTATACTCTTTCTTAAGGCTTCAGCATTTTCTTTCACCTTAAACACTCCACATTGAATTAAGTAAAACTGATGATTAGGTTCTCCTTTATTTTCTTGTTCTCCCTGCTGATTTTTACCATTTTCAGTAACTTCAGTTCCCTTTTGCTGCTCAGCTTCTGTTGCTTTCTTAAACATAAAAGATAAGCCTGTCCCTAAAAGCAGCGCCGCTAATAGAGTTACAACAAAGTATAAAAAGAAATTACCTTTTCCTCTTCGCTTTTGTTTTATATTATATCTTGTGTACTTCATTTTATCACCCCAACCTATAGATTAAATTACAAAATCACCTATTGTAATTTTATAATTATCTTTATTACACTTGTCCAAGTTTTATACCAAAAAACCTTCGACATAGTTTTTATAAATAGGCTTCATTAGTGAAAGTTTAATTTATTTAGCATGAATTTCATTCTTGTTCAAAAAGCCTTAAGGGAACCAGTGTAATTACTCATGTATAAGTTAAGCTTTTATTCTGGTTCCCTATAATAACAAAAGCAGAGAAACTCCTCTGCTTTTTGTTACTCATCATACATTAGGGTAAGTCTTATTACTCTTCTTACAAGTCTTCTTGCTTTTTCATAAGGTACCCCATTTCTTTCCAAAAACCTGAATATGCCCGGATTATTATTCTCAATCCTACTAAGAATTAAATCTACTCTAGAATAATTGTCCTCCTCGTATCCATCTTCTATATTAACAAGTCCATTGCCTATAAATGGAGAAGTTCTACTTAGCGGAAAGCTTCTTTGCATAGGGCTTATTAAATTGTTCATTGGCATCATTCCCATCATACAGCACATGGACATAAATTCCTTCATTTCCTCTGGAATATCAGCATTGTCCATAGGAGCCATTGGAACGAACTCATATTCCTCGTAGACAATTTCCTCTTTATCCTTTTGAAATTCCATACTATACCTCCATTTTATTCCTTCTCTAAAATGTATGCATAGATGTTTAAATAAATTCTATTTTATTTCGTCCCTAAACTTTTATCTTAATGCTTTATTTAACTAAAATACACAATAAAATTCCTGGACATATAACACAAATCCTACTCTTTATAAATAAGAAAAGAATAACTTAATCATGTATTATTCAAGTTATTCTTTTCTTATCATCTTCACCTATTTAACTTCAATTCCACTAGAGGTAGTCTTTGAGAAAATATTATAGGAGATCTATAGTATCTCCCGCATTATTCTTAAGTTTATCTATGGAATGTATGTACCTATTGGTTGTGGATATACTTTTATGAGCCGCAAACTCCCTTACCTTCTCAATAGTAGCCCCTTTAGTTATTGCAATAGTTATTGCTGTATGTCTTGTTGAATGAACTCGTAGTTTTTTATTTATTTTTGCTTCTTTACAAACTCTTTTAATCATATAGTTTAGGGTGCTTGGGTCAAGTTTTTCTCTATTTTGTCCGTTAAGAGAGTGCCCAATAAATAAATAATCTTCTTTATTATCTTCAGAAGTTCTTCCTGTAGTTTTTATATATTCATTAATAAGTTCCTTCACCTTTGGTTGGAGTTTAACCATATCTGCTTTATTACCCTTTCTTATAACTTTTACTACATCATATTGCCCATAAGCTACAATATCCTTGAGTTTAATATTTATTATTTCCGATTTTCTTAGGGCTGTGGTTAGGGCTAAAGATAAAATTGCTTTATTTCTTAAACCTAAAACTGTGGATGTATCAATGCTATTTAATAAAATCTTACATTCTTCCTCAGTTAAAAATTCCGTTTCACTATTGTTTATAGTAGGTTTTTCTTCCTTTAAATTGCTAAAAGGATTAAATTTGATAATTTGAAATCCACTATAATTATCTACGTATTTCATTAGCCATTTATATAAAGCACTAAGAGAAGATATTTTTCTGTTGATTGTGGCTGAGGAAAGCCCCTTTTCTTTTAACTCTAGGATAAACTCCTGAGCATGAAATATATTGACTTTAACCATATCATCTAGTGCAATTTCTTCTATGTTACTAACTTTAAAAAAATCCTTTATATCTCTTTCATAGCTTCTACTTGTATACCTACTCTTTGACTCCCTAAGATCTAAAAAATACCTGATAAAATGTTTATTTCTAAAAATCTGTAAGTCCTTATTTAATATTTCATGGGAAGTAATTTCATTTTTCACAATATCACCTTTAACTTTCTAGTTTATGAGAAAATCACTTAAACAATAATTTACAACCTAAAGAAGTGATTCCCCAATAGAGATAGAAAACTCAAATCTAACATCCATAAGATTTTAATTTTTCTTTCATATCATAAATCAATTATCTTAATTATACACTAGAAGCTCAAATAATGAACAAATCCATTTTATTCATCTACTTTAGAAGTATAATAATTTTTTATTATTATATAGCTTCATTAAGAAATTATCATAAATCTGACTAACACTTATTTTTAATCCTTATAAGAATAAATTAGGCTACAGCACTTATTTATTGCGTGCTGTAGCCTAATACGTTTCGTTTTAATTCAATTTATTCTTGAGTAAGTTTTACCCTTCAAAGCCTTCTACTAATTCACTAATTTCTTTTAAGGCTGCATTTTCATCTGATCCCTTAGTACTAAGTACAATATTAGCTCCTTTGCTTATGCCCAGTGATAGTATACCTATTAAACTCTTAGCATTTGCACTCTTTCCTTTGTACTCAATTTTAATTTCACATTTGAAACGAGTAGCCTTTTGTACTAGCAATGTTGCTGGTCTAGCATGAAGCCCTTGAGAATTTTTAATTTCTATTTCTTTTGATACCAAAATGTATCACCTCATCTTTTTTGGTGAATTTCTATTTTACTGTGCTTACAAACTTTTCTATTCTGTCTAAACCATTTTTTATGTTTTCCATTGATGTAGCATATGAAAGTCTTATAAAGTTATCAACCCCAAAAGCTATTCCAGGAATTACTGCAACTTTTTCTTTTTCTAATAATAAATCACTAAAAGTTAATGAATCCTTAATTACTTTACCTTCTACTTCTTTGTTTAATAATTTAGATATATTAACCATTACGTAGAAAGCACCTTCAGGTTTTACACAAGAAAGGTTCTTAATAGAATTTATTCTATCTACCATAAAATCTCTTCTTGCTTTAAATTCTTTTTTCATGTTTTCAACTTCACTTTGATCACCATTTAATGCTTCTACAGAGGCATATTGTGAAATTGAGCATGGATTTGAAGTTGTATGACTTTGAATGTTAGACATTAGCTTAGTAACTTCTTCGCTAGCAGCTGCATATCCAATTCTCCATCCAGTCATAGCATAAGCTTTAGATACTCCATTAATTACAATTGTTCTATTATAAGCGTCCTCACTTAAGCTTGCAATTGAAATATGGCCTTCATTTCCATATAATAACTCTTCGTATATTTCATCAGAAATTATAAATAAATCTTTTTCTTTTGCAAAGTTTGCAATAGCTTCTAATTCATTTCTTGTATAAACTGTACCTGTTGGGTTATTAGGGCTATTTATTATTATAGCTTTTGTTTTATCAGTTGCAACTTTCTGTAATTCTTCAACAGTTAATTTAAAAGAATTGCTTTCTTCTGATTGAGCAAACACTGGAACTCCATCAGCAAGCTGAATTAGTTCTGGATAA
Organism: Clostridium punense; assembly: GCF_017874425.1. Taxonomy (GTDB): domain Bacteria; phylum Bacillota; class Clostridia; order Clostridiales; family Clostridiaceae; genus Clostridium_J; species Clostridium_J punense. Next base: position 64,616 of record NZ_JAGGLL010000001.1, read on the forward strand.
CTTACCCAGTATGGAACTCCTACAATAACTTCATCTCCTGGATTTAAAATAGCTTGAAAAACGTTAGCTAAGCATTGTTTTGCACCAGTGGAAATAATAATTTGAGAAGTTTTATAAGTTAAGTTATTATCTCTCTTAAATTTGTCAACTATAGCTTCCTTAAGTTCAATTATTCCTGAAGCCGCTGTATATCTTGTTAAGCCTTGCTCAATTGCTTTAATAGCTGCTTGTTGAATATTTTTTGGAGTATTAAAATCTGGTTCTCCAGCTCCAAATCCTATAACATCAATTCCTTCTGCTTTCATTTTCTTAGCCTTTGCTGTTATAGCTAAAGTTAAAGATGGTGATATTTGCATAGCTTTTTTTGATAAAATCATGTTTTTTACCCCCAAATTTTTGCATATTTTACGAAACTGAAATATAAAATTTCAAAATCTCTATAATTATTTTTCATTTAAATTATAATTTTTATTACTCTAAATTAAAATTTAAATTAAATTTATATTTGAATAATAAAATGCAACTTTCCATAAAATGAAAGTTTAACTTCATAGTTATAATATAGCATTTATTAATTACAGTGTAAACCTTTATAGTATATTTTTCACAACGTTTACAAAAAAATAAAGAACTTGTTTTAATAAGTTCTTTATTTATATAAATCTATAAAAATTATTTAGGTTGAACAATTAATCTAATTGCTGTTCTTTCTTCCCCATCAATTTCAATATCAGTAAATGCTGGTATACAAACTAGATCTACTCCACTTGGAGCTACAAATCCCCTTGCAATTGCAACAGCTTTTATAGCTTGGTTAATTGCACCTGCTCCAATTGCTTGAATTTCTGCTCCTCCCTTTTCTCTTAAAACTCCTGCTAATGCACCTGCTACAGAATTTGGGCTTGATTTTGCTGAAACTTTTAATACCTCCATAAATAAACCTCCTAAGTTAAACTTTATCATTGCACTATACTAATTCTACAAAAAACATAAAAATCCTCTTAAAATGTTTTAATTTATTTTGAAAATTGAAATTTCTTGTTTATTTTACACTATTAACCCTATTTTTTGCTTATTCTTGGCATTAATAAAAACCATATTTCCCCGCTATTCTCATTCTATTTTAGCATTAATTATAATTTTTTATAATCAATTTGTCTTCGATACTGCCAAGGTTTTCACCACATCTTTTTAGTAAAAAATGTTGAATTACTTATAAATAATAGGAAGCGAAATTAATTCTTATCTAATTCATGAAATCTACCTTGATACCCTTAAACTTTTTAATATGAATTTCATTGATGATGATCAAAATAAACTTTCATGGTAGAAGTCTATAATTAAAAAATCTTCTTGAATTTCAGCAAAATAGCTAAAAATCAAGAAGACTTGTTGTTTGCAAAGTTATTTTATTTTCTATTTGGCATATTCTATTGAACGTGTTTCTCTAATTACATTTACCTTGATTTGACCTGGATATTCAAGTTCACTTTCTATTCTTTTTACAATATCCCTTGCCACTTCAATAGCACCTGCATCATTAATTTCTTCTGGTTTAATCATAATTCTAATTTCTCTTCCAGCCTGAATGGCATATGACTTTTCTACGCCTTCATATGAATTTGCAATTTCTTCTAATTTCTCTAATCTCTTAATGTAAGCTTCTAAAGTTTCTCTTCTAGCACCTGGTCTTGCTGCAGATATAGCATCTGCTGCTTGAACTAGTATTGCTTCTAAGGACTGCATTTCTACATCTCCATGGTGAGCTGCTATAGCATTAACAACTAGTGGTGACTCATGATATTTCTTGGCAATTTCTGCACCAATTAGTGCGTGTGGCCCCTCAACTTCATGATCAACAGCTTTTCCTATGTCATGTAATAATCCTGCTCTTTTCGCTAAAGTTGGATCAATTCCAAGCTCTGAAGCCATAAGTCCTGCTAAATAAGATACTTCAATAGAATGTTTTAAAACATTTTGACCGTAACTTGTTCTGTATTTTAATCTACCTAACAGCCTAACTATCTCAATGTGTAGTCCATGTATACCAGTTTCAAAGGTAGCTTGTTCTCCCTCTTCTCTAATATCATTTTCAACATCCTTCTTAGCTTTCTCAACCATTTCTTCAATTCTTGCTGGATGTATTCTTCCATCAACTATTAACTTCTCTAATGCTATTCTTGCAACTTCTCTTCTTATAGGATCAAATCCTGAAAGAATTACTGCTTCTGGAGTATCATCAATTATTAAATCTACACCAGTTAAGGTTTCAAGAGCTCTAATGTTTCTACCCTCTCTTCCAATAATTCTTCCCTTCATTTCATCATTAGGAAGAGATACAACATGTACTGTTGACTCAGCAACATGATCTGCTGCGCATCTTTGGATAGCATAAGTTATAATCTCTCTAGCCTTTTTATCTGCCTCTTCCTTAGCCTTTGATTCTAATTCCTTAATCATCATTGCAGTTTCATGTTTGATTTCTTTCTTAACCTCATCCAATAAAACCTGTTTAGCTTCATCAGATGTAAGACCTGATATTCTTTCTAATTCCTGTCTTTGTTTAGTATACAATTCTTGTATACCTGCTTCTAATATTTCAACCTCTTGTTGCTTTTTATTTAATGATTCTTCCTTTTTCTCAAGAACTGTGCTTTTCTTATCTAAAGATTCTTCTCTTTGAATTATTCTTCTTTCAAGTCTTTGAATCTCGGTTCTTCTTTCTCTTGACTCTTTTTCAAAATCAGTTCTTAATCTATGAACTTCTTCCTTGGCCTCAAGAATTGCCTCTTTCCTCTTTGATTCAGCCTCTTTTTTTCCTTCTTCAATAATTCTTTTTGCCTCGTCTTCAGATTTAGCTATATTAGCTTGAGATATATTTTTTCTTGTATAAATAACAACAAAAATTCCAATTAAAATAACAACGAAAATTGCGCCTATTAATAAAATAATTGTGCCCATTTCCATTTAATCAACACCTCCTTTGCTTATTCTGTAATATCTATTTGCAATAAACTAAAAGCTAGAAAAGGTGTCATACTTATTCAATTGGTAGCAATTATATTATGCTAAACCAGTATTTGTATTTATTTTATATTAATTTTACATCAATGTCAAGATTGTTACCAAATAGTGCGTACAACTTAAACAATGTTCTACAATAAATTATACACAATTCTTATAATTTTTATACTTGCAAATCATAAAACTCTTTACTAAGTTTTGTTTTCAAAGGGGTATAGGGTATAAGCTCATAAGTAACTTAAGTATTAATTTTGCTATAGTCAGCCAAATTCATCACTTAACCCATACTTATGCTACCTTAATCCTTTAACTTTTTGCTAATGAATAAAATAAATTTTCACTTTGGAATCCTGTATCTTTATTTTAAACTTATTCTAAAACAAAAACAGTTATGAACCATTTTTATTCATAACTGTCTTTACAGGAAACCTAAGTAAAACTTAATTTATCAATAAAATATTATCAGTTTCCTTATAGCTAATAAAACTAGTTTTATTAGCTATAATACACTATTAAACTTTTTATTTGGCATATATTTTATTCTTCAGTCTCAGTCGTAGCTACTTCAACCTTTGAAATATTCTCTTTGTATAGAGGTAGATTATGCTTTTCTCTAATTTTATTTTCAACTTCTAATCTAAGTTCTGGATTTTCTTTAAAGAAAGTCTTAGCATTTTCTCTTCCTTGACCTAATCTTACATCTCCATAGGAGAACCATGCTCCGCTCTTTTGAACAATTTCTTCTTTTACAGCTATGTCAAGAACATCTCCTTCTTTTGAAATTCCCTGACCATACATAATATCAAATTCTGCTTGTTTAAATGGTGGTGCTACTTTATTTTTAGTAATCTTAACTTTTGTTCTATTCCCAAGGAATTCCTCGCCTTGTTTTATAGTATCTACCTTTCTTACATCCATTCTAACTGAGGCATAGAATTTAAGTGCTCTTCCTCCTGGAGTCGTCTCTGGACTTCCAAACATTACTCCTACTTTTTCTCTTAACTGGTTAATAAAGATAGCTACACATTTAGATTTATTTATTGCACCTGCAAGTTTTCTTAAAGCTTGAGACATTAATCTAGCTTGAAGTCCCACATGGGCATCTCCCATTTCTCCTTCAATTTCTGCTTTTGGAACTAGAGCTGCAACAGAGTCAATTACTATTACATCCACAGCACCAGAACGTACTAATGCCTCTGCAATCTCTAAACCTTGCTCTCCTGTATCTGGTTGGGATACTATTAAGTTATCTATGTCAGCACCTAGAGCCTTTGCATAAACTGGATCTAAGGCATGCTCAGCATCTACATAAGCAGCAGTTCCACCGGCTTTCTGCGCTTCAGCAACTATGTGTAGTGCAACTGTAGTTTTACCAGATGATTCTGGTCCGAAAATTTCTATAATTCTTCCTCTTGGAACGCCCCCTATTCCAAGTCCTATATCTAACCCTAGGCAGCCTGTTGAAATGGCCTCTAGATTCATAACTGTATTTTCTCCAAGCTTCATTATAGAGCCTTTACCAAATTGTTTCTCTATTTGTCCCATAGCAGCTTCTAATGCTTTTAATTTTTCGTTATTCATATATTTCCCCTAAGGGTTCACCATCCTTTCACATGTCGAACATTAGTTCTATTTAATTATATAATAAACTTTTGTTTAGGTCAACTATATTATAGATTTTCAAGAAATATCCTAATATATTATATTATAACAAGAAGTTCCTACTTAATTAGCAGGAACCTCTTATTATGATTACCATTTTATTGAAGTTTAATCATTACTTGTTTGTTTTTATTACATTTTTGTTTTTTATAAAATAGTCGAACCCAGATATTAAAGTTATAATTACAGACACTCCAATAGATATATCAGTTATAATCTTTAACCAATGTAATGGGTAACTTAGATAAACTAATCCCACTATTATAGCAACTATCTGAATTACAGTTTTAGCCTTGCCCCAATTACTTGCAGCTATAACCAAACCATCAGAAGCAGCTAAAGTTCTTAGTCCCGATACAGCAAATTCCCTAGCAATTATTATCATAGCTACCCATCCGAAAATAACATCTCTTTCAACTAAAGTTATTAATGCAGAAGTAACTAAAAGTTTATCTGCCAATGGATCCATGAATTTACCAAAGTTAGTAATTTGATTTCTTGACCTAGCTATATATCCATCTAATTTGTCCGTGATGGATGCAAGTATAAAAATAATAGTTGCAATTACCGTGCCAGTTGGACTATTTAATGCAATAAAAATTAAGAATATAGGTACTAACATCATTCGTAGTACTGTAAGTTTGTTAGCAAGATTCATTACACACATCTCCTACTTCCAATTTGATACTTATCTATTTATCCATATTGTCAACAATTTTTCCAACAAGATCATATTCTAATGCGTCAACAATGTTAACATTTATAAATTCTCCCATATTAATAATTTTATCACACTTTATAAAAATTTCACCATCTATTTCTGGTGACATTTCGTAACTTCTTCCAATATATTCTCCATTTTCTTTCTCTTCTATTAAAACCTCGTAGATTCTGCCAACTTTTTTCTTATTAACTTCTGCAGAAATCTTTTGTTGTAGTGTCATAAGTCTATGATATCTTTCTTCCTTAACTTCCTCCTCTATTTGATTTTCCATTTCTGCTGCTGCTGTTCCTTCTTCTTGAGAGTACTTAAACACACCTAACTTATCGAAGTTTACTTCTTTAACAAAGTCTAAAAGCTCCTGAAAGTTTTCTTCTGTTTCTCCTGGAAATCCAACAATAATAGAAGTTCTTAGTACAACATTAGGAATTGCTTCTCTTAGTTTCTTAATATTTTCTAAAATTATTTTTTTTCTTCCTCTTCTTTTCATTGCTTTTAGAATATCATCACTTATATGTTGAACAGGTATATCTACATAATTACATACCTTTTCATTGCTTGCAAACTCATTGATAATTTCCTCTGTAAGTTCTTCGGCATAACAATATAATACCCTAATCCATTTTATACTCTTAATTTTAGAAAGCTCTTGTAAAAGCATATGAAGTTTTTGTCCTCCATATATATCTATACCATAGTTAGTAGTATCCTGTGCTACTAAAATTAACTCCTTGTATCCATTAATCGCAAGTTCCTTAGCCTCGGCCACAATATCTTCAATAGTTCTACTTCTATATTTACCTCTAATTTTAGGTATTGCACAATAAGCGCATTGATAATTACAGCCCTCAGAAATTCTTATGTAAGCTGTAATTCCTCCCGTAGTAACAGTTCTTTTTCCAATATTTATATTTGAATCGCTATAATTTGTATAACAACTCTTTTCACCCTTCTCTAAGGCTTTTTCTATAGCTTCATTTAATTTATCATAATCATTAACCCCAAGAATTATATCTAATTCAGGTATAAGCTCTAAAAGTTCCTGTCCATACCTTTGAGTTAAGCATCCTGTAGCAACTAATACCTTACACTTATTATTTTCCTTATATTTAGCCATTTCTAAAATAGTATCAATAGATTCTTGCTTAGAGGTTTCTATAAATCCACAAGTATTTATTAATATTACATCCGCCTCTTCAGGCTCATTAACTATTTCATACTTCTCTTTTAGATTTCCTATGATAATTTCTGAGTCAATTCTATTTTTATCACAGCCTAAATTTACTACTCCTACTTTTAACTTACTCACTAGTTTTCCTCCTATTTATCTATTAGTATCCTTCATAATCATTTTCTCTTATAAGTATCTGCCTTGGTTTACTACCATTTTTACCTGATATTACACCATTTTGTTCTAACTGGTCCATAATTCTCGCCGCTCTATTATATCCTATCTTTAACTTGCGTTGCAATAGGGAGGTGGAGGCTTGACCTGTTTCTAATACTATGCTTATTGCTTGATCTAAAAGCTCATCTCCATCTTCATCTTTTCCATTAGCATTCACTTCTATTTGGTCAATTATTTCTTTTTTATATTGAATTTCCTCAACTCCACTTTTTATAAAATCCACAACTCTTTCTACTTCTTCTTCTGAAACAAAAGCCCCTTGAATTCTAACAGGTTTTGCCTCTCCTACAGGGTAGAACAGCATGTCACCTTTTCCTAGAAGCTTTTCTGCACCGGAAGAATCTAAAATAGTTCTTGAGTCAATTTGGCTGGATACTGAAAAAGATATTCTTGATGGAATATTTGCTTTGATAACTCCTGTAATTACATCTACAGATGGTCTTTGTGTTGCTATAACTAAATGCATTCCTGCTGCTCTAGCCATTTGAGCTAGTCTACCAATGTAGTCCTCAATATCATTTGGACATACCATCATAAGATCAGCAAGCTCATCTATAATTATAACTATCCATGGTAGTTTTTCTTCCACTATTCCTTTATTGGCTAAGTCATTGTAGCCCTCTATATTTCTTACATTGTTATCAGCAAATACCTTATATCGTCTTGTCATTTCATTTACTGCCCAATTCAAAGCTCCTGCGGCCTTTTTGGGGTCTGTAACTACTGGAATTAATAAATGTGGAATGCCGTTGTATATGTTAAGCTCAACCACTTTTGGGTCAATTAATAGTAGTTTTACATCTTCAGGAGAGTATTTATACAGCAAACTCATTAAAAGAGTATTTACGCACACACTTTTTCCTGAACCTGTAGCTCCTGCTATTAAAAGGTGAGGCATTTTAGTTAAATCTGAAACAATACAATTTCCTCCTATATCCTTTCCAAGGCAAAAAGCAAGGTTTTTGTTTGATTTACTAAACTCCTCAGCTTCTATAACTTCTCTTAAAAATACAGGAGTTAAATCCTTATTAGGCACTTCTATTCCTACAGCAGCTTTCCCTGGTATAGGAGCCTCAATTCTCACTCCTGAAGAGGCTAAATTTAGAGCTATATCATCTGATAGATTTACTATCTTACTTACCTTAACTCCAACATTAGGCTGAAGTTCAAATCGCGTTACTGAAGGGCCCTTTGTTACTTGAATAACCTTAGCTTCCACTCCAAAGCTTAAAAGGGTTTCCTGTAGCTTATTAGCACTATTTAAAAGCTCCTTTTTATCACCTTTCTTCAAGTTCAAAGCCTCATTTTTTGATAAGAGGTCTATGGATGGATACTGATATTCATAATGAATATTAGAAGATGAGGTATTAATTTGTATTTCTTCTTCTATTTCTGTGTTGATTACCTCTCTATGCTTTTGATCTTCAAAGACTTCCCTTTTAGGACTTCTTGGCTTTTCATGAGTTTCTATAGGTTCTTCACCAGATTCCATTGACTTCATAAAATCTATAATCTTTATTTTAGGATCCAACTTAGTTGAAAAATCCTGTGAAACTGATGCTGATTCCTTGACTTGTTCTACGGCCACTTCATTTCCTATTTTTATCTCACTTTTTTCTTGGTTCTCTTCCTTAGCAAAGTATTCCTTTCCTTTACTTATGAGATCCTTTAAAGTTACTTCACTGATTAAAGTTACAGCAATAATATATAAAGCTATAAAAATAATATAGCTTCCCCATTTACCAAATAGTTGATATAAAGGAACAGTTATGAGTAAAGCTATAATTCCCCCATGAAAGGTACTATCTCCATTAAATTGAGCAATTATAGCATCTGCTAGATAACCATCTTTGTAATAATGAGGTAATACAAGCATCTCTATAAATAAAAGAGTACAGATTACTAATAAAATTATTCCATAAAACCTCTGATTAAACTTGAGTTTTCCTCTAGTCGCTATATAGTTTAAGCCTATAAAAATAAAGAACACTGGAAATATGTATGCCCCTAAGCCTAGCATTCCCGTAAAAAATTTATTAAGAAATATTCCAATAGTACCAGATAAGGAAGATGGATTAGAAAATAAGGAGGAAAAAAGACTGAGCAGAATAAGTACTCCAAGTGTAATCAACATTATTCCTGTGACATCAAAGTTTTTTTCAGTTTTCCCTTCAGCACCAGCATTTATCTTCGCAGTACTACTTCGACTTTTTTTACTTTTCTCTTGTTTTTTATCCTGATCCTTAGATTTTTTAGCCACAATATCACCTCCGACATAAATACTTCTACATTCCTAAGGAAATTTCCTTTATTTGCACCTTTATATCCCCTTATAATTATAGTCTAAAATTACATGTTTAAAATACTAAATTATAATTTAATTTAATTTTCTTATTGAAAAACATAGTTTTTCCATTTAAAGTCCTTTTATAAACCATGCATAGAGGGGGTATAAAATACTACAAAAAAATTATATACGTATACTTAATATTCTATTAAGGTGCAAATTAAAACTAGCAAAGCCATACCACTGCTCTGCTAGTTTTAATTAAAGAGAACTTTATTATATTATAATTAATATTAAAAATTTATATAAACAAACTCTTAACATAAACTGTATAAACTCAAAGTTGTTTTTATATAAATTATAAACCTGGATATTTCTATTACACTACAATTACTCTTGATCAATTAATCCATTTAACTTATCCAAAGCCTGCCTTATGCCCCCTACTTCATCTATAAGTCCACACTCAACAGCTTGTTTTCCAATTAAAATAGTACCTATATCATTAAGCAATTCATCAGTTTGGCTCATTAAATTTCTAAAGTTCTCATCACTAATTTTTGAGGTTCTAACCACAAACTCCACAATTCTATCCTGCATCTTTTTAAAGTATTCAAAAGTTTGGTTAACCCCTATTACAAAACCATTCATTCTGATTGGATGAACAATCATGGTAGCTGTAGGGGATATAAATGAATAATCTGAGGAGGTAGCTAAAGGTACTCCAATTGAGTGCCCTCCTCCAATTACAATAGAAACTGTAGGCTTACTTAGGCTTGCTATCATTTCTGCTATAGCAAGACCTGCTTCTACATCTCCACCAATGGTGTTTAAAACCACCAATATACCCTTTACTTTTTCATCACGTTCCATAGCTATTAGCTGCGGAATTACATGCTCGTATTTTGTAGTTTTAGTTTGAGGGTTAGATATGCTATGGCCCTCTATTTGACCTATAATAGGTAGTATTTGAATCCTCTCATCTGGATGGGCTACAGTCATTACTCCAACCTCTTTTAGATTGGCCACTTCCTCACTTGGTCCATTTTTCAATTCTTCTTTTTTAGTATCTTCTTTACTACTGCTATTTAGCTTTTTTTCTGTATTTTTTTTATCAATAAACTCCATAATCATTCCTCCTAATTCACACATATTGTGTGCATTAGGAGGAATTTATATACTTATAACAAAAGTGCTGTAGTCTTCCAGCATAAAATTTATTTTTCAAATTGTAGAAACTTTAATACAACTACAAGCTCGAAAATGAGAGATTATTCTCCAAGATTGAATTCCTTATGAAGAGCATTTATTGCATTTTCTGTATTTTTAGATTCCACTAAACACCAAATAGTCATGTGAGAGTCAGCAGTTTGTAATACCTCTACTTTTTCCCTAGTTAGAGCTTTTAGAATTTTAGCCATAACCCCTGGAATTCCTCTCATCTTGGATCCTATAATAGCAATTTTACTACAGCTTTCTATATAGCTACAGGATAAATTTATCCTTTCAGCTATTTTCTTATACTTTGGAAGGTCATAATCAGCTATAGTGAATATTTTTTCTTTTGGAAAAACGTTTATTAAGTCTATGCTAATTTTCTCCTCAGCTAAAATATCAAACAATTCTTCATAAGATTTTTGATTATTGTCACTTACTCTAATCTGCACTCTATCTTTCATATGGGTTATTCCCGTAATGATGTTGTCATTATCCTCAACATAGTGACAAATAACAGTACCTTCACAATCACTTAAAGTATTTTTTATTACAAGTGGAATGTTGTATTTCTTTGATATTTCAACAGCCCTTGGATGAATAACCTTAGCCCCCTGATCTGCAAACTGGAACACTTCATCATAACTAATATTTTGGATTAATGTTGCCTCAGATACAATTCGAGGATCTGCAGTCATTATTCCATCAACATCTGTATAAATTTGAACTTCTTCTGCTTTTAACGCTGCTCCCAAAATAGCACCAGTAACATCACTGCCTCCTCTGCCAAGAGTAGTTAAGAAGCCATCCTCAGATATACCTTGGAAACCAGCAACTACTGGAATTTTCCCTTGTTTTACTATTTCTAACAATTTGTCAGGAGTTACCTCTAAAATAGCAGCATTATTATAGTTGTTATTGGTTTTTATACCTGCTTGGCCACCAGTTAAAGGGACAGCAGCAATATTTTCCTTAAATAAATCTTCAGTAATTATAACAGTACTTAATATTTCCCCACAGCCCATTAGTAAATCTATTGCTTGAGGATTACTTCTCTTAAAGTTGTCTTCAACTAGCGAAAGTAAGGTATCAGTAGCATAAGGAGCACCTTTTCTTCCCATAGCTGAGACTACCACTACCGGGCTATAACCTTGATCCATTGCAGCTTTTATTTTCTTTACTACAAGTTTTCTATTTTCTTCACTAGATACTGAAGTTCCACCAAATTTTTGAACAAGAATCTTCATCATTAAACCTCCAAAATTAAATGTGAGATCTTCTTAATGTTTCACCATCAATATCTATTATTATTGTTCTTGATCCAATTTTTTTAACATATTCCCAGGGTACTTCTAAAACATCATTGTTTCGGAATAAACTAAATCCACCTTTAGATTCATTCAATAATAATAGTTTAAACTCACCATTTTCATCTACTACAATATCATTATTACCTAAAAAACTGTATTTGTCACCATCATTAATATTTATAATCTCGTATCTTTCCATCTCACTAAGATATTTTATATTATCTTCCATAAAAATCACCTCACAACAATTCTCATAAATTCTATGAGAATTATTGTGAATATATGCCTACTTTATAATATAATCTAAAAAACCTTCTTTGATAGATAAGAACTTTTAGCTATATACCTATATAACTATTCATTAATGTATAAAGTGTTCCTTAAAAATATCTTATATTTTTGTATGATTAAAACTAAACTCATCAAGGTTATCCTTATATATATCTTTAAGCAAAGTAGAATCTTTTCCTACGAAAGCACTATTATATATTCCTTTTCTAAAAGTCATATCCATAACTTTTTCTATCTTTTCATGATTAATACTATCAATTCTACTAATCACATCATTAGGTGTATTAATTTTATCTTTAAATAGAACAGATTTACCATTACTGAACATTCTGCTACTAGTACTTTCTAGTCCTAATATATAACTTCCTTTTAATTGTTCCTTTGCTTTGGTGAGTTTCTCCTTTGAAATACTATCTGTAGAGAACTTTTTCAATTCAAAATTGATAGTTTCTAGAGCCTCCTTTATATACTGAGGATTTAGCCCAGCATACACATTTACTGTTCCTACATTTATGTGAGAAGAAATAAATAAATATATTGAGTAGCATATACCTAACTCTTCTCTTATCTTTTGGAATAGTATAGAGGATGCTCCTCCTCCTAAAATATTAGAAAGTAGTATAAGAGTATAAATATCATCATGGCCAACTTCTATTCCTGGTATACCTAAAGTAACATGTAATTGTTCAATGTCCTTTTTTCTAAACAGATTACTTTTTAAAATTTCTGGATTATTATACTTAGTAATGCTTTTTTTATTGCACGCCCAGTCTCCAAAATATTTTTCTACAATTTCTTTAATATTTGACATGTCTACTTTACCACATATGGATATTACACAATTTTCAGGTATGTAGTAGCTCTGTAAATAATCTACAAGCATGGTTCTGTTAAAACCTCTTACAGTATGTTCATAACCTAAGATAGGTCTTGAAATGGATTCTTGTCCCCAAGCTGCTATAGAATGCAAATCCATGAGCACATCTTCTGGAGAATCTTCACTCATGTTTATCTCCTCTACAACTACTCCTTTTTCCTTTTCAATATCTTCTTCAGCAAAATTACTGTTAAACAGCATATCAGATATTACATCTAAACCTAACTCCAGATAGCTATCTAATACCTTCACATAATAGCAAGTAGCTTCTTTACCTGTAAAAGCATTTATCTGACCACCAATGTCCTCAATAGCTTCAGCTATTTGTTTTGAAGTTCTACGCTTTGTACCTTTGAACATCATATGTTCTATGAAGTGAGAAATTCCATTATTCACTGCATCTTCATTCCTAGAGCCATTTTCAACCCATAACCCTACTGAAACTGAGTTAAATTGTTCTATATTCTCTACTACTACTCTTAATCCGTTATCAAGCTTAAATAAATTGTACATATATTTAATCCCCTTATCGTAATAAAATAAAAAGGTTTTTTCCTATTATTCCTAAGTTTAACTAATACTATGTATAATATGATAATTACTAAAATTTTGTTATAACTTATCTATATAATAAAAGCGTGTATTTACACGCCTATGAATAGATTTTATTTTTATAACTTATCTTGTTTAATTATAAAAGATACATTAAATATCGGCTGACCATTAGTTTTAGTCCTTACTTAATGGTGTTATCTAAACTTAGCATATTATAAAAAAATAAAAAGGCATAGTGCCCTTTTATTCTTGTTCTGGTTTATTTTCTTCGCTATCTTTAATAGCATCTTTTCTTGATAGATTTACTCTACCCTGACCATCTATTTCAGTTACTTTTACGAGGATTTCATCTCCTACTGAAACTATATCCTCTACTTTGTTTACTCTTGCAGTATCTAACTTAGATATATGAACTAAACCTTCTTTTCCTGGCATTATTTCTACAAATGCCCCGAAAGTTGCAATTTTAGTAACTTTACCTAAGTAAATTTCACCAACTTCTACTTCTTTAACAATTTCTTTAATTGTTTTTAAAGCAGCATTAGCACTATCACTATCATTAGACATGATGACAACTTTTCCATCATCATTTGTGTCAATTTTCACTCCAGTGTCAGCTATTATTTTCTTAATAACTTTTCCTCCAGGTCCGATTATATCTCTAATCTTATCTGGGTTAACTTGAATAACATACATTCTTGGAGCAAAGGCAGATAATTCTGTTCTTGGCTCTGGTATGCATTCTTTAATTTTATCTAAAATAAATAATCTAGCTTTTCTAGCATTTTCAATTGAAGTTCTTATGCAGTACTCAGATAATCCTTTAATCTTAGTATCAACTTGAATTGAAGTTATTCCTTTTTCTGTTCCTGCTACTTTAAAGTCCATATCTCCAAAGAAATCTTCTATACCTTGAATATCTGTTAAAACCTCTTCACTTGTTAAATCTTCATTTGTAATTAATCCCATAGCAATACCTGCTGCTGGTCTCTTAATTGGAACTCCAGCATCTAATAGAGCTAGTGTACTTCCGCAAACACTTGCCTGAGATGTAGAACCATTAGAGCTTAATACCTCAGATACAAGTCTTATAGTATATGGGAAATCTTCTTCAGAAGGAATTAGTGGTTCAAGAGCTCTTTCAGCTAAAGCACCATGACCTATTTCTCTTCTTCCTGGTCCACGCAATGGTTTAACTTCACCTACACTATAAGCTGGGAAGTTATAGTGGTGCATATATCTTTTAGTTTCTTCTTCACCTAAACCATCTAGTATTTGAACCTCACCTAATGCTCCTAAAGTAGCAACAGTCATTACTTGAGTTAATCCTCTGGTAAATAGACCTGTTCCATGAGTTCTTGGAAGTAATGAAGTTTCACAGCTTATTGGTCTTATTTCATCAAAACCTCTTCCATCTGGTCTTCTTTTATCTACTAAAAGCATATGTCTTACTATTTCTTTTTGAAGATTATAAACAACTTCACCTACATCCGCCATTCTATCTTCATATTTCTCGCCAAATTCCACATTGATTTTTTCTTTAATCTCATCAACTAAAAGATTTCTGTCACCTTTACTAGTTGTATACATAGCTTCTTTTAACATATCATAAGCAAAAGCTCTTACATCATTTTCGATTTGTTCATCTACTTTATGTAATTCTGGAATTATTTTTTCTTTTCCAAACTTAGCTCTTGCTTCTTCTTGGAAGGCAACAAGCTTTTGACACTCGTTAAATCCAAATTTGATAGCTTCTATCATTGTTTCTTCTGGAATTTCATCTCCACCAGCTTCAATCATCATTACTCTTTCTTTAGTTGCACATACTGTTAAAGACATTGAGCTTAATTCTCTTTCCTTAGCTGTTGGGTTAACAACAAAGTTTCCATCAATCAAACCTACAGATACTGTTCCTACAGGGTCAGTAAATGGAATACTTGATAGGTATAAAGCCATTGAAGCAGCATTCATAGCTAGTATGTCTGGTGCGTTATCTTGGTCTACAGATACTACTGTACAAACTACTTGAACATCATTTCTATATCCTTTAGGAAATAATGGTCTTATTGGTCTGTCTATAGCTCTTCCATTTAGTATGGCTTTTTCAGATGGTCTACCCTCTCTTTTTATAAATCCTCCTGGAATCTTACCAACTGCATACAATCTTTCTTCGTATTCAACACTTAATGGGAAAAAGTCTATACCTGCTCTTGGTTTTTCTGATGCATTAACGTTTACAAGTATTACTGTATCTCCATAGTTCATAAAAATAGCACAATCTGAAAGCATTCCTACTCTTCCAGATTCAACTTTCATCTGTCTGCCTGCTATATTAGTTTTAAGTGTATTTATCATATATTGGCCTCCTTTCGCCTTTTAATATTATTATTGTCAAATATTTATAATTTATAAATAGTTAAAATAATAGAGCGGCTTTGCCGCTCTGATTATTTTCTGATTCCTAATTCAGCAATTATAGCACGATATCTTTCAATATCTTGCTTCTTAACATAGTTTAAAAGTCCTTTTCTTTGACCAACCATCATTAAAAGACCTCTTCTTGAGTGGTGATCTTTCTTGTGAACTTTTAAGTGCTCAGTTAATTCTTTAATTCTTTCAGTTAATAATGCGATCTGAACCTCTGGAGAACCTGTATCTCCTTCATGTCTTGCATATTTAACCATTATTTCTTGTTTTCTTGCCTTTTCCATCGTAAAACACCTCCGAAAGTAAATCGCCAAATGCCATGCTTATCGTTGGCAACTCAAATACCATAGCATTAGGTTCCTAAAGAATTATATCAAATAATATTACACTTGTAAATTGTTATTTTATATAATTTCTATAAAATAGTAAAATTTTGTTATTTATGCCTATCTATAACTAAAGTTCCAATTTGTAGCCTTAGCATACTTCTTGTCACTTTCTAACTGCTCTTTTAATTCCTCAATTGAGTTAAACTTTTTTTCATCCCTAATTTTAGAGATAAAATAAACCTTAACCTGTTCATCATAAATAGATTTTTCAAAATCTAAAATATGAGTTTCAATACTAAGCTTTTTTCCATCTACAGTGGGGTTATACCCAATGTTAGTTATACCTTTGTAGAATGCCTTATGATATTCTACATAGCTATAGTAAACTCCACCTTTAGGTATTACAAACTTTTTATTATAACTTAAGTTGATTGTTGGAAAACCAATGGTTCTTCCAATTTGTCTTCCTTTAATAACTTTTCCACTGAGCATAAAGGGACTTTTTAAAAATCTATTAGCTCTTTCAATGTGTCCCTCTTGGATGTGATATCTTATAGCAGAACTACTTACTATTTCTTCATCAATAATAACAGGTTCTACCACTATTAAATTAAATCCAACAGAGCTGCTCAATTTATGAAGTAATTCTACATCTCCAAGGTTCTTGTATCCAAACCTATAATTAAAGCCAACAATAATTCCTTGAACATTATAAAACTCTTTTAAGTTTAATATAAAACTTTCTGGAGAAATTCTCATAAAGTCTTTATTAAACTCCATAAAATTAACTATGTCTACCCCTAACTCTTGGAGAATTTCAACCTTCTGTTTATTATCCATAATAAGCTTTGGGGCTAATTCTTTATTTATTGTAGCAAGTGGATGATTTTTAAAGGTACATACCATGGTTTTAGCCTTTAAAGCTCCATTGGTATTACTTTTATTATAATCTTGTGCAGCTTGTATAGCGCTTTCAATAAGAGCTCTGTGCCCTTGATGGATTCCATCAAAGCTTCCTAGGGCAATAAATGTAGGATTCTTTATTTCCTGTTTAAAATTATCCCTAATTACTCTCATGGATCTTACCTACACAAAAACCTTTAAAAGTTTTAGTCCAATATCATTATACAATGCTATACCTATAAATAGGTTTTCCTTATTGAAAATAGTATAGTAGGATGAATCAACTAAATTTTTAACCATTCTACTATCTTTAATAGCTACACCATTTACTAGTAGTTTTTCAAACTTTTCATCCACAACTAATTTTTCATAGTTCTTAAATGTGCTCTCAATTGGCAGTACATAATCCTTTAAGTTATTCTCAGTAAGGTCATCAAGGTTAATACTATCTTCCTTTAAAAAGCTTCCTGTTCCATATCTTTCGAGACTCCACATCATGGCTCCACACCCTAAAGCTTTTCCAATATCATAACATAAACTTCTTATATATGTACCTTTAGAGCATTTTACTAAGATTTTAATAATAGGTAGGTCAATGTTAATTATTTCTATATTGTAAATAGTAACTTTTCTAGGTTCTCTTTCTATTTCAATTCCCTGTCTTGCAAGTTCATAAAGCTTCTTCCCATTATGTTTAAGAGCAGAATACATAGGTGGAACCTGCTGTATTTCTCCAACAAAAGAGTTTATAATTTCTACAACTTTTTCCTCAGATACATTTACACTGTTTTCCTCTAGTATTTTACCTTCTCTATCATAAGTATCAGTAACCACGCCTAGCTTAACTTGAGCTTCATAAATTTTAAAATCATCCATAATAAACTCAATAGCTTTCGTTGCTCTACCAATACATACTGGCAATACTCCACTAGCCTCTGGGTCAAGAGTTCCACAATGTCCAACCTTCTTTTGCCTAGAAAGCTTCTTTATCTTCCTCACTACATCAAAGGATGTAATTCCAGTGGGCTTATATACATTAATAACTCCACAAAGTTCTTTAGAGTCCTGATTGTTTTCTTTATTTAAAGTCATTATATCAACTCTTTTTCTAATATTTCCATGAGTTTTGATTTAATAGTCGAAACACTACCTTCAAAAGCAAAACCTGCTGCTCTAATATGTCCACCACCATTAAATCCCTCTGCAATAGTTCTTACATCCACTATATTTTTAGATCTTAAGCTAACCTTAACACCCTCATCACTTTCCTTAATCAGTACTACTACTTCTACCCCTTGAATCATACTTCCATAAATAAGTACATCTGAAGTATCTGAAGATTCAAGACCTAATTCCTCTAGCATAGCTTTAGTAATATACATAAATACCACATTGCCATTTAACTCTAAGGTCATGGAATCAATAACTTTTCCATAAAGTTTAACTCTATTGAATTTCTTATTATCAAAGATAGTTCTATGAATTTCACTAAAGTCTATTCCAGTATTGATTACGTCTCCTGCAATAGTGTGAGTTACAGAAGTTGTATTAGAATGCCTGAAGGAACCTGTATCTGTTAATAGAGAAGTATATAGGCTTATTCCCATATCCTTTGTTAATTTAACACTTAATAATTGTAGCATTTGATATACAATTTCTCCTACTGCTGCTGCATTAGTGTCTACAAAGTTGTAATCTCCATACATCTCATTAGATAAATGATGATCTATATTTACTAAAGTGTAACTTCTATTATCCTTATCTATATCTGCATTAATTCTTTTAAAGTCTCCACAATCCAGTACTATAACTAGTTCAGTAGCTTCTTGTACTTCATAATTCTCACCAGTAATTTCACTACTTAAAGGCAAGTATTTAAAGTTTTCAGGAACAGTTTCTTTGCATAATATGTAAGCTTCTTTATTTAGTGCTCTAAGCCCTTGTAAAAGGGCTGTAGCACTTCCTAAAGAATCCCCATCTGGTGAAGCATGAAAAGTTATAGCAATGTTTTTGCTATCTTTTATAGCTTTAAGGATGTTATTCATTATCATCGCTATTTTTCTCCTTTATAGCTTCAAATAATGTGTTAAGGTGCTGAGCTTTATCTAAAGTTGCATCAAGTTCAATAAGCACTTGTGGTACATGTCTTAGCTTTACATTCTTTCCTATTTCTTTTCTCATAAAGCCTGTTGAACTTTTTAATGCGTCCAAAGTATTTGCCTTTTGTTCTTCACTTCCAAAAATACTTACAAATACCTTTGCATAGCTTAAATCTTTAGTTACCTCAACATCAGTTACGCTTACCATAGCAGTTAATCTAGGATCTTTAATTTTATTTTGTATGGTATTACTTACTTCTTTTTTAATTTCCTCATTAATTCTACCGCCTCTATAATTAGCCACGTAACTCAACTCCTTATGTTATATTTGTTTAGGTTTAATTTCTTCCATAGTATAGGCTTCTATAATGTCGCCTTCTTTTATATCATTAAATTTCTCTACACTTAATCCACACTCAAAGCCAGCTGCTGCTTCTTTAACATCATCTTTAAATCTCTTTAAAGATGCTAAAGTTGATTCAAATATTACAATACCTTGTCTTAATACTCTTACACTGCTGTTTCTTGTGATTTTACCATTTAAAACATAACATCCTGCAATTGTACCAACATTAGATATTTTATATACTGCTCTAACTTCAACTCTACCAAGAACTACTTCTTTATATTCTGGTTCAAGCATTCCCATCATAGCAGCTTTAATATCGTCTAAAGCATTGTATATAATTCTATAAGTTTTTATTTCAACGTTATCTCTCTCACCTACAGCAATAGCATTGTTATCTGGTCTTACGTTAAATCCAATTATTATCGCATTTGAAGCATAAGCTAAAGATACGTCAGTTTCAGTAATAGCACCTACTCCACCATGAATAACTCTTACTTTTACATTATCTGTAGAAAGTTTTTCAATAGATTGTCTTATAGCTTCAACAGAACCCTGAACGTCCGCTTTTACTATAACACTAAGCTCTTTAACTTTACCTTCTTGAATTTGGCTGTATAAGTTTTCCATAGAAACCCTATTAGATGATTGGAAGTTTTCTTGTCTGATTTTTTCTTTTCTTGACTCAGCCATGTTTCTAGCTGTTTTCTCATCTTTAACTACAATAAATCTATCTCCAGCTGCTGGAACTTCTGAAAGTCCTAACACCTCAACTGGAATTGATGGTCCTGCAGCTTTAATCTTTTTACCCTTATCATCAAGCATTGCTCTTATTCTTCCATAAGTTGTTCCAACAATTATAGAGTCACCAGTACTTAAAGTTCCATTTTGAACTAGTAAAGTTGCAAGTGGACCTCTTCCTTTATCTAATTTCGCTTCAATTACTGTACCTTTAGCATTTCTTTTAGGATTTGCATTAAGTTCTAGCATTTCTGAAGTTAAGATTACCATTTCTAATAGAGTATCTAATCCCTCTCTAGTATGAGCTGATACTGGAACACAAATTGTGTCTCCACCCCAGTCTTCTGATAAAAGTCCATGTTCAGTTAACTCTTGTTTAACCTTATCTGGATTTGCTGCTGGTCTATCCATTTTGTTTATAGCAACAATCATAGGAACTTTAGCTGCTTTACAGTGGTTAATAGCTTCTACAGTTTGTGGCATTATTCCATCATCTGCTGCTACAACTAGTATAACTATATCTGTTATTTGAGCTCCTCTAGCTCTCATAGCTGTGAAAGCTTCGTGTCCAGGTGTATCCAAGAAAGTTACTTTCTCTCCGTTTACATCTACAGTATAAGCACCTATATGTTGAGTGATTCCACCTGCTTCAGTAGAAGTAACTTTCGAATGTTTTATTGCATCTAATAAAGAAGTTTTACCATGGTCAACGTGTCCCATTACAGTTACGATTGGTGGTCTTTTTTCTTCATTCTCTTCGTTTTCTTCACTGTCTTCAATGCTTTCAGCATATACTTCTTCAGCTGCAAGTTTTCCTGCTTCTGCTTCTTTTAGTACTGCTAATGAACCAAATTTCTCTATAACTTTTTCAGCTATATTAAAATCAATTTCTTGATTCATATTAGCCATAACACCTTCGAATATTAAAGCCTTAATTACTTCTGTTGCAGGCTTTTTTAATTTCTCTGCTAAATCCTTAACTACAATGGTACCTTCAAGTTCTATAACTTCATCTACTGAATTCTCTATTTTTTTGTCCTCATCTCTCTTATCATTAGTTCCTCTTTTGATCTTACTGTTTTTTCTCTCTTGCTTTTTAATATCTTCATTAACTAACTCTTCATATTCCTCAACAATTTCTTTCTTGTCTTCATCTGAAGTTTTCTTCTCAGAATAGAGTTCCTTTATAAGATCTCCATCTTCTTCATCAATAACGCTCATATGGTTTTTAGCTTCGATGCCAAATTCCTCTAATAAAACAGTAATAAGTTCCTTACTTGATATTTCTAATTCCTTAGCTAATTCATATATTCTTAATTTTGACAAAACTTTCACCCCCGAATTTACGCTTGGTTGTTTTCATTCCATAACTGTAATAACTTGTCGCTCATGTTCTTATCTTTTACACAAAGCACATTAATTTCTGGCCTTCCTAAACAATGTCCTAAATCATCCTTAGAAACATTTTCAATAATAGGAATACTTCTGTCACTACAATACTTTCTAAACTTGTTTTTAGTGTTTTCAGCACATTCTAAGGATAAAATTGTTAAATAAACTCCATGCTTTTTTATATTCTCTTCGCACTTATTATATCCTTCTACTAGGTTGCCTGATTTTTTAGTCAGGCCTAAAAATTGAAAAAATTTATTCTGCATTCTCTATCTCTTCTTTCAGTTTAGCATATATTTCTTCGCTAATCTTACTCTCTAAGTTTCTTTCTAAGCGTTTAGTTTTAACAGCCTTTTCCAAACACTCCGCGCTTTTGCAAATGTACGCACCTCTACCTGGTTTTTTTCCATGAAGATCTACGGATATTTCATTTTCCTTGTTTTTTACCACTCTTATGAGTTCCTTTTTAGGCTTCATTTCCATGCAACCAGTGCACATCCTTTGTGGTATCTTTTTAATCTTCATAAGATATCACCTACTCCTCAGAATTATTAACTTCCACCATATTTAAAGATGAACTTTCTAATGCTAGTCTATCTGCTTGAGACTTACTCTTTATGTCTATCTTCCAACCTGTTAATCTTGCTGCAAGTCTAACATTTTGACCTTCCTTACCAATAGCTAAAGAAAGCTGATTATCATCTACTACCACCTTAGCGCTTTTGTTATCCTCATCAACAGCTACATCAAGTATCTTTGCAGGACTTAATGCATTAGCGATGTATTCCTCTGGTAATTTGCTCCACTTAATAATATCTATTTTCTCGTTTTTAAGTTCATTTACGATGTTTTGAACTCTTATACCTCTCGGTCCAACACAAGCACCCATAGCATCTACATTCTCATCCTTTGAATGTACTGCTATCTTAGTTCTTGAGCCAGCTTCTCTAGATATACTCTTTATCTCTACAACACCACTGTATATTTCTGGAACCTCAAGTTCAAAAAGTCTTTTAACTAAACCAGGATGAGTTCTAGATACTACAATTTGCGGTCCTTTTGGAGTCTTTTTAACTTCTACAATATAAAGCTTTAACTTTTCGTTAAATTTATATTCCTCACCAGGCATTTGTTCATTTGGGCCAAGTACTGCTTCAAGTTTTCCAAGGTCAATAAACACATTTCCTCTATCTTTTCTTAGTACTGTTCCAGTTATGATATCATACTCTTTTGTTATAAACTCGTCATAAATTATAGTTCTTTCTGCTTCTTTAATTCTTTGTATTACAACTTGTTTCGCTGCCTGAGCTGCTACTCTTCCAAAATCTCTTGGTGTTATTTCAATTTCCGCAATATCACCTAAAGCATATCTTGGGCTAATGTCTCTTGCATCCTCTAAGGATATTTCAATTACATCATCATAAACTTCCTCAACGACTTCTTTTAAAGAAAATACATGAGTTTCTCCAGTTTCTCTATTCATAACAACTCTTACATTTTGGTCCTTAGCATGTGATTTTGCGAAGTTCTTTTTGTAAGCAGCCACTAATGCATCTTCTAATGTATTAAATAATAACTCTTCACTGATACCTTTCTCATAGGCTAATTGTCTGATAGCGTCAATGAATTCTTCTTTAAATCCCTCTCTCATTATTACTTCCTCCTTACAAAGATGGGTTTAAGCTCACTGCAGAAACCTTTGACCTTGGTAAGATAACCTCATTGTTTTCAATAGATAAAACTAAGTTCTCTTGGTCAAAACTCTTTAGTACTCCCTCATATTTTTTCTTACCATTTATTAAAGCATTTAGATTTACTAACACGGGGCTATCTATGTATCTACTTAAATGTTCTTCAGTATATAAAATTCTAAACACGCCTGGAGAAGAAACCTCTAAATTATATTCTTCTGATATTGGGTCCTCTACATCTAAAACATCACTAATAGCTTTACTTACCTTTACGCAGTTATCTAAGGTAATACCTTTGTCACTATCTATATAAACTCTAAAAATATTTTCTCCAGCCTCTTTAACATACTCTAGATAATAAAGTTCAAATCCGCTACCTTCCACTATTGGTAAGGCTAATTTATTAAGCTTTTCTATTAATCCATTATTTCTCATCGCTATTCCCTCCTTCTTAATATTTTTCTACATTATGTGAATATTAAACCTATAAAGGCTCTTAAAACAAAAATTTATTATATCTTTTTGCCATTTTTTAAAAACAAATGTAGCTCTACCTATGAATTAATCATTATTTTGTTTCTTTTACTTCAAACCTTTAGATTTAGAAGTTTTACTTCTGCTAAAGCCTTACAGAAATTAATGATTTATGCAATGTTACTTCTAAATTTGGTTAACTATAATTAAAACGCAACTTTTGGGTTGCGTTTTAATAAATAGAGAGTAGGCAAAACCTACTCTCTCTGAAACAAAATTATGTTAACTTACTAAACTAAATATAATTATATCATACAGATATTCCTAATACAAGGAAAAACTTTTCCATAAATATTTAGCCTACTTAAAATAAAGAAAGTTGGTTAGTTTCTGGTAAATCCCCTAAAGCTCCATGATTGCTTAAAGCCTCAATTACAGTTTTGGTTACCTTACTTCTATTACGTAGATCTTCTTTGGAGATAAACTCACCATTTTGTCTTTCTTCAGCTATTGCTTTCGCAGCATTTACTCCTACTCCTTGAAGTCCACTTAAAGGCATTCTTATAAATTCGCCTTCAATAGTAAATTTAGTTGCCTCAGATTTATATATGTCCACTGGCAAGAATTTTATACCTCTTTTATACATCTCATAGGATAATTCTAATATGGTAAGTAATCCCTTTTCCTTAGTACCAATATTATTTCCTAGTTCATTAAGTTCATCCATTTTAGCTTTAATAGCTTCTTCTCCCTTTATAACTATTTCTCCATCAAAGTCATCAGCTCTAACGGTAAAGTAGGTAGCGTAATAAGCTTTGGGATAATAAACTTTAAAGTAAGCTATTCTCACCGCCATGGTTACATAGGCTACAGCGTGTCCCTTAGGGAACATGTACTTAATCTTTTTACAAGAACCAATATACCACTCTGGTACATTATGTTCTCTCATTATAGCTTCATGCTCCTCTGACAAGCCCTTACCTTTTCTAACCTTTTCCATAATGTTGAAGGCAGTTTTAGGAGGCAACCCCTTATAAATTAAGTACACCATAATATCGTCTCTTGTAGATATACAGTCTTTAAGAGTAGTGAATCCCTCTTTTATATAATATTGAGCATTATTAAGCCATACATCTGTACCATGAGAAAGTCCAGAAATTCTCACCAAATCTGAAAATGACTTAGGCTGAGTATCAATGAGCATCTGTCTAACGAACTTAGTTCCAAACTCTGGAATACCATAGCTACCAACCTCACAACCAAGTTCTTCTGGGGTTAATCCCAGTGCTCCTGTGGAAGTAAATATACTAATAACCTTAGGGTCAGATAAAGGCACAGTTCTTGGATCTATTCCCGTTATATCCTGAAGCATTCTAAGAACTGTAGGATCGTCGTGCCCAAGAATATCTAGCTTTAGCAGTCTTCCACTTATTGAATGGTAATCAAAGTGAGTTGTAATTATATCAGAATTCGGATCATCTGCCGGATGTTGAATTGGGCAAAAATTAAATATTTCATTATCACTTGGAACAACCATTATCCCCCCTGGGTGCTGTCCTGTTGTTCTTTTAACACCTGTACATCCCAAGGTTAATCTTTCTATTTCAGCAGAGGTAGCATTTATGTTTCTTTCATCCATATATTTTTTAACATAGCCATAAGCAGTCTTTTCTGCTATAGTACCTATGGTTCCTGCTTTAAAAGTATAACCCTTACCAAACAGCACTTCAGTATATCTATGGATATCTCCTTGGTTATCTCCTGAGAAGTTTAAGTCTATATCTGGTTCCTTATCCCCCTCAAAACCTAAGAAAGTTTCAAAAGGTATATCGTGTCCATCCTTTATATAAGGAGTTCCACATTTTTCACAATTTTTATCAGGTAAGTCTACTCCAGATCCAATAGAGCCATCTAAAATAAACTCGTTATTTTTGCAATTTGGACATACATAATGAGGTGGTAATCCATTAACTTCTGTAATATTAGTCATGGTGGCAACAAAGGAAGATCCAACTGATCCCCTTGAACCAACTAAGTAGCCATCTGCTAAAGACTTAGCCACAAGCTTATGTGCAATTAAGTACAGAACAGCATAACCATTTCCAATAATAGAGTTAAGTTCTTTATCTAATCTCTTTTGAATTACTTCTGGCAAATCCTCTCCATAGATATCAAAAACCTTTTGCATGGTCATATTTCTTATTTCATCTTCTGCTCCCTCAATCTTAGGTGGATAAGTTTCATCTGGAATAGGTTTAATAAACTCTATAGAGTCTGCAATATTTCTAGGATTTGTTATTACTACTTCTCTTGCTTTTTTTTCACCTAGATAAGAGAACTCTCTTAACATTTCTGTAGTTGTTTTAAGGTATAGTGGTGCTTGGTTGTCAGCATCACCAAATCCTTGTCCTGCCATAAGTATTCTTCTAAAAGCTTCATCTGTAGGATCTAAAAAATGTACATCCCCAGTTGCTACAACTGGTTTATTATAGTATTCCCCTAACTCACAAATCTTTTTATTTATCTCTCTTAAACTATCCTCATTTTTTACCGAATTATTTTTTATCAAAAATTCATTATTCCCTATAGGTTGGATTTCCAAATAATCATAAAAACTTACCATACTCTCTATATCATCAAAAGTTTTCCCACTTAAAATCGCCTTATAAACTTGACCTGCTTCACAAGCAGAACCTATAATTAAACCTTCTCTATACTGCTCAATAAGGCTTTTAGGAAGTCTTGGCCTTCGTTGGAAGTGATCTAAATTTGAAAAGGATATAAGCTTATATAAATTTTTTAATCCTTCCTGAGTCTTAGCTAGTATTATTACATGATAGGTAGGAACCTTTTTTATATCAAAAGTCTTTAAATATTCTCTATTTAAGTTATCTATATCCATAATTTCTTTTTCTCTTAATAGGTTAAAAGACTTTAATAAAATTTCTGCTGTTGCTTTTGCGTCATCCACAGCTCTATGATGATTTTCAAGGGATATACCAAGATGATTACAAATAACATTTAACTTATGTTTTTTAAGTTCTGGAAATAAAAACCTAGCTAGCGGCAAAGTGTCTAATATACCGTTATTAAATTTCAGCCCTAGTCTTTTGCAATTAGCTTTTATAAACCCTGTATCAAAGTCTGCATTATGTGCCACCACTACACTATCCTCAACAAAATCTAAGAACTTCGGAAGCACATATCCAATATTTTCTTCATTTTTTACCATATCATTATTTATCCCAGTAAGTTCTGTTATCTTGTAGGGTATGGACATCTCTGGATTAACAAAATAGTTGAAGCTATCTATAACTTCACCATTTTCGATTTTCACTGCCCCAATTTCAATAATTCTATCCTCTGAACTTGAAAATCCAGTAGTTTCAATATCAAATACTACAAACCTATCTTCAAAAGATTTTCCTCTTGAATTCCAAGCAATAGGAACTCCATCATCTACTAAATAACCTTCCATTCCATAAATAGCCTTAATACCATTTTTTTTAGCAGCATCCATAGCTTCTGGAAAGGCTTGTGCTACACCGTGGTCAGTGATGGCAATAGCACTATGTCCCCATTTTGCAGCCCTAGTAATAAGTTTAGAAGCACTTGTTAGACCATCCATTGAGCTCATAGTAGTATGTGCATGGAGCTCTACCCTTTTTTCTTCAGCGGTATCCATTCTTTCAATTTTCTTAAGCTTTACAATGCTTCTAGCAGTAAGCACTAACTCTCTAGTAAATCTATCTATTTCAACCTCACCGTACACCTTACAATGAAGTCCTTCTTTAAGCTCTCCTAGAATTTTTTCTAAGTCATCACTTGGCCTTGGGTATATTTTCACCGTAATTGAACTAGAATAGTCTGTAATAAAGGCAGATGGAAATATTCTTCCGCTCTTACTCTCAAATATATTCACTTTAAATACATCTCCAGTAATTGCAACCTTCCCTGAACTAATGTCTAGCTCACTAATAGGTGTACTTTCTTCATTGATATTTCTTCCAAAAATTACATTCTCATCTATAGGTTCTTGACTCTTTTTATATTTAATATAATCCTTTGCCTTATCCTTATTTGTGGTAGGCTTATTAGTATTTTCTTTACTTGCGGGTTTGCTTACACCTGATTTTATATTTGAAGTTACTTCTTTTATTATGGATGCTTCATCCGACTTATTTACCTCTAGATAGTCATGATTCTTTGTAGCATCAAATACCGCACTTATAGAAGCTTCTATACCAAACATTTCTTTTATGCCTTTTTTAAGCTGTAGCTCTATGTTCTTACTTTTTAATAGGTTGTAAATAAACATATTAGGCATATACAAAGTGATTACTCCATCCTTTACATCTTTGCTACATTTTAACAATACACTTCTTATAGACGGAAAAGATGAGGCTACGGAACCAACCACATCTACCCAGTACTGCCCCGCTACCTCATCTATTGACACATGGTCAATATCTCTATACCATAATAATTCAATGCTTTTAAAGCCGATTAATTTCTTACTGATGATATCATATATAAGCCTTTTCTTAGACTCTTCAATTTCCCATTTAAATTTTAATACAACTCTTAGTTTTTCGCTTTTTTTAAGGTATTGAACTCTAAGAAGTTTAATACTATCATCTGTAAAAACCTCATTATTGTCTATATCGTTCTTTAGAATGTCAACTAGGCTTGCATTCATTAAGTTACCTCCTAGTTTTAAAGTTTATCAATTTCTTTTAAAAGTTCTTCAACTAAATTTTCTTCTTTAACTTTTTTAATTATCTCACCTTTTTTAAAGATTAATCCTTCTCCATATCCGCCAGCAATACCAATGTCAGCTTCCCTTGCCTCTCCTGGCCCATTTACAGCACACCCCATTACAGCTACCTTAATATTCTTATTTAAATTAGCTAGTTTGCTTTCTACTTCCTCAGCTATTTTAATTAAATCAATTTGGGTTCTTCCACAGGTTGGGCAAGATACAAATTGTACTCCCTCATTTATGTATCCTAGGGACTTTAGAATCTCCTTGCCCACCTTGACTTCTTCAACTACATCTCCAGTAAGAGAAACTCTAATAGTATCACCTATGCCCTGTGCAAGGAGTGCTCCTATACCTACACTGGATTTAATAGTTCCCCTCCAAATAGTACCTGCTTCAGTAACCCCTACATGTAAGGGATAATTAACTTTTTCTGAGATCAGCTTGTAACTTTCTATCATTTGGACTACATCAGAGGATTTTATAGAAATAATTATATCATTAAAATTTACGTCCTCTAATATTTTAACATGATTTAAAGCACTTTCAACTAGAGCTTCAGGACAAACTTTTCCGTACTTCTTTAGTAAGTCTTTTTCAAGAGACCCAGAGTTAACCCCTATTCTAATAGGAATATTTTTCTCCTTTGCAGCCTCTGCAACTGCCTTTACTCTTTCTATACTTCCTATGTTGCCTGGATTTATTCTTAACTTTGAAACCCCATTTTCAATAGCTTTCAGTGCTAATCTATAATCAAAATGAATATCTGCAACTAAAGGAATATTAATTCCTTTTACAATTTCTTTTATAGCCTCAGCAGCTTCCATATCTGGAACTGCACATCTTACAATATCACAACCTGCTGCTTTTAGCTTTAGTATTTGCTCTACGGTAGCTTTCACGTCTCTAGTGTCCGTATTGGTCATAGATTGAATTGCTACCTTAGAGTCTCCTCCAATATATAAATTACCAATTTTTATCTTCCTTGTTTCTTTTCTAATCATTTTATCACTCCTAGAATTGTATAGGATTTACAATATCCTTAATTAATACTAATACCATTAAGGCCATTAATGCTAAGAATCCATAATAATTTATTGTAGCAACTTTTTCCTTATCTACTTCTTTTCCAGTTATGATTTGGAATAGTAGCAATAATATCCAACCACCATCTAAGGCTGGGAAAGGAATTACATTGAATATTGCTAATTGGACACTTAGGTAAGCGGTAAAGAATAATAAAGTTCCCACTCCCGCTTTAGCAGCTTGACCTGATATCTTAATTATAGAAATGGGCCCTCCTACATCATCTGCATTTAGTTTTCCTTTAAATAATTGGCCAAAGAAAGCAAAGGTTTGTTTAACCATGCTACCAGTTTGATTAAATCCATGGTATACGGATTCAGTAAAGTTTGGTTTAACTATCTTAGTGTTTATACCAATTAAATATCTATTTCCCTCTTTATCTATTATAGGAACTATATTAAAGCTTACATCCTCTGTTCCTCTTTTTACTTTCATGTCTACAGGCTTTCCTTCACCGGTAAGAACTTCATTTAAAAATTCCTCCCAAGTGGATATGCTCTTACCATTAACCTCAGTAATTTTATCTCCTACTTGCACCCCTGCCATCATAGCTGGTGAATCTTTTACAAGTTCTCCAACAATATTAGTGCGTTGTCCTTGAATTGATCCTGCCATAGCAAATAAAATTATAGCCAAAATAAAATTCATTATTGGTCCTGCAGCTACTATTGTAAGCTTTTGAAAGGAAGTTTTTGAAGCAAAAGCTCTTGGATCGTTAACTGTTACATCTTCATCTTCCCCATACATTTTTACATAACCACCAATAGGTAAAAGCTTTATAAGGTACTCTGTTTCTTTTCCTTTAAAGCCTACGACCTTTGGTCCCATTCCTAAAGAAAATTCTAAAACCTTAACTCCATTAATTTTAGCTAAAATAAAATGTCCAAACTCATGCCCTACAATAAGTAAGCTAAAAGCTAAAAGTGCCATTATCACATAGGGTATATTTGTTATTATAGTTTGCAATGCCTATCTCCCCTTTAATTTTTTAAAATTTATTTGTTGTATTTATTTAAAACATATTCTCTAGTTCTTTTATCTATGTCTATAATTTCTTCTAGAGTTGGATTTATTATATGTTCAAAGCTATTCATAGCTTCTTTGATTATCATTTCAATTTGTAAGTATTTTATCTTTTTATCTAAAAACAGCTCTACTGCAATCTCATTTGCCCCATTAAAAACTGCCGGCATAGTTCCTCCTGCTTTCCCTGCCTCATAGGCAAGTCTTAGACACTGGAAGGTATCCATATCTGGCTTTTCAAAGGTTAAGGAGCCTAAAGAGTAAAAATCAAGTTTTTCTGCAACTGAGTTTCCTCTTCTAGGATAATTAAGAGCATACTGAATTGGCAACCTCATATCAGTACTACCTAATTGTGCAATTACACTTCCATCTATGTATTCTACCATAGAATGGATAATGCTTTGAGGATGAATTACCACCTGAATGTCATCATAATCAACCCCAAATAAGAAGTGAGCTTCTATAACCTCTAGTCCCTTATTTACCAGGGTAGAAGAATCTATAGATATTTTTTTCCCCATATCCCACTTTGGATGCTTTAATGCCTGCTCTGGTGTTATTTCCTTTAGTTCATCTCTTTCCTTACCTCTAAAAGGTCCTCCTGAAGCTGTTAAAATTACCTTATTTACTTCATTATGTTTATTTCCTTGTAAGCTTTGGAATATTGCACAGTGCTCCGAGTCCACAGGAAGGATTTTTACCCCATTTTCCTTTGCTTCATTCATGACAAGCTCTCCTGCCACTACTAACGTTTCCTTGTTAGCAAGAGCAATATGTTTCTTTGCCCTGATAGCATTAATAGTTGGAATAAGACCAATCATGCCTACAACAGAAGTTACTACCATTTCTATTTCTTCTAAGGTTGAGATTCTATTTAATCCTTCAATTCCACTAAGAACTATAATATTCTTATTATTTTCTTCACAATAACTCTTAACTTGTAAGTAGGAGCTATGATCCATCATTGCTACATACTTTGGAGAGAACTCCTCAATTATTTCTATTACCTTTTTATAGCTTTTATTTGCAGATATACCGATTAGATTAAATTCCTCATTACTATTTCTTAATACATCCAAAGTTTGTGTACCTATAGAACCAGTAACCCCTAAAATACTTATATTTTTCATCTGTATCTCTCCTAACTATTTTTTCCAAGTTCTTCATTAAATATTTATTTTCACATATATGTTCTAATAAATAAACTACATTATAGCCTTTAGCCTCATCTATATTTTCAAACTACTTCCATGTAGAAAATTAACCTGAACTTATATACTAATGAAGAAATAAATATATTTATTCTATACGTATAAAGTATAAATTAGATTACAAATTAATTTACTTTAAATCATTCATATCCTTACAAAGTAATTTTCTTTTCTGGCTTCATAAATAATATCTCATTTACCGTTACCACGTATATTACTGCCATTATAATTCCCACAAAGCCTGAAATTTTCATACCTACATAAATAGCTAAAATCATTGGCAGAGGATGAATTTGCAGTTTATTACTCATAAACTTAGCTTCTATTATTTGAGTATAAAAAATCAACAAAATATATAATAAAAGTAAGCCTATAGCAATGATATAAGAACCTTTAGAGATATTATACAATATTAGCGGTGCAAACACAAAAATTGTTCCTATAATTGGAATTATATCTAATATTCCACAAACTATTCCTAACATAAAAGCATTATCTACCTTTAATATATAAAACCCTAAAATTGTTATTACAGTATTCAACATTACAACCATTAATATAACTTTAAATACCTTATCTATTTCCTTTGCTCTTTGAAGAATAAATTCTGCATTATTCTTTGTAATGATTTTCTCAATAACCTTCCATACACTTTTTGTATCTTTCAATAAAAAATAAGCAGCTATATTACCTATAAAATATGTTAAAATTCCATCGGTAGTATATACTGCTCCTTTTCTTAAAAAATCTATGTTATTTAAAGATTTGGATGTTATCTTAAGTATGTTTTCTTGTAAAGTGGTTGTAGATATATGAGTTACAAAAGCCATACTATTCCAAACATCCACTACATATTCTATAAAATCATTATACTGATTTTGTAAAAAATAAAATATTTTATTATAAGTAAAACTTCCTATAAAGATAAGAATGATAATAAATATAACGTTAATAAATAAAAGTGCAATAATAGAACTAATACTAGGGGAAAAAATATTTTTTTCCCTCATTAACCTATAAAGAGGAGATGAAGTATAGGTTAATAGAAAAATTATTAAGATTGGTTCTACATAATTATTAACAACCTTAGTTAATAATAAAAAAACTAATAGTAAGACCATGACTGTTATTAAATTCTTATACTTTTCAAGCACACTATATCCTCACAAAAATTGTTATATAATAGTATACTATTACTGATACAAAAAGTATGCTATCAAATCTATCTAATATACCTCCATGTCCTGGTATTAAATTTGAATAATCCTTAACCTTAGCATATCTCTTAATAGAGGAAGCAACTAAATCTCCAAATTGACCAAATATACCACCTAGTAATCCAATAATAACATAATGATAAGTAGGTATATTTACCCCATAATTTCCTATTATATATCCAAAAATACTACATCCTAAGATACTTCCTATTAGCCCTCCTATAGATCCAGCAAGGGTTTTTTTCGGACTAACTTTAGGGCTAATTTTTCGTTTTCCTAAGTACCTTCCAAAATAATATGCTAATGTATCACAGCCCCAAGAAGATATGAAGATGAGCCAAACTAAGAACTCTCCATATTGTTTTCCATTGACAAGAACTATAAAACTAAAAAATACAGCTACATAAAGGTATGCCATAATAGTTAAAGACACATCTATAAAATTGTACTTAGTATTTAAAACTGGAATTATCATTAAAATAAATATAGCTCCAATTAAATAAAAACTTTGATTTGAAAGATTAAAGTCCTGACCCAAAGGCAAATAGTAAGCAACACAAAGAACATATCCTACTATTGAAATAGGATTAAAATCACACTCTTTTGTGGTTTTGTAAAATTCATACATACCACACAAAGACAAAACTAGGACTAAATATTTTAAATAATATCCTCCTAAAAATAAAAATATCAGTAAAGGTGCTAAAGCCAAAGCACCAATATATCGTTTATTCATTAAATTCACCCCTTATAGACTATACTCCACCAAATCTTCTATTTCTATTTTGGTAATCACTTATAGCTTTGTGGAGATCTCTTTCGGTGAAATCAGGCCAATTTATATTTGAAAACCAAAACTCAGAATAAGCACTTTGCCAAAGAAGATAATTGCTTAATCTTAGCTCTCCACTTGGTCTAATAACTATATCAGGATCTGGCATTCCAGATGTATAAAGATGGTTGGAGATTAATTGTTCATCTATATCTTCAACCTTTATATTATTATCTAAAATTTCCTGGGCTATTTTTTTTACTCCACTGACTATCTCATCTCTTCCGCCATAATTCAGCGCAATATTTAAAGTTAGACCCTTATTATTTTTAGTTTTTTCTTTTGCAGAAAATATAGATTCCTGACACACTTGTGGTAGCTTACTTATATCTCCTATAACATTGAATACTACTTCATTTTTATGCAACTCATTAATTTCTTTTCCTATGAACTCCACAACTAATTTCATTAGTGCTGTTACTTCATCTTCTGGTCTTTTCCAGTTTTCAGTAGAAAATGCATAAAGGGTTAAATACCTTACCCCTAGCTTACTGCTCTCTTTTACTATTTTTCTTATTGTATCCATGCCAGCTCTATGCCCCATGGTTCTTGGTAAATTTCTTTCCTTTGCCCATCTTCCATTGCCATCCATGATAACAGCAATATGAGCTGGAATATTTGTCTTATCTATAATTATTTCTTCCGATTTTTCACTTTTCTTCCTTTTGTTATTAAAAAACAAACCCAATTATTCTCTCTCCATTTCTATACATAAATTACATTAATTTCGTCACTAAAATGTAATTATCAGGAACTAATTTCAACTCTAATGCCATCAATCATTATATAAATTCTCTACTTGAAATCTTATTAGTTTAAGTTTCTTCTTGAAGCTTATATAGGGAATCAGAGTTAAAACTTAACTTATACATGACTCCTACCCTGATTTCCTTAAAGGTTTGGTGATATGAATAAGTTAAAATTCCATCATGGAACCTTATAACTGCAAATATAACTTTATTCTATTAGGCTATGTTTTAGTATAGTATTTGAATTTATTAATAAAACCTGCAAATCTGCAGGTTTCATTAATAAAATTAAACAGCCATAATTTCTTTTTCTTTACTCTCAATCATCTTGTCAACTTCTTTTATAAACTTATCAGTTTCTTTTTGAATATTGTCTTCTGCTTTTTTTGCCTCATCTTCAGTGATTGTAGTATCTTTCTTTAATGTCTTTATCTTTTCGTTTGCATCTCTTCTTATTGACCTAATAGCAACTTTAGCTTCTTCTCCAGTTTTTTTAATAGTTTTAACTAGATTTTTTCTTGTTTCCTCAGTTAATTCAGGCACAATTAATCTTATAACTGAACCATCACTTGTAGGATTTATTCCTAAATCTGACTTTAAAATTGCCTTTTCTATATCCTTTATCGAGCTTTTATCCCATGGTTGAATTAATAATACTCTTGGCTCTGGAGCTGAAACTCCTCCTAATTGATTAAGTGGCATCATACTTCCATAGCATTCTACTTGAATTCTATCTAACATTGTTGGGTTTGCTCTTCCAGCCTTCATAGTTGCTAATTCAGCTTTAAATACTGAAATAGTTTTATTCATTTTTTCATCAGCATTTTTAATAATATCCTTTACCATAGAATTCCCTCCATCTACTTATTGCATTTAACTGTATTAGATGATACTAACGTACCAATATCTTCACCTTTAATAGCTCTTATAATGTTTTCTGGCTTATCTAATCCAAACACAAGAATCGGAATATTGTTATCCATACAAAGAGATGTAGCTGTAGAATCCATAACCTGTAATCCTTTTTCTAAAACCTCAATATAAGATAAATTTTCAAATTTCACAGCATCCTTATGCTTGTGTGGATCCTTATCATAAACACCATCTACTTTTTTTGCGAGTAGAATCACTTCTGCCTCAATTTCCGCAGCCCTTAATGCTGCAGTGGTATCTGTGGAGAAATATGGATTTCCTGTTCCTGCTGCAAATATCACAACTCTTCCTTTTTCTAGATGTCTCATAGCTTTTCTTCTAATGTAAGGCTCTGCAATCTCTCTCATTTCTATAGCTGTTTGAACCCTTGTGTTTACCCCAATAGCTTCTAAGGAATCTTGTAATGCTAAGGCATTAATGCAAGTAGCTAGCATTCCCATGTAGTCGGCAGTAGTTCTATCCATACCTTCACCACTTCTACCACGCCAAATGTTTCCGCCACCAACAACTGCTCCAACTTCAACTCCCATTTCTACCAGTTTCTTAATTTGTACAGCAATTGAATTAGCTACATCAAAGTCAATTCCATATCCCTTTTCTGCAGCTAAAGCCTCACCAGAAAGTTTAAGCATAACTCTTTTGTATTTCGCAGCTTCCATATATATTATACCTCCAAATACTTTTTTTTACATCACATTAGTTAAAATTTCATGTTATTTTAAAAAAAGAGAACATAGAGTTCTCTTCTTTAAATTATTTTCCTTGCATTTTTTGTACTTCTTCTGCAAAGTTATCTTCTTTCTTCTCGATTCCTTCTCCTCTTTCGAATCTAGCGAATCTTGTAACTGTTATGTCAGCACCAATTTTCTTTGATTCTTCTTGAAGATACTTAGTAATAGTGTAATCACCATTCTTAACCCAAACTTGCTCTACTAAACAAACCTCTTTATAGTATTTGTTTACTCTTCCCATAACCATTTTATCAACGATATTCTCTGGCTTTCCTTCATTTAAAGCTTGAACTCTGTAGATTTCTTTTTCTTTTTCTAAAGATTCATTGTCTACAGCATCTTTATTTAAGAATAATGGGTTAGCTGCTGCTACTTGCATTGCAATATCCTTACCAATTGTAGCTAAAACTGGATCTTGTTTCTCACAAGCTAACTCAACTAGAACACCAATCTTTCCATTTCCATGGATATAGCTTTGGATTATTCCATTTTCAACTTTAAATCTTTCAAATCTTCTTACAGACATATTTTCGCCTATTTTAGCTATTAATGCTGTAACAGTTTCTTGTAATGTTGCACTTTCATCAGCTATGTATTTTTGCGCAACTAACTCCTCTACTGTGCTAACATTTGATAATGCAACCATTTTAGCTACATTTTCAACAAGAGCCTTAAACTCGTCATTTGCTGCAACGAAGTCAGTTTCACAGTTAACTTCTACTACTGCACCTAATTTCATATCTTCTGAAATGTATGTAGTTACAATACCTTCAGCTGCAATTCTTCCAGCTTTTTTAGCTGCTGCTGCAAGTCCCTTCTCTCTTAATACCTCAATTGCTTTATCCATGTCCCCATTAGTTTCATTAAGAGCCTTTTTGCAGTCCATCATTCCTGCTCCAGTTCTTTCTCTAAGTTCTTTAACCATTCCTGCAGTTATCATCTTTATTCCTCCTCTTTATAACTAATTTAAAAGGTAAATGAAAGAAATATTTCTCTCACCTACCTTATAAATTTATTTTCTCTTTACAACCATAGATGAGGCTGTTTTTACTTGTGGTTTAATTTCTTATAATCAGCAAACTAATATTATTCAGCTATTTGCTCGCCTTGTCTTGCTTCGATTATAGCATCAGCTAATCTTTCAGTGATTAGTTTTACAGCTCTGATTGCATCATCGTTTCCTGGGATTACATAATCAACTTCATCTGGATCGCAGTTTGTGTCAACTATTGCAATAACAGGTATTCCTAATATTTTAGCTTCTGATATAGCATTTTTCTCTTTTCTTGGGTCAACAACAAATAATGCTCCAATTTTCTTAGCATCCATGTTTCTGATTCCGCCAAGGTTTTTCTCTAATTTTTCTCTCTCATTTTTAAGTTGAGTAACTTCTTTCTTTGGAAGAACTTCGAATATTCCATCTTGTTCCATTTTATCTAATTCTTCTAATCTTCCTATTCTAGCTTTAATAGTTCTGAAGTTAGTTAGCATTCCACCTAACCATCTGTTGTTAACAAAGTGCATGCTTGATCTGATAGCTTCTTCTTGAATAGCTTCTTGAGCTTGTTTCTTTGTTCCAACAAATAGGATATCTTTTCCTTCTTCAGCTACTGATTTTATAAAATCATAAGCTTCATCGATTTTCTTCACAGTTTTTTGTAAATCTATAATATAGATTCCATTTCTCTCTGTGAATATGTATGGAGCCATTTTAGGATTCCATCTTCTTGTTTGATGTCCAAAGTGAACACCTGCTTCTAATAATTGTTTCATTGATATTACTGCCATTTTTAATATACCTCCTCGGTTTTACCTCCATTACTTTCATTTCCATTGAAAACCTTAATAAGGCACCTTTCAACAAATAGAGTAATGTGTGTATTTTCTTACCTTGTGTAGTATAACACAATTATAAGTAGTATTCAATAAAAAATTTTCAAACATGTAATTTTTTAATTCACATCTATTAATTTAGACATATTTCCTTTTTTTATACCTATTTTCAAATTTATATAATATTTTTCACAAAAAAATAAGTGGGATTGCCCCCACTTATTTTCAATAAACTATTTTAATTTATTTAATTCATCCATTAGCTTGTCGTTTAGAATCTTTATGTGTGTTCCCTTCATTCCAAGAGACCTTGACTCAATAACTCCTGCGCTTTCAAACTTTCTTAAAGCATTAACAATAACGGATCTTGTTATTCCAACCTTATCAGCTATTTTAGAAGCAACTAATAATCCTTCGCTGCCTTCTAATTCGTTAAATATATGCTCTACTGC
The DNA here is from genome assembly GCF_017874425.1 of Clostridium punense. GTDB lineage: Bacteria > Bacillota > Clostridia > Clostridiales > Clostridiaceae > Clostridium_J > Clostridium_J punense. The sequence continues at coordinate 103,197 of NZ_JAGGLL010000001.1, forward strand.
TTCAAGCTCTGAGTAAGAAAGAGTTCCTATCGCCAATTGAACTATAGCTTTCTTTCTAGCTTCTTCTTCAATATGCTCAGCCTTTGATCTTAAAATTTCTATTCCAACTATAGTTGCACTGTATTCAGCTAAAACTAAATCATCCTCTGTAAAAGAAGTTCCAAATCTAGATAAGAGTAAAGTTCCTAATCTTTCTCTATTTCCGTTAATTGGCACAATAGTAGTTAGCTTATTATCTAAACCACAATCTTTACCATTTTCAAAAACACAAATCCCTTTACTTGCTAGGTTTGCTTTAGTTTCATCCACATTTAACAATTTGCCGTTATAGCTCTCTGGAAATCTCATTCCGTCTAGAACTTCATTTTTAACTTCATCACACTCAAATCCGCCTGATAAATTATATCCTAAAACTTTTCCTCTTCTGCTTATTATGTAAACATTACAGTCAAGCACATCACTTAATAATTGGCAGATATCATCAAATACTACTGGCTCAGTACCAGACTTTTGCAATATCTTATTTAATTTCCTAGTTTTATCTAATAGTGACACTTAAATTCCTCCTATACTCCTTATTTGGGTAATAATTCTTTCTCTATAATAATTTTCAACTATCATTCTTACTTTCGGCAACAATTCAAAACATTTGTGTAATTGAAAATTTTTAGAATTGTGTTTTCCACAACTAATAATACCATAGTACTATTCCAATTTCAACAAAATTATATTATTTTTCGACATATTGTGCCATAATTAATATTTAGTTTTTTCTTTTATAATTATTTATTAACCATTTATTAATTTTTTATACCTACATTCTTTATTACTACACTCTAAATAATCACCTTTTGCTTTAGAATATCTCTTCAACATGATTTCTCCACAATTTGGACATTTTTCTCTACTTGGTTCATGCCAACTTACAAAGTCGCAGTTTGGATAATTATCACATCCAAAAAAAGTCTTACCTTTTTTACTTCTCTTTTCTAGTACCTTTCCTCCACACTTTGGACATGGAGCTTCAACTTCCTTAGCTATTGGCTTTGTATTTTGGCAATCTGGATATCCAGGACAGGCAAGAAAATCTCCGAATCGACCTTGCTTAATAACCATAAATCTTCCACATTTATCACATTTTACTTCAGATACTTTGTCTTCAATAGTTATTTTAGCTATTTCTTTTTCAGCAATATCTATAGCTGTCTTTAATGGAGTAAAGAAATTATTAACAATATCCTTCCATTGTTCTTTTCCTTCTTCCACTCTATCTAACTTATCTTCCATATCTGCTGTAAATTCTACGTCTACAATCTGTTTAAAGTATTCATTCATCAAGTTATTTACAATAAAGCCTAGCTCTGTAGGTTCTAAAACTTTTTTATTTCTTTCTACGTATTTTCTATCTAATAAAGTAGAAATTGTTGGTGCATAGGTACTTGGTCTTCCTATTCCATTCTCTTCTAAAGTTTTTACCAAAGATGCTTCCGAGAATTTTGCAGGCGGTTGAGTAAAATGCTGTTTTCCTTCAATAGACTTTTTAATTAGAATTTCATTTTCCTCTAACTTTGGAAGTTTAACTGCTTCATCTTCTTCTTCACTTTCTACAGCATAAACTTTAGTAAATCCATCAAATTTAACCTTGTAACCCGATGCTTTTAGACCATAGGGACCATTATCAATATTTATAGTAGTAGAATCTATAATTGAAGAAGCCATTTGACTTGCCACAAACCTATTCCATATTAAGCTATAGAGCCTATACTGATCATTATTTAAACTTCCTTTAGCAATTTCAGGGGTAATTTCAAAATGAGTAGGCCTTATAGCTTCATGAGCATCCTGAGCATTTTTTTTACCCTTATAAATTCTTTTTGAAGTAGGTAAGTATTTTTCACCGAAGATATCTTTTATAAATTCAGATACTACTTGTTGAGCTTCATCAGATACTCTCACAGAATCTGTTCTCATATAAGTAATTAAACCTACTGTTCCAAATCCTTTTATCTCTATTCCTTCATAAAGTTGTTGTGCAGTAGACATTGTTTTCTTAGTAGAAAAGTTTATTTTTCTATATGCATCCTGTTGTAAAGTACTAGTTGTAAAAGGTGGTAGTGGATTCTTAGTTTTTTCAGTAGCTTTAATACTTTTTACTACAAAGTCCTTACTTTCTAGTTCTTTAATTATTGCATTGCTCTCTTCTTCAGTACTTATTTCAATTTTCTTACCATCTTTACTATGAAGTTTTATAAGAAAAGCATTAACTTCTCCTTTTTTATGCATTTTTCCCTCAATAGTCCAATACTCTTTAGGAATAAATTTATTAATTTCCTGTTCTCTATCACAAATTATTCTAAGAGCTACTGACTGAACCCTTCCTGCACTTAAACCCCACTTTATTTTTCTCCACAAAATAGGACTTATCTCGTATCCAACTAATCTATCTAAAACTCTTCTTGCCTGTTGAGCATTAAATACATTTTCATTTATTGCTCTTGGGCTCTTTATTGCATTTTTTATTGCGTTTTTAGTTATTTCATTGAATTCAATCCTACATTTATCTGTTTCGTCAATCTTTAAAACCTTAGCTAAATGCCAAGATATAGCTTCTCCTTCTCTATCAGGGTCCGTTGCTAAATAAATTTTCTCACTTTTTTTGGCTTCTTTTTTTAATTTATCTAATAATTCGCCTTTTCCCCTAATAGTTATATATTTGGGCTCATAGTTATTTTCAATATCAACACCAAGTTGGCTCTTAGGTAAATCTCTTACATGCCCCATGGACGCCTCAACTATATAATTTTTACCCAAATACTTTTTTATTGTTTTTGCTTTAGCTGGTGATTCAACTATCACTAGTTTCTGACCCATCTTATCCCCTCCAGCAGTTTATGCTTTATATATATTTACTTTATTTGGTTTATACCTTGCTCTTAATTGTTATCTATACAACCTAAAATACTAATATATCTTAAGTCATGCTTTATATGGATGTTTTTTTTAATATTTAAATAAATGTTCATATTTTTTCAACACTTATAGTATACATATTTATCAATTAATGCAAGTTTTTATTACTCATTAGTTTAAACCTTTTTAAGAACTTAGTTTTACTAGCTTTATTTTTCCATATACAAGTATATGCAGTCAATACTTTACTTCTATATGGCACTCCTTACTTTCTTAGTAACTCTAGAACTTATATAATAAAATTGTATTCTAAAAATTTAGCTTTAAATACTTTTATTAACTCTTACATAAAAGTTACCACTTAAGCATAGTATTTCATCTTTTAGTTGCATTTCAAATAATAACTCATATAATTGTTTTATGTCAACATTAGTTAATCGCATTATATCATCTATATGTATAGGATTATTATCTATAACCTTATATATTTCATTTAAAACTCTACTGTTTTTATTATTATTTCCAATGCTATCTTTGCTATTTATGCTTTTATTTTTTCTATCTCTTTGTACTCCTAATATCTGAAAAACATCCTCAACTCCTGTAAATACATGAGCCCCTTCTTTAATCAACTTATTTGTCCCTTTACTCTCCGCTGAGAATATGGACCCAGGTATTGCTAATACATCTTTACCTTGCTCTAAAGCTCTAGTGGCTGTTATTAGAGACCCACTTTTCTCACCTGCTTCTGCAACTATAATCAATTTACTAAGCCCACTAATTATTCTGTTTCTAATAGGAAAATACATAGGTCGCGGAGTGGTACCTGGTGGAAATTCACTAATTATACACCCTCCACAGGAAATTATTTCATTATAAAGGTTATTGTTTTCCCTTGGATAAACAACATCTACTCCACAGCCTAACACAGCTGCAGTATATCCTTTATTATCTATAGCCGTTTTGTGCGCAATGCAATCTATGCCCTTAGCCATACCACTGACTACATTTATGTTACTATTAACCATTTCCTTTGTTATTATCTTTGTAATATCTTTTCCATAAGGTGTACATCTTCTTGATCCCACTACAGCTACGTTTGTGCTATTATTAAGTCTAGAAATATCACCTTTATAAAAAAGGGTATAGGGAGCATCATCTAATAACTCTAAACTTTGCGGATAATTTTTCTCGCCTATTGTACTCATATTTATGTTTTCTTTTTCAACTTTTTCTAAAAGATTATACAGCTTTGGTAAATCATAGGCTTTAGTGAGCCTACTTAATACCTTATTATCTTCATAGTTAATATTTTTATGTGTGATTACAAATTCTCTTATATTTTCAACACTTTCAAACTCATTTAACAGCTTTAATTTGATTGTGGTTGATAATTCAACAATCGAAAACCACAATTTTAATATTTCCATATCATACCTCTCCATAAAATAACGTTTTAATTTATGAACTACATTAACTTAACTCAATAAGCTTTATATTTTACCTATAAGATAAAAGACTCCCTCATTCTGATACCAATTCTCTTTATGTTTAAAAATACAAAGCATCTATACTTCGGCTTTTGTACTATAAATTAAATAATACTTTCATCAATGAACTTTCTATATTGAAGAGCCTCGATTATATCTTTTTCATCTATTTTAGCCTTTTCATTTAAATCTGCAATGGTCCTAGCAACCTTAAGTATTCTACTATAAGCTCTAGTGCTTAAGGAAAATTTTTTAAAAGCTAGCTCTAACACCCTATTAGATTTATCATTTAACTGACAGTACTCTCTAAGATGTTTTTCCTTCATTTGTGAATTGCAGCTTATTCCCTCCCCCTTAAATCTTTCTCTCTGGAGCTTCCTTGCTTTATTTACTCTAAATCTTATATCTTCTGAGCTTTCTCCATAGGCTCTTTTATTTATTTCCTCGTAGGATATAGGATTTACCGAAGAAAAAATATCTATCCTATCAAGAATAGGTCCCGAAAGCCTAGAAGCATACTTTTTAACTTCATAGTCTGAGCACTTACAGCTCTTCACATTAGTGCCAAAATAACCACAAGGACAAGGATTTAAGGCACCTACTAGCATGAAATTTGCTGGGTACTTTATTGTTCCACTTACCCTTGAAAGCTTAACTTCTTTTTCTTCTAAAGGTTGTCTTAGAACCTGGAGACAGGTTTTATTAAACTCTAATATTTCATCCAAAAATAAAACTCCATTATGAGCATAGGAAACTTCTCCCGGACTTGGATTCCGTCCTCCTCCTATAAGCGCTATGGAGGTTATTGTATGGTGAGGATTTCTAAAAGGTCTTGTATTAATCAGTCCTGTCTTACCAACGCCTTCACTAACACTATAAATTTTTGTAACCTCTAAGGACTCCTCATAAGTAAGTTCCGGAAGTATAGAAATTATCCTTTGAGCTAGCATTGTTTTACCAGAGCCTGGAGCTCCATGCAATAAAATATTGTGGTTTCCTGCTGCTGCGACTTCAAGGGCCCTTTTTGTAGCTTCTTGTCCTATAACTTCACTAAAATCTAGTTCATTGACTATGCTTTTAAATTCCTTATTAACTTTATGAGGCATCATATCCTTGTATTTTAAATAATTCACTACTTGAGTTAACGTTTCTAAGGGATACACCTCTGCATTTTTTACAATGCTACACTCCTCAATATTTTCTTCTGGAATTATATATTTATGGATTCCATGCTTAACTCCTTCAATAATGATAGGCAGAGCCCCCTTAATCCTTTTCAAATGTCCATTTAAAGATAATTCCCCCATAAACAAATACCCTTCCATACTCTCTACTGATATTTGATCAGTAGCAACTAAAAGTCCTATGGCTATTGGTAAGTCAAAATGGGAACCTTCTTTTTTTAAAGCTGCAGGAGCCAAATTTATAGTTATTCTTCCTACTGGAAATTCAAAGCCTGAATTTATTATGGCAGCTCTTACCCGTTCTTTAGATTCCTTTACTGCTACATCTCCTAATCCAACTATATTAAATGTTGGTAGACCATAAGAAATATCTATTTCTACATTAACTATTACTCCTTCAACACCAAAAAAAGTGGCACATAATATTTGTATTGCCATAATATCACCTTTCTTACATTTAGACATCTTCAAAAAATAAATAAGTCAATCTGCTCGTCTATTTTGTGATATACTGAGTCAACAGAACCCTTTGATAGCACCACTATCTGCGGACCCTGTTTCCTTGTCTGCACAAGCAAGCTTGTGAACACAAAATATCCTTCACATATTTGACTTGTTATTTATTTTCAGATTCCTTATAACGTAATTATTGCCAAATATAAATTGTATAAACCTACAAATTTAAATTAGTAAACATTATGTTTTTACAATAGGTAAGTAGCAAAGATACCAAAATTCAATACATATTATGGAATTTATTCTTGAAACTTACATGGACTTGTTTTAATATTATATTATGGGAAACTAATTTTGTAACCATAAGAAAGGATGGTTCAATGGGTGTATTAAATAAAAGCATAGGCTCTTACGGTGAAAGTATTGCTGAAAACTATTTAAAGGAGATGGGATACACAATTCTCGAAAGAAACTTTAAGTGCAAAATAGGTGAAATTGATATTATAGCCAAAGATAATAAGTATATTTGTTTTGTTGAAGTTAAGACTCGATATGGCTCTCTTTATGGCAGCCCCGGAGAAAGTGTAACTAACTTAAAACAGTATAAAATTAATAAGACTGCCCAGTTTTACATTTTAAAGAAAAAGCTTCATAAATTTAGTTTTAGATTTGATGTTATAGAGGTAATACTAAATAATGAGGATGATAACTATTCAATTAAATTAATTAAGGATGCCTTTCAAGTTTCTTAACTAAACAAGTAAAAAGTTTCATATACTTGTAAGTTTAAATATATAAACTACTTCCTTAAACTGAGATAAAAATTAGAAGTTAAGTCCTATATGATTCATCATTTATTTCCGCTAAGGTTTTAAAGAACAAATAAGTACAGTTTAAACAGCGACTTTAGAACTTCCACCATAGCTTAATATTCTTCACAATACTTTTTTTAATCTTTTTTAGATACTAATTACAATAGAATTATTTTTCTTTTAAATTGTGATTGTAATTTAATAAATATTAATTTTAAAGAATATAAAAAAATCAGGGATGATTATAATACCTATCCCTGATTTTATAAAAAGTATAAGTTTAATTTAAATTTTATATAAATCTACTCATTACTCAAAATTTTAGTTAAGAAGGACTTTCTATGTATTTTAGTAATTCCATACTTTTTAATTGCGTCTACATGATCCTTGCTTCCATAACCCACATTATGCTCAAAGCCATACTCACTATAAGCGTTACTGTATTCTTTCATCATATTATCTCTATAAACCTTAGCTAAAATCGATGCACATGCTATTGAAGCACTCTTAGTGTCTCCCTTTATTACAAACTCATTCTTCAAAGCAAAACCTTTTATTGCATATCCATCAGATAATACTAATTCTGGTTTAACCTTAAGTCTATCTATAGCCAGCTTAAACACTTCATTGTTACAAAAGCCTATGCCTCTTTTATCAATTTCCTCATTATCAAGAACTGCAATACTATAAGCTAAAGCCTTTTCTTTGATAATTTGACTCAACTCCTCCCTTAGGCTTGGAGTTAGTTTTTTTGAGTCATTGATATGAAGTATAAAATCCACTGTATTTAAATCTAATATTACAGCAGCCGAAACAATTGGCCCCGCAAGAGGTCCTCTACCTACTTCATCTACTCCTGCAACCAGCTTATAGCCGTAGCTCTTATCAAAATTATAAAGGCTTTCAACTCTTAAAACCTCACTTTTATAGCTTTCCACTTGCTTTTGTAGAGATTTGCCCATACTATTTACATTCTTTCTTTTATCTTCACTTAATGTTTGTGCAACTTTTAAATATAGTTCTTCATGATCTTTTACTGAATAACTATTCATAAACTCCTTTATTAATGCTTTAATTTCATTTGAATTCATATTTTGTATATTCTGTAGTACAATTAAATTATTCATTATTCATCTCTTCTTTAACTTCTTCTTTTATAGCCTCTTTTATTTCACCTTTAGTTTCCTCTTCTGCTTCTTCTTTTATCTCCTCACCAAAATCAGGTCCTTCTAGTGATATTGATCCCAGTTTTCCACCCCTAAATTCATCTAAAAGCATTACAGCTACTCTATTATAATCAATGTTTCCTCCAGAAATTACAGCTCCCCTTTTTCTACCTATGTTATCCATATTATCTATTGGCATTTCTTCTAAGGAGTTAAGTTTATATCTTTCTATTAATCTTTTAGGGTGAGTAGTTTGAAGCCTTTCAATTAACTTTAAGGCTAATTCCTCAACATCCATTATTTCGTCTTTAATGGCCCCTGTAAAAGCTAAGTTTAGACCAACTTTTTCATCTTCAAACTTTGGCCATAAAACTCCTGGAGTATCCATAAGTTCGATTCCGATTTTAGTTTTAATCCATTGTTTACTTTTAGTAACCCCTGGTCTATCTCCTGTTCTTGCTATATTATTCTTAGCCATTTTGTTAATAAATGTGGACTTTCCAACATTAGGAATACCTACTACCATAACTCTAGTGACTATGTTTACTATACCCTTACTTCTCATTCTATCATGTTTTTCTTTAAGAATTTCATCTAAAGCTGGTTTAATTTTATTTAATCCTGCTCCAGTTAGACAGTTGACAGATAAAACTTTTGTATAGCTGTTAGATAGCTTTCTAACCCATTGGTTAGTAACACTTTCCTCACTTAAATCACTTTTATTTAAAAGTATTATGCGAGGCTTATCTTTACAGATTTCTTGTATATCTGGGTTAGAGCTAGAATATGCTATCCTTGCGTCTCTAATTTCAATTACTGCATCTACAAGTTTTAAATTTTCTTTTATCTCTCTTCTAGTTTTAGCCATATGGCCAGGAAACCAATTTATACTCATTTATTTCATCACTCCTAGGTGTTTTTTACTTCTTAATATTATTAACTATATCTCAAATATGTATAATCTATTTAATTATTTTTGTCTCAGCTTATTTAAAATTAATTTTCTTATATGTACCAATGGATTCATGTAACATGGTCTTTTGAACAAATCTACATAACTTATAATCTTTAGCCCTTGAACTTCTCCATGAACTCCAATATTTTACCTATATTTTTAAATAAATTTTTTAATTTCATATATAATAAAAAAAGGGACTCGAGAGTCCCATTTTCTTATATTAATTCTTTAACTTTAGCTGCCTTACCTACTCTGTTTCTTAGGTAGAATAACTTAGCTCTTCTTACTTTACCTCTTCTCACAACTTCGATTTTCTCGATAACTGGTGAGTTTATTGGGAAAGTTTTCTCTGTTCCAACATTATAAGCAACTCTTCTTACAGTGAAAGTTTCTCTAGCTCCACCGTTTTGTCTCTTAAGAACAGTTCCCTCGAAAATTTGGATTCTCTCTTTGTTTCCTTCTTTGATTCTGATATGTACTTTTACAGAATCTCCAACATTGAATTTTGGTAAGTCATTTCTTAACTGTTCTGCTTCTATAGCTCTTATTATATCTAACATGTGCATTCCCTCCTAAATATTATTTTGACGTTCTTAATCATACCTTATGACAGAGGACCGCCCGTACTAGCACAATGACCATTTTATCACAATATTTTTTCTTATGCAATATTATTTTTTTCTTCCATAGTAGTTCTCTAATAACTTTTTATCCTCTTTTGTTAGCTGAAAGCTTTCAAATAAATCTTTTCGTCTCTCCTTAGTAATAATTAAGGATTGAGTTCTTCTCCATTTTCTTATATTTTCATGGTGACCTGACATCAATACCTCTGGCACTGTATCCCCCTGAAATTCTACTGGTCTAGTGTACTGAGGATACTCTAATAATCCACTATAGAAAGATTCTTCACTAAAACTCTCTTCACTTGCTAAAACTCCGGGAATCAGCCTACATATACTATCAACTATAGGTATACATGCCATTTCTCCTCCAGTTAAAACAAAGTCTCCAAGGGAGAGTTCCATATCTATGTATTTAAAAGCTCTTTCATCTATGCCTTCATAGTGACCACACAAAAATATCAGTTCTTCTTCTTTGCTTAACTCCTTAGCTATCTCTTGATTAAAAGTCTTTCCTCTAGGCCCTAAGAATATAACTTTTCCCCTATTACGTTTTTTCACTTCCAAAATACTATCTACTATAGGTTGGGCTAGCATTACCATGCCAGCCCCCCCACCATAAGGGTAGTCATCAACTTTTTTATGTTTATTCAAGGAAAAATCTCTTATGTTTACAGCACTTATATTGATCAAACTACTCTCTTGAGCTCTACCTATGATACTGTGGTTAAAAATTTGAAACATCTCTGGAAATAAAGTTAATATGTCTATCTTCATTCTGACCAAACATGCACAGGTTTAATTACTATTTTGCTATTTTCTACATCTACACTAACCACTATATCCTTTAAGGCAGGAATTAAAACTTCTTCTTTACCTTTACCTTTAACCCAATACACATCATTGCTGCCTGTTTGAATAACATCAAAAACCTGTCCTAATTCCTTGTCTTCAGTATCTACAACAGTACATCCAATTAAATCTGCAATATAATAAGTGCCTTCCTCAAGTTCTTTAGCCGCTTCTCTATTTATCATAAGGTATTTATTTCTATACCTTTCTGCCATCTCAACAGTATCAATACCTTCTATCTTTAAGATAGCCCTATCATTTTGAAGCTTAACTGAGGTAATTTCTCTTATCTCTCCATCTATAAATACCTTTTTTAGCCCTCTAAACTCTTCTAAACTATCCATCAGTGAAATTACCTTTACTTCTCCTCTGATTCCATGAGGTTTAGAAATTTGTCCTACGCTCATAAACTCTTTCATAACAAATTTTCTCCTTTTTTATTATGTATATTTTATTATACCTTAGAAGAACGCTTCTATATAGTATAGCCAAATCTTATTAGGATAAAACTTCAATATATCAAAATAAGAGTTAGGTATCCCTAACTCTTATATTATCTCCACAACAACTCTTTTATTTTCTTTAATAGCCGCTGCTTTAACAACAGTTCTGATAGCTTTAGCTATTCTTCCCTGTTTTCCAATTACTTTACCCATATCCTCTTGAGCAACCTTTAATTCTAAAATTATTGAGTGCTCACCAGCAATTTCATTTACTTGAACAGAATCGGGATTATCAACTAATGATTTAGCAATAATTTCAAGTAATTCTTTCATGGAATGCGCCTCCAATCAATTGAACTTTTCTATTTTATGCCTGCATTGTTGAAAAGTCTTTTAACTGTGTCTGTTGGTTGTGCACCATTTTTTATCCATTTACTAGCTTTTTCTTCATCGATTTTTACAGTAACTGGCTCTGTAGTTGGGTTGTAGTATCCAATCTCTTCTACAAATCTTCCATCTCTTGGAGATCTTGAATCAGCTACGATAATTCTGTAAAAAGGAGCTTTTTTAGCACCCATTCTTCTTAATCTGATTTTTACTGCCATGTTTTTCACCTCCTTCAAAGGGTTAAGTTATATATCTCAATATTTATATTCTAAAAAGGTAGTTTTCCAAATAAACCTTTCTTACCTGGCTTAGTCATACCTTTCATTTGCTTCATCATCTTCTTCATACTTTCAAAATCTTTTAGTATCTTATTTACTGCTTGAATTGTGGTTCCAGAACCATTTGCAATTCTTTTCTTTCTTGAAGGGGAAGAAGAAATTAAATTTGGATTCTTTCTTTCAGCTGCTGTCATTGATTTTATTATAGCTTCAATTTTTGCCATTTCCTTTTCACTTTGAGAAAGATCTACACCCTTAAGTTCTTTTGCATTGAACCCTGGAATCATTTCTATAATTTTTCCTAGTGGGCCTAAATTCTTCATTTGATTCATTGTTTCAAGGAAATCCTCAAAGTTAAACTCTTGGTTAAGCATTTTATTTCCAAGCTCTTGAGCTTTCTTTTCATCTATAGCTGCTTGAGCTTTTTCAATAAGAGAAAGCACATCACCCATACCTAAAATTCTAGAAGCCATTCTCTCTGGGTGGAATACCTCAAGGTCTGTCATCTTCTCTCCCATACCAGCAAACTTTATTGGTTTACCAGTTATGGATTTAATAGAAAGAGCAGCTCCTCCTCTTGTATCACCATCAAGCTTAGTTAAAACAACACCAGTTACATCTAAGGAATTATTAAAGGTTTCTGCAACATTTACAGCATCTTGACCTGTCATTGCATCTACAACTAATAATATCTCTGATGGGCTTACTGAAGCTTTGATTTGCTTTAGCTCATCCATAAGTACTTCATCTATATGAAGTCTTCCAGCTGTATCTATAATAACTACATTGCAGCCGTTATCTTTTGCATTTTCTATTCCTGCTTTTGCAATATCTACAGGGCTTATTTTATCTCCCATAGTAAACACGGGTATATCTATAGACTTTCCAACAACCTGTAATTGCTTTATGGCTGCTGGTCTATAAATATCACCTGCCACTAAGAGAGGTTTTTTATTATTTTTCCTAAGGTTTAGCGCAAGTTTTCCTGCCATAGTGGTTTTACCTGCACCTTGCAATCCAACTAACATAATTACAGTAATACCATGATTAACAAATTCCAGTTTACTTTCTGTGGTTCCCATAAGAGTAGTTAACTCATCATTAACTATTTTAATTACTTGCTGACCTGGAGTTAAGCTCTCCATTACCTCATTACCAAGGCATTTTTCACTAACTATTTTTACAAAGTCTTTAACAACCTTATAATTTACGTCAGCTTCTAAAAGTGCAAGTTTAACTTCTCTCATAGCTTCCTTAATATCTTTTTCAGAAAGTTTTCCTTTGCCTTTTAACTTTTTAATGGTTTCCTGTAACTTAGAAGATAATCCTTCAAAAGCCATGATAAACCTCCTATATATTCTCCGCGATGTCTTTTATAACATCGTTGATTATTTCTTTATTTTCTTCTTTACTTAAAGTTTCTTCTAGATTCTTCAATCTGTTAATAATCCTATTTTTGGAGTTTTCTATAGTTATGGCTCTTTCCATTAAATGAAGTTTTTCCTCATATTCCATTAAAAGATTATCACATCTTTTAATTAAATCATGAATTGCTTGCCTACTAGCATTAGTGTTTTCTGCAATTTCTGAAAGAGACAAATCATTATTAAAGTATAAATCCATAATATCTCTTTGTTTCTCTGTAAGCAATGGTCCATAAAAATCTAATAGTAGGGATATCTCTAATCTTTTTTCCATATTATCACCCCACTCACAAATGATATATTAACAGATTGAATATATGGTGTCAAGTAGTTTTACTTAACACCCCTATAAATTTATAAATTAAGGCATTTGAAAATAAATAACAAGTCCAAGATGTGAAGGATATTTTGTGTTCACAAGCAAGCTTGTGCAGACAAGAAAACAGGTTCCGCAGATAGTGGGGCTATCTAAGGGTTCTGTTGACGCAGTATATCACAAAATAGACGAGCAGATTGACTTATTTATTTTTTGAAAATGCCTAAAATAAAGCTTCAACAAATTCTCTTGCTTTAAATTCCTGCAGATCATCTACACCTTCTCCCACTCCTATATATTTAACAGGTATGTTTAAAGTGTTTTTAATAGAAATAACAACTCCACCTTTTGCAGTTCCATCAAGCTTAGTTAAAATAATACCGTCAATAGGACAAACTTCCATAAACTGTTTTGCCTGAATAACCGCATTTTGACCTGTAGTAGCATCTAATACTAACAGAGTTTCCTTATCTGCCTCTTCAAACTCTCTATCAATAATTCTGTTTATTTTTCCAAGTTCATCCATAAGATTTTTTTTATTATGAAGTCTTCCTGCAGTGTCACAAATTAATACATCTACTTTTCTAGCTTTAGCCGCTTGAACTGCATCATACACTACAGCGGCCGGATCTGATCCTTCTTGGTGTTTAACTATATCAACCCCGGCTCTCTTACTCCAAATTTCTAGCTGGTCTATGGCCGCAGCTCTAAAAGTATCTGCTGCCGCAAGAAGTACCTTATAATTATTATTTTTAATCCTTGCTGCTATTTTTCCAATGGAAGTAGTTTTACCTACCCCATTTACACCTATGATTAGCTTAACTTGAGGAGTTTTCTCAGGTATTATTGAATTTTCATAGTCTCCAAGAATCTCAATAATTACTTCTTTCATTGCAGGGAGAATTTCTGCAGGGTCTTTTATTCTTTCAGCTTTAACCTTTGCTCTAAGTCTTTCAATAATTTCTACAGAAGTTTCTACTCCTATATCGCTAGTTATTAAAATCTCCTCTAATTCCTCATATAAGTCCTCATCAATATTTACTGCAAGCTTTAAAACTTGTGTTACTGCATCATTGATACTATCTCTAGTTTTTGAAAGTCCTGCTTTAAGCTTTTCAAAAAAACCTCCAAACATACACTTCACTCCTTTATTAAAAAAAATTAAAAATTCTTATCTAGTTAAATTCACAGAAACTACCTTTGATACACCCTTTTCCTCCATAGTAACTCCATAAAGCATATCACTAGCTTCCATGGTGCCCTTTCTATGGGTAATAACTATAAACTGTATATTCTTTGAAAACTTTTTTAAGAACTCAGCATATCTTATGACATTGGCATCATCAAGAGCAGCTTCTATCTCATCTAATATACAGAATGGAGTTGGCTTCATCTTAAGTATAGCAAATAATAGGGCTATTGCGGATAAAACCTTTTCTCCTCCAGACATTAGATTAATGTTTTGAAGTTTCTTTCCTGGTGGTTCTACATTTATTTCAATTTTAGAAGTTAATTCATCCCCTTCTTGAAGAATTAAATCTGCACTTCCACCTTTAAACAATTCTCTAAAGGTCTCATCAAAGTTAGCTCTAAGTTTCTCAAAGTTCTCCCTAAACACTACTTTCATTTTTTCTGTCATCTCACTAATTACTTTTAGCAAGTCTTCTTTGGCATTTACTAAGTCAGCTCTTTGACCACTCATGAACTCAAACTTTTCTTTAACTTCTTTAAATTCTTCAATTGCTCCAACATTTACCACTCCAAGAGCAGAGATTTCTCTTTTTAAGTTTTGTACCTTTTCCTTAAGAGAAGATATGTTTACTACTTCCATTTTATACTTTAAGGCTTCAGCATAAGTAAGCTCATATTCCTCATTTAATTTTTCCATAAATCCTTGCTCTTCAGTTTCAATTTTAACTAAAGCAACTTGATGTCTATGGTATTCCTTCTCAACTTTATCAAACTCTAAGTTTAAAGTTTCAATTTTAGAATTAACTAAATTAATTTGCTCCTTGAACTTTATTCTCTCAACTTCATTATCCTTAAATTTTTCTTCTAAGGCTTCTAACATTTCTAAAAGTTCTTTTGTCTTTTCTCTATTTTCCTCTAAACTTTGGTTATAAATTTCCTTTGTTTTATCATAAGTATGAGTTTCATTTCTTAACTCTTCAATCTTAAGATTATAACCTTCTATATCATTTTTTAGTCTTTGAATCTCAATAATCTTATTATTTAAACTTTCGTCAACCTGAGCTCTTTTTATCTTAAAATCTGTGAGTTTATTCTTTATGCTGTCAATAACATCTAAACCTTGCTTTACCTCCTTGTTAAGCAATTCATAAATGCTTTCAATATCTGCAAGTTCTTCTTCTATTTTAATTAATTTTTTACTACACTCATCTATATTTAGTTCTAAGTCCTTTAACTTGTCTAGGCTATTATTTAGCTCTATATTAGCCTTCTCTAAACTTTTACTAAGCTTAAACGTGTCTTCACTAATAGAATTAACTTTTCCTTGGATTTTCGTAATTTCAATACTCTCAAAATGTACTTCATCTCTTAAATTTAAGTTTCTTTCGTCAAGGTTCTTAATGTCTTCATTATAAATTTTCACTTCTTCACTTAGAGCTTCAATTTTTTCGTTATTTTCCTTAACCTTTAAAGTTAACTCCTCAATTTCTCTTTTTCTTCCTATAATGCTAGCAGTCCTAGAGTATACGCTTCCCCCTGTAAGTGCTCCACCAGGGTTTATGATTTCTCCCTCTAAAGTTACAATTTTATGTTTGTAACCTGAAGCCTTAGCAATTTCTAAAGCTTGATCCATATTGCCACATATAATGGTCTTTCCAAGCACATAGTCAATTACACCTTTAAACTTAGGCTCAAACTCTATAAGTTCACTAGCAATCCCTATATATCCTGGTTTATTTTTTATATTTTGTTCTACCTGAAGAACCCTTCCCTTTACAATGTTCATTGGAAGGAAGGTGGCTCTACCTAAATTGCGGCTTTTAAGATAACTAATTAATACCTTTGCGCCCTCCTCTTCCTCTGTAATCACGTTAGAAATGGCTCCTCCAATGGCTATCTCGATGGCAGTTTCATATTTTTGAGTAACCTTGATAATTTCTCCAAGTACAAAACAATGACCTTTAATGTTTTTAATACTACCATTATTCATATGTTGCATTAAGTTTTTTACTGATTTATTGTACCCTTCATATTGATTTTCTAAGCTTATAAGGGCATTTAAATTAGCTTCATGCCTGTTTGTTTCTATAGTCTTCTCCTTTAGCTTTTTCTCACTTAGGGTCAAACTATGCTTTAACTTTCCAATGTTCTTTTTATTTTCTTTTATTTCCTCTTCATAAGCTGTAACTTTTTCTTGAACTCTTTCCACTTCACCAAGTAAAGAAGCTTTTGTTCCATTATTTATGGTAATAGAATTATTAAAGCTTTCTGCATTAATTCTTAAATTTTCAATAGTTGCTTTTAAAAGCTCCATATTGTTACCAATAATACCTATATTACTTGTATAAGTATTTTTCTCATTAGAAAGTTTGGATTTCTTTTCTTCTAAAGCCTTTAATTTTGAGGACTCCGTGGATATAGTTACATTTATTTTATCTATTTCTTCCTCTCTCCTCAAAATTTCTTCATTAATATCCTTTTGCTGTTCCTTTAGGGTATAAAGCTGTAACTCTAATCCATCAATTCTCTCATTCTCAACTTCTATCTTACTATTGAAGTCTTGAATATCGTTTTCTATTCTCAGTATATTTTTGTCTATACCTTCTATTCTTTCGCTTAGAAGCTTAATTTCTGATAAAATATTTTGATGATTAGCCTTATTGTCATAATAAAGCTGCCTATCTTGCGCTATCTTATTATCAAAGTCTTCAAGCTCTTTGTTCCATCTATCTAATTCTTTCTTTAAAGCTTCTTTTTCTCTTAAGCCACTCTCAATGGCAGTAGTTGCGTTTTTAATTTTTAAACTTAAATCACTTATGTTATTTTTAGTTTTTTCTATGAAGTCTATTATTATATTTATTTCATTTATTTTTAACTCTTCAGAGAACTTTAAAAAAGCCTTTGCCTTTTCACTTTCCTTTTCTAAGGGTTCTATCCGTTCCTCGTAAGTATGTATTATGTCATCTATTCTCACCAGATTATCTTCTGTGTTTTGAAGTTTCTTTTCCGCCTCTTCCTTACGAGTCTTATATTTCACTATTCCTGCTGCTTCTTCTAATAGCTTTCTTCGTTCTTCTGGTTTTCCACTTAGAATTGCATCAATTTTTCCCTGTCCTATTATTGAATATCCTTCCTTACCTATTCCCGTGTCCATAAATAATGCTTGTACATCTTTTAGTCTACAAGTAGTATTGTTTATAAGATATTCACTCTCTCCAGAACGATACAACCTTCTTGAAATAGTAACATCAGCATATTCTATTTGAAGCTCTGAATCAGAGTTATCTAAGGTAAGGGAAACCTGCGCAAGTCCTACAGCTTTTCTAAACTGTGTTCCTGCAAAGATAACATCTTCCATCTTGTCTCCCCTTAGACTCTTTATACTTTGCTCTCCTAGAACCCATCTTACTGCATCAGAGATATTACTTTTACCACTGCCATTAGGTCCTACTACCGCAGTAACCCCTTGTTTAAAGTTCAGTTCAGTTTTATCGGCAAATGACTTAAATCCTCTTATCTCAATAGATTTTAAGAACATTTATTCACTCTCCTAAGCTCTAATTATTGCAGGCAGTAAGATACCTAAAATCATAAATAAGCAAACAGCTGCAGCTAGTATTTTAGCTATCTTTTCCCTTTTTGCACCTTTTGTATTCTTCTTATTTTTCACAATCTCACCTCAAATTTTAATTCATAGTCTATATTCTATACTTTCTTTCTAAGTATTCATTAACCTTAACTTTATAAACCGCTTCTAGCCCTTTAAAGCCTAGCATATTTCTCTCAACTTCATCACTTTGAACTACCTTTAGCTTTTTAATTTCAAGTTCCTTTAAAAGCTGATTAAAGTATTGTTTTTTATTGGCATAAAGCTTAGAAATGTCCTTTGGATTAATCCAAACTTCTTCACACAAGCCATGAAACTTAACCTGTTCATTGATTATATCACAATATATACTTCCTTCAACTAATTCTCTAAAAGCAGGATGAAAAGGTCCTTCAATAATATCCCCCCCATGGTTTATCTCCTCAGTAGGTTGTAATCCTATTCGTATTACCTGAATACCATTTGCACTAAGCATACCGTAAACTTTCTTAGAAATATCCACTGCTTGTTCTAGGCTGTAGGGCTTATATATACCTTTACTAAGCATTTCCTCCATAGGGGTATCCTTAATAACTAAGGAAGGATATATCCTGCATATACTTGGTTTTAAAGCTATAACTCTTCTAGTAGTTTGAATATCTTTGTCTTCCCTGTCACCTGGAAGCCCTAACATTATTTGATGACCTAAGGTGAACCCATATTCCTTTATAAGCTTTGAAGCTTTAGTTACATCTTCGGAGGTATGTCCTCTTCCTGACCTTAGTAAAACCTCATTATCTAAAGATTGAACGCCTAACTCAATAATATCTACCTTATAGTCTTTTAGATTATCTAATATGGTTTCATCAATATAATCTGGTCTTGTAGATAATCTTATATAATCAATTTTACCACACTGCTTATACTCCCTAGCAACTGCTAATAATTCCCTTTGCTTATTAATATTTATAGCAGTAAAGGTTCCTCCAAAAAATGATACTTCTATTATGGAATTTTCTTTTTTTATGGTTTTTAAGTATTCTTCAATGGTGTCTCTTACAAAAGCCCCATCTATGCTAAAACAGCTTCCTGTAATACTATCTTGATTGCAAAATACGCAAGTATGAGGGCACCCTTCATGAGGAACAAAGATTGGTATTATATAATGTACTTTACTCATGTATTTCACCTCTGGTCATTAATAATTCCTTTGCTGCATTTTGTTCTGCTTCCTTTTTAGAATAGCCTACTCCTTTTCCTTTTGAAACCCCATTTATAACTACTTCAACATAGAATTCTCTTCTGTGAGGTGGACCTTCAAACTTTATCAAATTATAAACTATAGATACCTCTCCTTGCTTTTGAAGAATTTCTTGAAGCTTAGTTTTATAATCAATTATAATCTCGTTTTTAAAAGCCTTTTCTATGATGCTATTAAAATTACTAAGAATAAACTCTCTTACTACGGTATAACCCCTGTCAAGATACACTGCTGCAATTATAGCCTCTACTGCATCTGCCAAAATAGATACCCTAGTTCTTCCTCCTGTAAGCTCTTCACCCTTACTCATATTAATGTAAGTTCCTAAGTTCCAAGTCTTAGCAACTTGAAATAAAGAGTTTTCACAGACTATAAGAGATCTAATCTTGGTTAAATATCCTTCTGTTTCATTCTCAGTGTTTGAAAATAAATACTCAGATATGACTAATTGTAAAACCGAGTCTCCTAAAAACTCTAATCTTTCATTGAACTCCATCTTTCGCTCATTTGCATAGGAACTATGGGTTATGGCTGTCTCAAGGATTTTAATATTATTAAATTCAACCATCAGTTTATTTTGCAAATCTAATGTACTTTTTCTAATGTTCATTTTTACTAACTTCCTTCCAGAAGTTTATTCTTCAAGCTACTAACCTTAAAAGCTACATCCATTATTCTTAACTTTCTATGAGCTTTTATTTAAGTTAAAGATTTTTTCTTGGTAACCTTAAATTTTCTGGTATTTAATATCCCTTAGATTTACTAATCTTTACTATACTGTAATAACTTCAAGAATAAACTTAAAAATAAGGTTCCGCAAAAATACGGAACCTATAAATTAGTCTTCTACACGTGCTTTTATATATTCTACAACATCTCCAACTGTAGCTATTTTTTCAGCATCTTCATCTGGTATTTCCATATCAAACTCTTCTTCTAAGGCCATTATTAATTCAACTATATCTAATGAATCCGCACCTAAATCATCTACAAAAGATGATTCCATTTTAATCTCCTCTTCATCTATACTTAATTGGTCTGCTATTCTTTTTCTGATTTTTTCAAACATATTGTTCATCCTCCTAATTTATTACATTACTCTTTAAATATAATAGCTTATTAATAAGTTATCAACTGTTTTTTATTAATACTTTAATATAATATACTAATTATATTATATTTTATTCATTATTTCCTTGTTGATTTTCAAATATATCCTTCATTTTATCCAAAGCTTTGTTATCATAAAATATTTTTGCTTGTTTTATAGCATTTTTAAAAGCTTTAGCATCAGAGCTTCCATGGGCTTTTATACAAATACCATTGACACCTAAAAATGCTGCTCCACCATATTCTTTATAATCATACTGTTTTTTAAAAGCTTTAAATACTGGCTTTAAGAGTAATCCTCCAATTTTTGTCCTTGTTGAGCCCATAATTTTTTCTTTTAACTCATCAAGGATATTTCCAGCTACTCCTTCATACATCTTTAGTGCAGTATTACCAACAAAACCGTCACAAACTAACACATTAACTTCTCCTGTAGGAATATCACGTGGTTCTACATTTCCCACAAAGTTAAGGCTTTCCCCCTTTAAAAGTTTATGTGCTTCCTTAGTAAGTTCATTTCCCTTCTCTTCTTCAGCACCGATATTTATTAATCCTATACTTGGATTATTTATTCCCAAAACACTCTCAAAATATACTTTACCAAGGTGAGCAAATTGAACTAAATAATGAGGCTTGCAGTCAGCATTTGCTCCGGCATCTGCTATCATAAAGGCTCCTTTTCTTCCTGGCATTATAGGTGCAAGGGTTGGTCTATCAATCCCCTTAATTCGCTTTACAATTAAAGTACACCCTGCCAGGAAAGCCCCTGTACTTCCTGCAGAAATTATTGCATCTGCTTCTTTATCCCTAACCATTTGAAGAGCTTTAACCATAGAAGAGTCTTTTTTTGTTTTTAGAGCTTTTACTGGCGCTTCATTAGGACTTATTACCTCTTTAGCATCTACAATTTTAATTTTTTCCTTATTATAACTGTATTTTTCCAATTCCTTTAAAATTAATTCCTCTGGACCTGTAATTATAATTTCCACATTGTACTCATTTTGTGCTAAAACACAGCCTTCAACTACAGCTTGTGGTGAGTAGTCTCCGCCCATTCCATCTACTACAACTCTCATATCTTAACCTCTCAAATTTAATTACACAAATTTATAGGACCAACAGAAAACTTTTTTAAGCTCTAACCTTCCTCGTGCTAGGAATCCTTGTTAAATAACTAAAATAATAGTTATTAGAAACTTTCATTAGATTTTCTATGTAGACTTTAAGTTTTCATAATGGAAACCTATATGAATATATTATATATTAAGCCTTAACTAAATTTCCATAAAAAAATAAAAGAAAGTCATATGACTTTCTTTCTATTTCTCAGTTGAAACAACTTCTCTATTTTTGTAGTAACCACAGTTTTTGCAAACTCTGTGAGCAAGTTTCATTTCATGGCACTGAGGGCATTCAACTATTCCTGGTAAGCTTAGTTTGAATGTTTGAGCTCTTCTTGAGTCTCTTCTTGCTTTTGAAAATCTTCTAGCAGGATTTCCCATAATTACACCTCCTTATGCTTTAGAAAACAAGTTTTTTAATTGTGCCAACCTTGGATCCACATCTACAGTATCACAGGAGCATTGTCCTTCATTTAAGTCCGTCCCACACTGTTGGCATAACCCTTTACAGTTATCACTACATAATCTCTTAACAGGCAACTGTATAATAAGATTGTTTTCCAGTATTTCATCAATGTCTATCTTATCATTTTTAATTGAGATAATTTCACTCTCTTCATTACTTGCACTAGTAGATAATTTTTCTTTTATGTCCATCTCGATGGAATATGGAAATTTTTTAAGACATCTTGAGCATGTAAGTAATAATTCTGCAGTTATTGTCCCATTTAGATGAAAAATATCCCCAACTAAACGAATAACTCCATTAAATTCTATGGGTTTTGAAACCATAACAGTTTCTGTACCATCATAGAAACTTTCTTTCTCAATTACAACGTTGATATTTCTTTTGGAATTCTTTTTACCTTTTAATTCTGAAACATCTATGTTCATAATAAATGCTCTGAAAAAACATCAAAACTATGCTTTTTCTCATATAACTAAAAAGTTATATATAATGCAACATGTTACATAAATACAGTAAAACATTGCATAGCTTGAGCAAAGCTCCAACGTCCCTCCTTAATTTCATTGTAAAAATATCTACTATTTCAAACACAAACTATTATATAAAGTATACACCTAAAAGTCAAGGTTTATTTATAGTGCTACAAGATGAAACTTTATTTTAAGTTGCGTAAAAAGCTGTAAGGGAACCCAATTTAAGATTCAAATAAAGATGAATAAAATTGGTTCCCTTTATTGCTTAATTATCCTGTTAAAAACAATTTATTTATACTCTATACCCTAACAAAACAAGAGTATATTTAACTTATCCATGGGTATAAATTCACTCTTTTAAGGTTTTCTGAAGCTGAATAATACAGATTATGCCCTTAAAAGTTCATGAAAAATATTCCTATTTTGAAGTTAATTCTTGAGTATCTCTAGCTATAACTAATTCTTCGTTTGTTGGAATTACAAATACTTTAACAGTAGCATCTGCAGCACTTACGTCTACAGCTTTTCCTCTAACATTGTTTTTCTCTGCATCAATTTTTATTCCTAAGAACTCTAAACCAGCACAGATATCTTTTCTTGTTTCTGGAGCATTCTCACCAAGACCTGCTGTAAATACAACTGCATCTACTCCGCCCATAGCTGCTGCATAAGCACCTATCATTTGTCTTACTTTGTAGTTGTAAACATCTAATGAAAGTTTAGCTCTTTCATTTCCTTCTTTAACTGCATTTTCAATATCTCTGAAGTCACTGCTTACTCCTGAAAGTCCTAAAACACCTGATTGTTTATTCATTAAGTTATTAACGTCATCAGCTGACATGTTTTCTTCTTTCATTAAGAAAGTAACTATAGCTGGGTCAATATTTCCACATCTTGTTCCCATTGCTATACCTTCAAGTGGTGTAAAGCCCATGCTTGTTTCTACAGATTTTCCATTTTTAACTGCTGATAAGCTTGCACCATTTCCTAAATGGCAAGTAATTATTTTTAAGTCCTCTATGTTTTTGCCCATCATTTCAGCGCATTGTGCTGATACAAATCTGTGTGATGTTCCATGGAAACCATATTTTCTTATTCCATGTTTAGTGTATAATTCATATGGTAGAGCATACATATATGCTTCTTGTGGCATTGTTTGATGGAAAGCAGTATCAAATACAGCTACCATTGGAGTGCTTGGCATTAAGTTCTTGCAAGCATTTATTCCTATTATGTTTGCTGGATTGTGAAGTGGTGCAAGTTTAACACACTCTTCTAAGCTAGCCATAACATCATCATTGATTACTACAGAAGTTGCATATTTTTCTCCACCGTGAACAACTCTGTGTCCTACTGCAGAAATTTCTTCCATTGATTTAATAACTCCATGAGTTTCGTCAATTAATGCACCTAAAACTAATTTTATAGCATCTGTATGGTCCTTCATTGGCTGCTCAATTATGTATTTGTCTTTTCCTGGAACCTTTTGAGTTAAGATTGATCCTTCGATCCCAATTCTCTCTACTAATCCTTGTGCTAGTGAATCTTCATTTTCCATGTTGATTAACTGATATTTTAATGATGAACTTCCACAGTTAATTACTAATACCTTCATTGTATTTCCTCCTCTAAAAAGTTACTAAAATTTATTTTAAATATAATAGTGAAAATATTTACATCTCAGTATTATATTTTAATATACTTATGCATAACTTGGCAAATAATTGTTTTTTCAGATAATTCATGTATAGGTAACTATTATTCCCATATTAATCTGCTTTAAAACTTCTTTATGTGGTAAAAAACAATTAATAAATTCCCCTTATTAATATACCCCTTTTTATACATAATTTTCAACCTTAAATGCGAAATTATTTCACCCTATGTAATATTATTAATTATGCTGAACGAAATTCAACACTTAACTTACACATGAAACCTCCCTTGATTTCCTTAAGGCTTTTTAAGTAAATAAAATATTTTTTATTCTAGAAGCCTATAATCTATACAAAATTGATAATATTATATATGATAGGTTCATGTAATATTATAGAGAATAAACTTCAACAATAAGTAATTTGTTTAGAAAAAGTTGTTTCTCCTTATATAATTATGACTTTTATACATAATGGAGTGAATTAAATGAAAATAGCTGGAATTGTGGTGGAATATAACCCTCTTCATAATGGTCATGTCTACCATATAAATAAAACTAAAGAATTAACAAACTGTGATGTACTTATTGCTGTAATGAGTGGTAGCTTTAATCAAAGGGGAATCCCCTCTGTAATAGATAAGTGGAACAAAGCTCTTTCTGCTCTTCATAATGGAGTTGATTTAGTTATAGAACTTCCTGTATTATACAGCTTATCCTCAGCAGAATTCTTCTCCTTTGGAGCCGTAAGCCTACTAGATAGTCTCGGAGTTGTTGATTCAATTTGTTTTGGTAGTGAACATGGTGATGTGAGCTTATTAAAGGAAATAGCACATATTCTAAATGAAGAGCCTGAAGAGTTTAAAATAGGTCTTAGGGATAAGTTAAAGGAAGGCGCTGTTTATCCTAAAGCTAGAACTCATGGAATAATGAACTATTTAAATGCCAAATCACTACTTAGTACCCTAGATATAGAAAACTCTTCTCAGTTAGAGGATATTTTAAATTCCCCTAATAATATTTTAGGCATAGAATATATAAAGGCCTTACTAAAACTTAATAGTAATATGAAACCTTTCACTCTAAAAAGAGAAGGGGCTTCCTATAACAGTGATGAATTGAACTCAATCTTCTCTAGCGCAACTTCCATAAGAAAATTTTTAAAGTCTAGAAATTCTATTGATACCCTTAGTTCTCACCTGCCCACCCAGGTTTATGAACTTTTAAAAACACTACATGCTTCTAACTATCCATTTACTTTTTATGAAGAAATGTTTCCCTACATAAAGTACAAATCACTTGTAGAAGGTGGAGATATTACAAAAATCCCTGATGTATCAGAAGGCTTGGATAGTAAGATCATAAAGGGAATTCTTCAAAACAACTGCTATGATACAGCTATTGACTTTATAAAGAGCAAAAGATACACCTATACCAGAATCAGTAGATTACTATGCCAATATTTTGTTGGCTTTGATAGTTTTGATACTGAGACCTTAAGAACACTGCCCTGTCCCTATGCAAGAGTATTAGGTTTTAATGAAAAGGGTAAATCTGTTTTAAAATCCATTAAGGATAATAGCAGCATTCCTCTCTATAGTAAGATACCAAAGGAGCTTTCAACTACTTTAAAGTTAGACCTCCAATCTACTAAGGCCTATAGTTTAATAAATAGTAGAGTAAACCACAATGACGACTATTTAATAAGCCCTTTAATTCTTAAATAAGGCATCTGAAAATAAATAACAGGTCAAATATGTGAAGGCTATTTTGTGTTCATAAGCAAGCTTGTGTTCACAAGCAAGCTTGTGCAGACAAGGAAACAGGTTCCGCAGATAGTGGGGCTATCAAAGGGTTCTGTTGACGCAGTATAGCACAAAATAGACGATCAGATTGACTTATTTATTTTTTGAAGGTGCCTAAGTCTACAAAAAAATACTGGACAAAAGTGTAATTATTAGAATTAATATTGATAAAGACATGTGTAATAGAGGGATTAAATCTCCTATTATACATGTCTTTATTATTATTGTGGCTTTTATGTATTATGAAACAACCCCTTATTTTTTATCATAACTCTTACTATAAAACAATATATTTTAATATACTCCTTGTCCTTATGAAAATAAATACCTTAAGAAAGAAGGCATCCTATGAAGGTAATATTAATTATAACTTTAATAGTCATATTTGCATTAGTCTACTTCCTTTTAAAAGAACATGATAAAAACGCATTGCTGACCTTTATATGCTCCTTGATGATAATCTATATTGTACTAAATCCAAAGCAATGTATTGGCTTTACCATTGCTGGAGCAAAACTATTTTTTAATGCAGTTTTCCCTTCTCTGTTTCCCTTTCTAGTTATAGTAAATTTGATTATCTCCTTTGGTGGAATTGAAATCTATTCTAGGCTGCTTGGAACAATCCTCTGCCGTCCTTTAGGACTTCCTAAGGAATGTAGTCTAGTATTGCTAGTAAGTGTATTTTGCGGCTACCCTTTAGGTGCTAGATATGCTGCCGAGTTATATGAACAAAATCTTATTGATCATAAGACTCTTGAAAGACTCCTTAACATTGCAACCAACGGAAGTCCATTATTTATTATTGGTTCTGTAGGAACTGCTATGCTGGGACATCCATATCTAGGGTATATTCTTATAATTTCAAATGTACTATCTTGTATTGCAATGGGATTAATATTACCCGGAAGATACAAGTGGAAAGGTACTAAACCTGTAGCTAAATCTGTATCTCATGCTAGTGTAAACTTTGGCATCGCTCTTAAAAATGCTTTGGAAGATGCGGTAAAAACCTGTATTTCTATTGGAAGCTTTGTTGTTATATTCTCTGTACTTATAAACATAATAAAGAGCAATGGTTATTTCAACCTTGCTCTAATATATGTATCAAAGTATACCTCTCTGCCTATAGAAATTCTTCAAAGCTTTTCCCTTGGAATATTAGAAGTTACTAACGGCTGCAATTTAATTGCAGTATCTGCCCTTTCCAATAACTCTAAGCTTATAATCAGCAGCTTTTTAATTGCCTTTAGCGGTCTTTCAATTACATCTCAGGTCTATTCTTTAGTTTATAAACACAAAGTGTCAATAAACAAATATATAGTATTAAAAGTACTCCAAGGTATAATAGCCTCTGTAGTAACTTTTGTTATATGTAATATAGGTTTTATCCATATGACTGAAGATGTTTTCTTAGATGGATATTCTAGAGCTTCTTCATTGTCACCCTTTTTAATAGGCATTATCTTCTTAATAGCTTTGCCAATTATTATAGACAGATTAAAAGCTTTAATTAGAGTTTCCTAATTTTAATTAGAGTTCCCTAATTCTTTAATATTTTCCCTAATTGTAGAAGTGGTTCCTGCTATTTGCTTATGTATACTTATAAGCATAGCTTCCATTTCTTTTTTTATGTTTATTAAGGATTGCTCACTCACAAGATCTATTTCCTTTTGTAGATGACTTAAAGTGCCATCTGCATAATTCATTACCCCATACTTAATTTCCTTGGCCTGCATTGTAGCTTCAGTTTTTATTTCTTTAGCTTCTTTTTTTGCTTCTTCAACTATTTCATTAGCAGCTTGCTTTGCAGCCATTAATATATCTGAATTTTCATACTCATCTTGTGCTCTTCTTCTTGCTCTTTCTATAATTTCTTCAGCTTCTCTTTTAGCTTCATTAATTATTCTTTCTCTTTTTTCCACAATATTTTTTGCCTCTGAAAACTCATCAGGTAAATAATTTCTAATTTCGGTTATAGTTTGTAATACCTCCTTTTTATTAATAGAAACCTTACCTACTAAGTTTTTCGATGCCATTTGAATATTTTGCTCAAGAAAATCTAATAAATCTAATACCTCCATCTATAATTCCCCCTCAAATTGTTTTGCTCTTTCTCTTATCTCACTTTCTAACTCCTTAGGAACTAACCCCTCTAAGCATCCTTTGAACAAAGCTACTTGCTTAATAGCTGTAGAACTTAAATAGGAATACTTAGTGTTAGTCATCATAAACACAGTTTCTTTTTTGTGATCAAGTTTTTTGTTCATAAGAGCCATCTGAAACTCATAATCAAAGTCTGACATAGATCTTAATCCTTTAACAATAACCCCAATATCTTCATTATTCATAAAATCCACAAGTAATCCACTAAGACTTTTCACCTTAACATTTTTTAATCCTGCAACTACCCTCTGAATATGTTCTACTCTTTCATCAATATCAAACCAACATTTTTTATTAGGGTTAATTGATACAGCTACAACAACCTCATCAAATACATGTGATGATCTTTTTATAATATCTAAGTGTCCATTTGTTATTGGGTCAAAACTTCCTGGATAAACTGCTCTTGTCATTTTATATCTCCTTATGCTCATAGAAACACACTGTTGTATTTCCATATTTTCTTTTGTCTATTAGAATAATATTTCCATCACCCTCATATATTTCTTCACCAGAATCAATTTTTGTTACAATTAACCCTTCACTGTGAAGTAACTTATGCTTTGTTATAAGTTCAATGGATGGTGGAATCATCTCTTTAGCATAGGGAGGATCTATAAAAATAAGATCAAAAACCTTACCTGCCTTTCCAAACTCTTCTAAATATCTATAGCAATCACCTTTGTAGCACTTACACTTATCTTCAAATTTTAAATTAATAATATTTTGCTTTAAATACCCAAAGGTAGTATCTCCCTTATCAATTGAGTGACACTCCTTTGCTCCTCTACTTACAGCCTCAAGACCTAAGCTCCCTGTTCCTGCAAATTGGTCTAAAACCACTGCATCCATGATTCTATTTTGAATAATGCTAAAAATTGACTCTTTCACTCTATCTAGGGTAGGTCTTGTTCCCATACCCTCTGGAGATAGTAACTTCTTTCCTTTTGCTAAACCTGCTATTACTCTCATGTGCTTCCTCCTCTGCGACCTTAATTAAAACAAATATACTTTGAGCTTCTCTCTAAGCTATTTATTATTTCTTCAACAACCTTCTGTTCTTCTTCTTGCTTATTTTCAAGAAGGGTCTTAGCTTCAAAATTTGCTATTTTAAATAGCTGAAAATCTGTGGATAAATCTGCTAACAGCAATCCATTTTCACCTGATTGTCTCATTCCAAAAATCTCTCCACTGCCTCTGATTCTTAAATCTTCTTCTGCGATATAAAACCCATCATTACTGTTTTTCATTATCTCCATTCTACGTCTAGTAGTTTCACTTTTAATTTCTGCAATTAGTATACAGTAAGATTTATGACTTCCCCTTCCAACTCTTCCCCTAAGCTGGTGAAGCTGTGATAACCCAAATCTTTCAGCATTTTCAATAATCATCAAAGTAGCATTTGGTACATTAACTCCAACTTCAATTACAGTGGTAGAGATTAAAACCTTTATTTCTCCACTTTTAAAGCTATCCATAATTGCATTCTTATCCTTATTAGACATTTTACCATGAAGAATGCTAATATTTATATCCTTAAAGTATTTTTCCTTTAGTTCCTCATATAGGTTCTCCACTGAAGTTAACTTTATATCTTCATTTTCCTCTACTAAAGGACATACAACGTAAACCTGTCTTCCCTGTTCAATCTCCTTTAAAGCAAAATTATAAACTTTGTTGCTTTCATTTTTATTAACATAATAAGTATCAATTGGCTTTCGTCCTGGTGGAAGAGAATCTACTATAGATACATCTAAATCCCCATATAGATACAGATATAGGGTTCTAGGTATAGGTGTAGCACTCATTACTAACACATCTATATTTTCTCCCTTATTGCTCAACCTGCTTCTTTGACCTACGCCAAACCTATGTTGTTCATCTGTAACTATCATGCCTAAATTTTCGAAAATCACATCTTCTTCTATTAAAGCATGGGTTCCAATAAGGATATCTACTTCTCCACCTTTTACTTCACTTTTAATTATATCCTTATTTTTTGCAGTTGTGCTACCAGTAAGAAGTTTTACCCTTACTCCAAAATCCTTATAGATTTTTTCTGCCTCTGCAAAATGTTGTTTAGCTAGGATTTCTGTAGGAGCCATCATTGCCACCTGATAACCATTTTTTATCACATTAAACATAGTTATTAGTGCAATTATAGTTTTTCCGCTACCTACATCCCCTTGAACTAATCGGTTCATTGGAGAGGGCCTTTTTTGATCTAAAAGAATTTCTCTAACCACTCTTGATTGAGCCTCCGTAAGCTGAAAAGGAAGTCTTTCCTTTAGCACTTTAAGCTCTTCAGCAATTTTAAAACTTATTCCCTTTACATTATTATTTCTCTGTTTTAGTAAAAGAATCTTCAATGAGTAGGTAAATAACTCTTGAAATTTCAACCTTTTCTTGGCTTCATTTAAAGTTTTGCTGTCCTTTGGACTATGTATATTTTTAATTGCCTGATCTAAAGATATAAACTCATATTTCTCAATGATAATTTTGGGCAGATTTTCAACAATTTTAATATGTCCTAAAGCATCAGAAATAATTTTATTTAAAAAGTTATTGGTCAAATCATCCCTTAAAGAATATTTTGCCAGGATTTTATTATCATCTAAAGTAATGTTTCTCATAATCTTAGGATTACTCAAGTGCATTTCCTTATTACTTTTATCGATTTTTCCACTTATAATATATTTACTATCTGGTCTAAAGCTATTCTTGGCATAGGGCTGATTAAACCAAATCCCCTTAAATTTAGTGTTTCCACTTTTGAATATAACAGTAGATAAAACTTTACCTGTTTTTGTTCTTATATCTTTAAGTATTCCCTCTACGGTAACCTCTGTTATAACCTTATCCTTGTCGTTAAACTCTTCTATGTTTTTTGCTACAGAAATAAATTCATAATCCCTTGGAAAATACAACAACAGGTCTAATATTGTGTATATTCCGCACTTATTAAGTTTTTCAGCCATTTTAGGGCCAACACCCTTCAAATAACCCACATCATCATAAATATTCACAATATCACTCCAAATAAAAATATATAGAAAAAAAGCCCTAAGGCTTTTATTCTACAGATGTAATAAAATAATATAATGGTTGTTTTCCATCAAAATATTGCACGTCCATATGAGGATATTTTTCCTCTAAAGCAGCAACTAGTTCTTCTACTTTTTCTTCTTCACAATCTTCACCATAGAATATTGTGATAAGTTCGCTATCTTCAGTCACCATGCTTTCTATAAGCTCCTTACAAACTTCATAGATATCTGTGCCTATTTCATTTATTTTTCCTTCTAAAAGCCCTAAAATGTTACCTTCTTTAATTGTTCTTCCGTTATCCTCAGTATCCTTAACTGCATAGGTAACTGCACCTGAAGTTACATTAGATAAGCTTTCTATCATTAAGTTTTTATTTTCCTCAATATTTGTTTCACCATTGAACATAGTTATTGCTGTAACTCCTTGAGGAATAGTTTTAGTTGGTATAACAACTACAGTTTTACCATCAACTAAACCTATAGCCTGTTCTGCAGCCATAATAATATTTTTATTATTTGGTAATACAAACACAGTTTCAGCATTAATCTTATTTATACTATCAACTATATCTTGAGTACTTGGATTCATAGTTTGACCACCCTCTATTACTTGGTCAACGCCTAAATCCTCAAAAATGGCTTTTATTCCTTCACCTCTTGCTACAGTAACAAAACCAAAAGGTTTTACTGGCTCATTAAAACTTTCACCTTCTGTTTCATCAGTAGCTCTTTCAGCTTCTGTATCTACTTCTAATAGAGATCTGTGTTGCTCTCTCATATTATCAATTTTTATTTTAGATAACTCTCCCATTTGAACAGCTATGGATAAAACTTCACCTGGGTCATTAGTATGGATATGAACCTTTACTATATCTTCAAGTCCTACTAAAACTATTGAGTCCCCACGTTTTTCTAACTCCACTTTGAACTTAGGAATGTCTACTTTTTCACTTAAAATTATAAACTCTGTACAATACCCAAATTTAATATCAGCAGGGTTTATATTAGCTTCAATTCCTTGAGGAGCTGTAGCTTCTTTAACTTCACCTTCACCAAATAACTCTACTTTTAAATCATCAACTAAGGCTTGTAGCATTCCTTTTAGAAGTATTAATAACCCCATTCCACCAGCATCTACAACTTTTGCTTGTTTTAACTGTGGAAGCATTTCTGGAGTTTTATCTAGCATTACTTTACTATGCTTACAAATATCCTCAAATAATGAAGTTATATCTTCACTATTACTGCTCATTGCAGCTTCACCTGCTGCTTTAATAATAGTAAGGATTGTACCTTCGGTTGGTCTCATTACTGCCTTGTAGGCAAAGTTTGCTCCTTCAACCATACTAGCTTTAATATCTTCAATGGTAGCTTCTGTCTTTCCTTCTAACCCCTTTGCTATTCCTCTGAAAATTTGAGAAAGAATAACTCCTGAGTTACCTCTTGCTCCCATTAAAGCTCCCTTAGCTAATCTCTTAGAAACTTCTCCTATAGATTTGCTATCTAGTCCTTCTATATCAGTTACTGCTGATTTAAAGGTTAATGACATATTTGTTCCAGTATCTCCGTCTGGTACTGGGAATACATTTAATGAATTTACATATTCCTTTTGCTCTTCTAATTTGTTAGAGGCATTTCTTACCATGTTGCAAAAATCATGTCCGCTTATTTTTAAGTATTTCAATGTTGTTACCTCCTAAACTCTCACACCTTGAACATTTACTGTAACCTGTGAAACTTTAATACCTGTAAAGTTTTCAACATTGTATCTAACTTTTTGTATTATGTTATTTGCAATTACAGAGATTTTTGTTCCATATTCTACTATTATATATAATTCAATAGCTATTGATTCGCCTTTAGAAATGATTTTAACCCCTTTTCTAAGGTTTTCAGCTTTTAATAACTCCCATAATCCATCTTTTGCATTCTTAGAAGCCATACCAACAACTCCATAACACTCCATAGTTGATATTCCAGCTATATTTGCTAAAACTTCTTCAGAATAAAGTACATTACCTATTTCAGTGGTTATGCTAGCTTTCATATAAAAATTCCTCCTTAATTATGCCTTAACCTTATTTTATATTAAATTGCCAATTAATTCAACAAAATATGTACATAATACTAAAGTACATACACTAATTATTTTACTTAATACTTGCAAGTATTATAACAATTATGTTAAAATAGTTTATGTTTGATTTAGAACAATATTCTTGGTGACTTTAAGGAGGTGTATTAAATGTCAAGAAGATGTGATATATGTGATAAAGGCGTAGTTGCAGGAGCTCAGTTCAGCCACTCACACCGCCAATCAAAAAGAACATTTGCTCCAAACCTAAAAAGGGTTAAAGCAATCGTTAAAGGTTCACCTAAAACTATCCACGTTTGTACAAGATGCTTACGTTCAGGTA
Source organism: Clostridium punense (assembly GCF_017874425.1). Lineage (GTDB taxonomy): Bacteria > Bacillota > Clostridia > Clostridiales > Clostridiaceae > Clostridium_J > Clostridium_J punense. Next base: position 136,790 of record NZ_JAGGLL010000001.1, read on the forward strand.
AAGTTCAGCGTGCAGTTTAGTCATAAAAAAATGCAACTCTAGTTTGTTGCATTTTTTTATTATTATAACGTACATACAGTTATTTTATTAGATAACTAAAAGACTTAAGTTTAATCTAAAAAAGTCCCTTACTAATAAGTTGGGGGACTTTTTTAGATTAAGGTGAAATGAAATTAGCAAGGTATATCCTTGCTAATTTCATTTACATATGTTGTTTCTTCATAAATAGTCTTACTATTTTTGATAAGAACTTGGGCAGTTTGATAACTTTTATTGTCATTGTATTCCTCCCTTTATATTTATGTTTAATTATTTTCCATTATCTTCCATCCTGCTACTATAATCACACCACCCATGGCCATTATCCATCCCCAAAAGGGAATAACCATAGCTAATACAATTCCTAATCCAATGGCAGCTACTACTGTACCAATTTTCTTTCTTGTTCTCCTCCCACAAAATCTTGACATATTCTTTTCCCCCATGAATACTTTTTATATCAATATATGAGAAAGTGTGTTTTTTGACACTGCTTAAATAAAAAAAAGTGCAGCTCTGTAGCTACACTTTATCTTTTGAGAGCATTACCATTAATACTCCTTTTTTAAACTCTATTTCCACTCTATTTTCCTTAAATTTATTAGATAAAGTTAAATTATTATCTGTAGATAAATTAAAGTTTTCTAGGGGATATCTAGCGCCCTTTATAGTTAGTTCTTCAACATCTTCAAAATAGCTAAGAAGTGAAAAACCATCACCTTCATTACCTTCTAAAATAATAGGCCTATCTGTTAAGTAAATTACATTATACTCATCTACAATATATGCCTTTATCCCTAGCTTTAAGGCTCTATATAGCACACAAATATTGCCTAGAAAATGATCTAGTCTTTTTCCTGTACATCCAAGAAAAACTACCTCTGAAGCACCAAGTTCATGAGCTTTCTGTAATGCCAAATCACTATCTGTATAGTCCTTATCTATTGGAAAGTTAATGATGTTACAATAAGACTTCATTTCTTCTAACACATGAGAAGCTATAGAGTCAAAATCTCCTAATAAATAGTCAGGTTTAATCCCATAGTTGTATAATATATCTGCTCCACTGTCTGCTGCAATAGTAATTGAATTCTCCCCTAAATATCTTTCTATCAGTTTTTCACTAGGAGCCTCTCCTCCGCCTATTATAACTACCCTCATATTAAATTCCTTCTCTTAATGCTTTTATATTTTTTTCTATTTCATTATTTTTGAATACTGCTGATCCTGCAACAATTACATTAGCACCACTTTGTACTACTGTGCCTATATTACTGTTATCAACGCCCCCATCTACTTCTATAAGTAAATCTTTGTTATACTCATCTGCTAAAGCCTTAACTTCTTTAATTTTATCTCCACAATAGGATATATATTTCTGTCCTCCAAAGCCAGGATTAACCGACATTATTAGAACCATATCTAAATTATGAATTAAGTGCTTAATTGAAGCTACTGGTGTTGCTGGATTTAATGAAACTCCTGCCTTAATGCCAAAGCTTTTTATGTAATTTATAGTTCTGTCTAAATGCCTATCTGCTTCATAATGAACTGTTATAATATCTGCTCCTGCATCTACAAAATCTTTAATATATCTTGAAGGCTCCTCAATCATTAAGTGCACATCAAAAGTAAGATTTGTTAACTTTCTAATTGATTTCATTATTGGCGCTCCAAAGGATATATTAGGCACAAACATTCCATCCATAACATCTATATGAATCATATCAGCGCCATACTTTTCTAGGTTTAATATATCCTCTCCTAGTTTTGAAAAATCTGCAGATAATATTGATGGTGAAATTTTTATCATTTCCAACTCCCCCTACTAATTGTTTCTTCTAAGGTTTTTACATAAAATTTATATCTTGTTTCGTTTATCTTACCTTCTTCTACAGCAGCTTTAACCAAGCAACCTGGTTCTTTATAATGAACACAATTGTTGAACTTGCATCCATCTCTATATGGCTCAAACTCTGGAAAGCAATACTGTAAATCTTCCTTACTTATAAAATCTAATTCTAAGGAAGAAAAGCCTGGGGTATCAACTAAAAAGCCTTCTTCTACTTGCATTAACTCGCTATGCCTTGTAGTATGCTTACCTCTTTTAACTTTTTCACTAATCTCTCCTGTTTTCATTCTTTCTCTTCCAATAAAACTATTAAGCAAAGTAGATTTTCCAACACCTGAAGGTCCACAGAAAACACTGATGTTGTCTTTTATTTTCTTCCTTAATTCTTCCACTCCAACACCATTTTTAGCCTCTAAATACAGCACCTCATAACCTGCATTTTTCAGTACTTCTCCAATATCCCTATGCTCTTTTTCCGCTAAATCCATTTTGTTAAAGCAAACTATAGCTTTTAAATTGCTGTGTTCACAAAGAACTAAGAATTTATAAAGTAACTCTAAGTTTAAGTCTGGCTGCCTAAAGGCAAATACTACAAAAGCTTGAGTAACATTAGCTACCACCGGTCTTAAAAGCTCTGTACTTCTTGGAAGTATTTCATTTATAACACCAGTTTTATCTTGATCAACCTCTATTACCACATAGTCTCCAATCATAGGGGTAAGTCCACTATGCCTGAACTTCCCCCTTGCCTTACACTCATATATTTCTTTATTCACATCTACGTAATATAATCCACCAATTCCTTTAACAATTACTCCTTCCATGATTCCTCCAATTCTTAACTTAGACTTTTGTATTTTTAGTCACCTTTTTTATCATCTTTTTTTGTAACAGTAACTGTAATAGTAGTCCCCTTTTCTACTTTGGTACCTGGAGCCTTATCCTGTTTTTCTATTATGGCTTTATCATCTCCATTGGCTTGTAGATCTAAACCCAACTTATCTGCCATTTCCTTTGCATCTTTTACTGACATACCAACAAATTTTGGTACCGTAATCTTACCTGCATCTGGATCTTGATACTTATAATAGTTTACTGATACCGCCTCATTCTCCTTAACCTTTGTACCTGGAGCTATACTTTGATTAAATATTTTTCCATCCTTAGCTTTATCGTCTGTTAATACCGCAGTAGCATCTCCTAGTTTCAAGCCTGAAGTAGATAAAACTTTACTTGCTTCATCTACAGTCATATTGGATAGGTCTTGAACCTTTGTATATTTAACCGCTGAACCTTTACTTATAACTAAATTAACTATATCACCCTTTTTAAGCTTTGATTTTGGACCTGGATCACTTTTAATTACTAGTCCTTGCCCAACTTCCTCAGAGTTTTCCTCGGTTATCTTTCCTACCATAAAACCTAAGTTTACTATATAGTCTTGGGCAACATTTTTGTCTAGTAGTGCCAAGTCTGGAAGTTCTTCTTCCCCTGGTCCAGCACTTAATCTGACCCTAACTTCACTTTCCTTTTTTACCTTACTACCTTCATTAGGGAATACCTGTATAATTGTGCCCTTAGGCTTATCATTTTTTTCTTCACTTAATACTACAAATTTTAGCCCTAAATCTTCCACATTTTTTTGACCTTGTTCTTTAGGTAATCCAGTTATAACTGGTATCTCTACCTCATTCTTAGCAGCTCCCACTGCTGGTAAGCTGGTAAATAGTTTGCCTGCAGATATTCCTAATACTATGGCTAAAATTACAACTACTGAAACAATAATCCACTTTTTCTTTTTGTTATCTACCTTTGAATTACTTTTCTTAATTTTTATTGGCTCGTCATCCTCTTCATCCTCATCCTCTTCGAAGGAATCAGCAGTTGCTTTAATATTAATAGGATCCATAACTCTAGTGAATTCATTTTCTTCCCTTGAATTAACTATTGTGAAGGACTGATTGTTTTGTATCTTTTTTAAATCATTTAATAAATCAGTTACAGTCTGATACCTTCTTATAGGATCCTTTTCTGTAGCTTTTAAGATTAAATTGCTTAAGCTCTCTGGAATGCTTCCTATGATTAGCCTTGGTGATATCACTGGCTCTTGAATATGCTTTAACGCCACTGATACAGCACTGTCTCCATCAAAAGGTACTTTACCTGTTATCATTTCATAAAGCACTATGCCTAGGGAGTAAATATCTGTTCTATAATCTACAATTTTACCCTTTGCTTGCTCTGGTGAAAAATAGTGTGCAGACCCAATAACCTTGCTTGTGTGAGTTATTGTATCTGAAGACACTGCCTTTGCGATTCCAAAGTCCGTTACCTTTACTGTACCATCCTCTGTAACCAAAATATTATGTGGTTTAATGTCTCTATGAATAATATTATTTTTATGAGCGCACTCTAAAGCCTTTGCTATTTGAATTCCTATGCTTAAGGTATCATCTACGTTTAGTCTTCCTCTTTCTTGGATTACCTCTTTTAAGGTTTTCCCATTAACAAATTCCATGACAATATAATTAATATTATTATCGCTACCAACGTCATAAATATTAACAATATTATTTGCTGAAAAGCTTGCAGCAGCTGCTGCTTCTTTTCTAAATTTATTCATAAATTCTAAGTTATTTGAGTACTCTTCCTTAAGTATCTTAACAGCTACATATCTATTTAATAGAAGGCATTTAGCTTTATACACTACAGCCATACCGCCTTCACCTATCTTCTGGAGCAGTTGGTATCTACTACCTAATATGGTTCCAATCATCTGTACACTCTCCTTTAAATATGATAACAGAAATATTATCTTTGCCACCTTTTTCTTTGCTAAGTTCTACTAGTCTTCTGCTACTATTACTGATATCATCATTTACAATGGTTAGGATTTCTTCCTCAGTAACTTCATTTGTTAAGCCATCACTGCATAAAATTACTATACTTATATTTTGTAAATCAACAGTATAATAATCTCCTTTAACAGATATTTTTGTTCCTACAGCTCTTGTAATAACATTTTTATTTGGATGATTTACTGCTTCTTCTGCACTAATGGTACCGTTATCCAAAAGTTCCTGCACTAAGGAATGATCCTTTGTAACCTTTATCAATTGTCCTTTTGAAACCACATAGCAACGACTATCCCCTACGTTTGCTACAACTAAACTATTATTCTTTACATAAGCCATTGTAAGAGTAGTTCCCATTCCACTGCAATTTTCATTGAGTACTGCATACTTATATACATTTTTATTAGCCTCATCAACAGCACCTTCTAGTACTTGTTCCATAGTAAGGTCCTTACTGTGAATCTTAACATAGTCTAATACACTATCTACAGCAATTTTACTTGCTACTTCTCCAGCATTATGTCCTCCCATACCATCGGCTACCACAAATATGCTTGTATCACCATCTTCGTAATATCCTACGGTATCTTCATTTAGGGTTCTTTTGTTCCCTAAATCAGTTTCTATACCTATTAATCTCCCCATATAGTTATTACTCCTTCTTTTCTAAATAACTTCTTCTAAGTTGTCCACAGGCGGCATTTATATCAAGTCCCATTTCTCTTCTTATGGTAGTTTCAATACCATTTTTTATCAAAATGTCCTTAAACTTATTTATTTCCTCCATATTAGACTTCTTAAGTGTACTTTCATTTATCTCGTTAATAGGAATTAAGTTAACATGACAAAGCATCCCTTTTAAAATTCTGGAAAGCTCCTCAGCATTTTCTTTTGTATCATTAAAGCCTTTTACTAATGCATACTCAAAAGTAATTCTTCTATTAGTTTTTCCTATATAGTACTCACAAGCTTCTAATAGTTCTTTTATTGTATATGCATTTGCTATTGGCATGGTTTGTCTTCTAATCTCATCATTTGGTGCATGAAGAGATATGGCTAATGTTATTTGCAAGTTTAAATCTGCCAACATTTTTATTTTAGGAACTATTCCACAAGTTGAAAGGGTAATATGTCTTTGTCCAATGTTTAATCCATGTTCTGAATTTACATTGCATATAAATTTTAACACATTTTCAAAATTATCTAAAGGCTCACCACTGCCCATAAGCACTACATTTGAAATTCTTTCCTTAAGTTCACTTTGTGCTTTTATTATTTGGCCTAGTATTTCACCACTAGTTAGATTTCTAACTATACCTCCTATGGTGGAAGCACAAAACTTACAACCCATCTTACATCCAATTTGAGTAGATACGCAAATTGAGTTTCCGTGTTTGTATTTCATTACCACTGACTCAATAACATTTCCATCCTTCAAAAGAAATAAATGCTTTCTTGTGTCTTCTCTTTTTGAGCTATAGGTCTCAATTATTTCAGGAATACCTATATAAAAGCTCTTTTCTAGCTTTTCAATAGTAGTCTTAGAAAGATTAGACATTTCACTAAAGCTCCAAACCTCTTTATATATCCAATCTATTACCTGCTTAGCTCTAAATTCCTTCTCCCCATTTTCTTTCATCCACTGTTTTAATTCTTGCAGATCTAAATCTAAAATATTTTTCATTTTTTCACCTACTTAGTTCTACGAATCTTAGCAATAAAAAATCCGTCCATATATGTATTTGGAAGTACAGTCACATAGCCTTCCTCATGGTAAATAATATTATCCACCTTACCAAAGAACAAAGGCTCAACCTTAAATTCCGGGTGTTGTTTTAGAAACCACTTTATATTGTCTTCATTCTCCCCTTTGTTTAAAGTACAAGTTGAATACAAGAGAACTCCTTGTTCTTTTACATACCTTGCAGCATTGGTCATAATTTTTCTTTGAATCTTAACAATTTCCTGAAGTTCTTTCATGTTTTTATTATATTTAATTTCAGGCTTTTTTCTTATGATTCCTAGTCCTGAACAAGGCACATCTATAAGCACCCTATGCCCCTTTTCCTCTAGATTTTCCTCATAATTAGTAGCATCTAATAAAGATAAGCTAATATTAGTTAGTCCAAGTCTCCTTATATTTTCTCCAATTAAATTAAGCTTATGTTCATATATATCAAAAGCTAAAACTTCTCCTGTATTGTTTAGTAATTCTCCAGCATGGGTAGTTTTCCCCCCTGGTGCACTGCACAAATCCAGTACTGTCATATTTTCTTCTATTTCCATGGCTGGTGCTACCAACATAGCACTCTCATCTTGAACAGTAATTACCCCTTCCTTAAACAAGGGGTTTTCTTCAATGCTTTTTCCTCTTACTATTCTTATTGCCTCAGGGCATACATAACCTTCTTCTATCTGATAGCCATTTTCCTCTAACCTATTAAAAATATTCTCGTAATCTCCCTTAGTTGAATTAACTCTCACAGTTATATCTGGTCTTTGATTTAATCCAAATAATATTTTTTCACAAAGATGTATTCCATATTGTTCATAGAATAGCTTAATCATCCACTGCGGAAAGGAATATTTGAAAGCTAGTTCCTCAAAGATGTTTCCTTCCTTGTAGTAAGCGCCCTCTTTATTTCTCAAGTAATTTCTAAGTACCCCATTGGCAACCTTAGAAGCACCCAAGGATACATGTTTCTTTACCAGGTTTACTGCCTCATTAACAGCAGCAAACTCTGGTATCTTATCTAAATACCTGATTTGATAAATAGTAATTCTTAAAATATTAAGCAAAAACCTATCTGTTTTATCAAAGTTATTCTTTAAGAACTCTTTTAAAATTTTATCAATAGTGTATTTGTATTTAATTGTTCCATAAACTATTTCTGTAACTAAACCTTTATCCTTCTGATCTAGGGTAGAATTATTAAGCATATTTCCAAGTACAATACTTGAATAGGCCTTATTATAAAAAACCTCATTTAACACATCAACAGCTACTTTTCTAGCATTATCCATTGTTTTACCTCTAAATTTATCTTTCTCTATCACTTAGTGCAATTAATCTTAACAATTGGGCAATAGCAGTAAGAGCTGCTGCCACATAAGTTAACCCCGCTGCTCTTAATACCTTCTTTGTTCCACTTATTTCATCTTCAAAAAGTATATTTCTAGATATTAGTATGGCTACAGCTCTGCTTGAAGCATTAAACTCTACGGGCAGTGTTACTATTTGAAATAAAACTACGGCTGTAAACAGTAAAATACCTAAGTTAACTAATGCAGGCATAGATAGAACAAAACCAAGAATAAAAAGCATCCAGGATGCACTTGAACCAATATTTGCAACTGGAACTAGGGCCATTCTAATTTTAATTGGAGCATAATTATCCCTATGCTGAATTGCATGCCCTACCTCATGGGCGGCAACACCTATCGACGCAATGGAGGCTCCATAAAATACATCTTGAGATAATCTTACTACATTTTCTCTAGGGTCGAAATGATCTGTAAGCTTTCCTCCAATTGGAACCACTGGTACATGGAATAACCCGTATCCATCTAGTATCATTCTTGCCACTTGACTTCCTGTATAACCATTTCTACTATAGACCTTTGAATATTTTGAATAACTCGCTTGAATATTAAACTGAGCCCAAGTGGCAATTAAAAGAGCAGGTAACAAAATTAACATTGTAGAGTCAAAATAAAACATATTAATCACTCCCATTAAATTACTTGTGTAATAACTCTTCTTCCTCAATAGTATTTCCCTTAATATACTCTCCTACCTTTAGAGGTTTCTTATTTGGAAATTGAACCTCAGTAATAAGTAAAATCTTATCTTTGGTTGCTACTCTAATGCCTTCACTATCAACTTTTATTATAGTTCCAGGCTTCTTTTTTGACTGTTCCTCTAATACCCTAGTGCTAATCACTTTCATAGGCTTATCTATGTAAAAAGTATATGCCGTAGGAAAAGGATTAAGTCCTCTTGCAAAGTTATGAATAGTTTCGGCACTTTCATCCCAATTAATATTAGCCATCTCTTTATTTAGCATACTTGCATAAGGTGTTGGTGTTTCTCCTTGCTTTATTGGAGTTATGGTATTATTGCATAACCCCTTAATTGTCTCCACTAAAAGACTAGCCCCATCCACCATCAATATGTCATGAAGTTCTCCTGCAGTCATGTTTTCGGTGATATCAATCTCGCTTTTTAACAACATATCTCCTGTATCAAGTCCTACATCCATCAGCATTGTAGTATTTCCACTTACCTTTTCTCCTTGCATAACTGCAAAGTTTATTGGTGCTGCCCCCCTATATTTAGGAAGAAGTGACGCATGAAGATTGATACATCCATACCTTGGTATGTCTAAAACTTCTTTAGAAAGTAATTGCCCAAAGGCAACTACCACTATAAAGTCTAAATCCATCCCCTTAAGCTTTTCAATTAGCTCTCTATCCTTTTTTAACTTTTCCGGCTGATAAACTGGTATATCATATTTTAAAGCTGCTTCTTTAACCGCAGACATAGCTAAAGCTTTCCCTCTTCCTTTTGGTCTATCTGGCTGAGTTAATACAGCCTTAACTCCAAATTCCTTCACAATAGCTTCAAAGGAAGGAACTGCAAATTCTGGGGTTCCCATAAAAACTATATTCATATATTTATTTCTTCCTTTCTTTCACTAATCTAATAACATAAATCTTTAACGAAATACATTATCAACATTTACTTTTTTCTAATATATAAAATGCAATAAAAACACTGCATAAATACATGTAATTCTATTTTGCATTCTCCTTAATAGTAAGTTGTTTAAAATTATCTTGCAACTTATATAAAATCTGTAAGTTACTAGAGTCTATTTACTTGTTCATGTTATTATACGCTCTATAAAAATTATTTTCTAACTTTGTCTGTATATAATATTCCCTCTAAATGGTCTATTTCATGACAAAGAGCTCTTGCAAGTAGGTCCTCTCCTTCTATCAGAAATTCTTCTCCATTTTCATTTAGCCCCTTAACCTTAACATATTTGGGACGTACCACTAAGCCTTGTTCTCCTGGAATGCTAAGGCAACCTTCTTGTGCTTCAACTTCACCCTTTTGTTTCATTATTTCAGGATTAATTAACACAATTGGTCCCTGTCCTATATCTATAACTATAATTCTTTTTAGTATGCCTATTTGCGGTGCAGCAAGTCCTACACCATTTGCATCATACATTGTATCTAGCATATCCCTTATTAAAACCCTAGTTCTATCATCAATAGCTTTAACTACCTTACTCTTTTTTCTTAATACCTCATCTTCTTTTGTTCTAATCTTTCTTAATGCCATTGTTGCTTTTTCCTCCTACCTATCTACAATAAATTATTTGGATTTACATCCAAACTGACCCTAATATAATTATAAACTGAACTTAGCTCATTATAGGTAATATTTTTAATATCTTCAGCCAATTCTAAAGTAAAATCACCCTTAATAATTATTTGCCACCTATAGGCATTTTTAATTTTAGAAATACCACAAGGGCAGGGTCCTAATACTTCCATTTTATCATTATTATCTAATTTTAGGTGTAGTTTATCCCCTAAATCCTGTATACTTTTTATTAATAATTTTTCATCCTCACTACTTAAATTAATAGCTAGAATCTTTGCAAAGGGTGGATAGTTCATATTTCTTCTAATTTCTATCTCTTCCTTATAAAAACTTATATAATCATTTTCCATAGCATATTTTATACTGAAATTCTCTGGACTATAGGTTTGAACTACTACTTTCCCTGGCTTCTTGCCCCTTCCAGCTCTTCCTGAAACCTGAGTTATAAGCTGAAAGGTTCTCTCATTAGCCCTGTAATCCGGCAAATTTAAGGATAAATCCGCCGCTATCACCCCGACTAAAGTTACCTCAGGAAAATCTAAGCCTTTAGCCACCATTTGAGTACCAATTAAAACATCATACTCTTGATTTCTAAAGCTATTATAAATCTTTTCATAAGAATGCTTTTCTCTTGTCGTATCAAAATCCATTCTAAGTGTTTTTGCCTCAGGAAATACTTTTTTCACTTGGTCTTCTAGTTGCTCTGTACCAATTCCAAAGTATTTTACATATTTACTCTTACACCTTGGACAAGTGTTTACTAGCTCACGCTTAGCTCCACAATAGTGACAGGTTAAATTTGAAGCGTGATTGTGATAGGTTAAAGCAATATCACAGTTTCTGCACTTAAATACATACCCACATTTTCTGCAGGATACAAAGGTAGAAAACCCTCTTCTATTTAAAAATAATATAGCCTGTTCCTTATTTTCTAGTGTTTGCTTTAAACCTGAAAAAAGACTTGCACTAAAAATAGACTTATTATCATTCATAAGCTCTTCTCTCATATCCACCACCTTTATCTGTGGTAACAGAGCACCGTCAGCCCTTTCACTTAAAGTTATAAGAGTATACTCTCCAGTGGTAGTTCTATAATAAGTATCTACCGCAGGAGTTGCGGAACCTAGTACTACTTTACAACCTTCTATATGGCTTTTAAGGTCTGCTATGTCTCTAGCATGGTACTTTGGATCACTATCTGACTTATAGCTTCCTTCATGCTCTTCATCCATGATTATAAGCCCAAGATTTGAAAATGGCAAAAATATCGCAGATCTAGCTCCTATAGCTACTTTAACCTTTCCCATCTTCACTCTCATCCACTCATCAAATCTCTCACCATCACTAAGCTTACTATGGAAGATGGCAACATCACGTCCAAAACGTCCCTTAAACCGCTCTACCATTTGTGGAGTAAGTGAAATTTCAGGAATTAAAATAATAGAGTCTTTTCCTTCGTCCATTGCCTTCTTCACTAAATTCATATATATTTCTGTTTTTCCGCTGCCTGTTATTCCATGAATTAAAAATTTTTTATTCCTTGACTTCATTACTGTGTCAACAGCCTGTTGTTGCAGTGGATTCAATTGTTTCTCCTCATAGGCTTTATATTGTCTATCATTATATCTATTTACAACGGCTTCTTCTAAGTTTAAAAATCCATGCTTAATTAAAGTATTTATGGATGACAAAGAAAATCCCAATTCATTTGACAATTGCTGCTTATTATAGGTTCCATTATTTTCTTTTACAAAATCTATGATTTTTACATAACTTTCTTTTTTATATTTATCTGTTATTGGACTTCCCAAAACAACCAAATTTTTAGTTTTGAATTTCATTCCTTTAGTAATTCCACTAGGAATAAAAACCTTAATACATTCTAAATAAGTACAGAGATATTTGCTCCTCATTATTCCGATAAGAGCAATGTCCTTCTCCCTTATAACTTGAAAATCATCACTTATTTCAATAATAGCCTTTAGCTTATTAATGCTCTTAGAATCTAATTCTATAAATTCATATAGTTGTACAACAAAACCATCGATGTTTTTATTTCCCATACCAAAAGGAACTTTAACCCTTTGGCCAAGAGCAATTTTATTCTTTAAAACTTCTGGCACCTTATAGGTAAATATTTTATCCACCTTTATAGAATCATTATTTACGATCACTCCAGCATAGTTATACATAGGTTTATCTCCCTTCACAAGAGTGTATTTATTTTTTCCAATAACTTCATTTTATATTATACAAATTTATCTTACTACTCTTCTTTTATTCTTTAAGTAAACAATAATTTATAAAAGAAGCTTATGCTCACATAGAAATTTAAAGGAAAATAATAAATTTTAATGCTATGGGTATTTTTAATTAAGGCATCTTCAAAAAATAAATAAGTCAATCTGCTCGTCTATTTTATGATATACTGCGTCAACAGAACCCTTAGATAGCCCCACTATCTGCGGAATCTGTTTTCTTGTCTATCAGAAAATATACTTCACATCTTGGACTTGTTATTTATTTTCAGATGCCTAAAAATAAGAAAAAAAGCGACATGGTCGCTTTTGACTAATTATTAATATGTTTTAGTACTATATTAAAAAGTTCTTGACCTACTAACCTTTTAGACATAGATTCTAACTCTATAGCCTCACCAGTTTTGCTTATTATGGTCACTTTATTATTGTCACTGCCAAAACCAGTCTCTTTACTAGTAATGTCATTAGCCACTATATAGTCTAAATTTTTCTTTCCTAGCTTTTCTTTAGCATTTTGTAAAATTTCATTGCTTTCCGCTGCAAAACCTATGAGAATCTGATTCTTTTTCTTATCTCCAAGATTTTTAAGTATGTCATTGTCTCTTGTAAATTCTAAAACCAAATCTCCAGAGCCTTTTTTTATTTTCTCACTAGAATAATTTTTTGCCTTATAGTCCGCAACAGCTGCTGATTTTATTACTATATCACAACTATCATACTCTTCTAACACAGCATTCAGCATTTCTTCATTTGTATTAATCTGCTTAACCTTCATTCCAAAAGGAGGTTGCAAATTTGAAGGCCCAGTTATTAAAACCACTTCAGCTCCCCTATCTCTTGCTTCCTCTGCAATAGCATAACCCATTTTTCCTGTAGATCTATTAGTTATAAATCTTACTGGGTCAATGGCAGAAATAGTGGGTCCTGCAGTTACTAGTACCTTTAATCCCATTAAATCCTTAGGTTCATACAAGGCAGAGATTACTCTCTCAGCAATAAGTTCTGTATCTGCCAGCTTTCCATCACCTACATCTCCACAAGCTAATCTCCCGCTAGCAGGCTCTATGAAACCATAGCCATAATCCTTAAGTTTTCTTATATTGTCTTTTACTATAGGGTTATTATACATATTTGTATTCATAGCTGGTGCAAATATCACAGGAGCTTTAGTAGCCATTATAGTGGTAGATAACATATCATCCGCTATACCATTTGCTACTTTTCCTATAATATTAGCAGTAGCTGGAGCAATAAGCATTAAATCTGCTTTTTTAGCTAAAGATATATGTTGTATTTCCCAAGCCCTAGGCTCCTCAAACATATTGTGTATAACCATATTTTGACTTAGGGATTGGAAGCTAAGAGGAGTAACAAACTCTGTGGCAGCTTCTGTCATAATAACATGAACATTGATATCTGCCTTTCTAAGTCTGCTTATTACATCTAGAGTTTTGTAAACTGCTACTCCACCACTGACTCCAACAACAACAGTTTTTTGCTGCTTCATTTTACTTTATGCCTTCTTTCGTAGTTTCTGCTTCAATTGCTCCTTCATAAATTTCATTTATAGCAATAGTTAAAGGCTTATTTGACTTAACATTAATAAATGGTTTTTCACCTTCAATTATTTGTCTTGCTCTTTTTGAAGTAGCAACCACAAGAGAATACCTATTATCCACTTTCTCTAATAGCTGTACTATAGATGGGTTAATCATTGAATTACTCATAACTAATACCTCCCTAATAATTCGTCTTTAATTTTAAAAACTCTGCACTTTTCTGCAGTTATAATACTTTCGATTTTCTTCACTGCATCTTCTACTTCATCATTTACTACGGCATAATCATACTTTGACGCAAAGCTTATTTCATCATAAGCAGCTTCAAGTCTGGTTTTTAAGGATTCTGGGGTTTCACTTCCTCTGTTTGTAATTCTGCTTTTTAGCTCCTCCATAGATGGTGGAAGAATAAATATAAATATCCCTTCAGGATATGCAGATTTAATTTTTAAGGCACCTTGGATGTCAATTTCTAGAATTACATCTCTCCCCTGTTCTAACACTTCAAAAACCTTTGATTTAGGAGTTCCATAAAAATTTCCGTATACCTCTGCATACTCTAAGAAATCATCCTTATCAATTCTTTTTAAAAACTCATCTCTATTGACAAAAAAATAATTAATACCTTCTACTTCTCCAACTCTAGGAGATCTAGTGGTTGCAGAAACAGATATCCAAATATCATTTTGTTGTAGCAAAGCCTTGCAAACTGTACCTTTACCAGCACCAGATGGACCTGATATTACTAATAATTGTCCTTTAACTGACATATTAATCTTCAACCTCTTCTGCATGTTGTTCTTCATCCTTAGAAGAAAGTCTATGTGCTACAGTTTCTGGCTGTACTGCAGATAAAATTACATGATCACTGTCTGTAATTACAACAGCTCTTGTTCTTCTTCCGTATGTGGCATCAATAAGCATTCCTCTATCTCTTGCTTCTTGAATAATTCTTTTTATTGGTGCTGATTCTGGGCTTACAATAGCTACTATTCTGTTTGCTGAAACAATATTTCCAAATCCTATGTTTATAAGCTTTATACTCATTAGTCGCCTCCTGCTATTCTATGTTCTGAACTTGTTCTCTTATTTTTTCAATTTCACTCTTTATATCTAGGGATAAATTTGTTAACTCTAAATCATTAACTTTAGATGCAATGGTATTAGTTTCTCTATTCATCTCTTGAACAATAAAGTCTAATTTTCTGCCTATAGGCTCATTTAGGTTTAGAGTTTGCTGCATTTGATGAATATGGCTCTTAAGCCTTACTATTTCTTCATCCACACCTGTTTTATCAGCTTGAAGAACTACCTCCATGGCAATTCTATTCTCATCAAACTGTGATTCCTCAATAAGTTCCTTAACCTTCTTACTAAGCTTCTCTCTATACTCTTTAGATACCTCAGGAACTCTAACACTTATTCTTTCAATAAATTGTAAAATCAATTCACATTTTTCATTAATATCCTTATACAGCTTTAGACCTTCTTCTTCTCTCATCCTAATTAGATTATCTACAGCTTCGTTTATTGGATTTAATAGATTATTCCAAGCCGATTCTACATCTTCTTCCTTTTGCTTTAAAGTAACTACTTCAGGAAATCTAGCTAAATTTGTTACTGAAATGTCATCTCTTAACTCATACTTGTTCATAATAGTTTTAAGACAGTTCATATAGCTATCCATTAAATTTTCATTTAACGTAGCTTCAATGTCATCTCTATTGAAAGTATTTTGAGTTATAAATACATCTACTTTTCCCCTTTTTATTTTTTCATTAAGAATTTTTCTAATGTTGTCTTCTAATGAAATTAGGGCTCTTGGCATTCTCACATTAAATTCAAAGTATCTATGATTAACAGATTTTATCTCAACAACATAGCTTGAATTCTTCTGCTCACTAGTACCCCTGCCAAACCCTGTCATGCTTTTTATCATAACAACGCTTCCTTCCGAACACTTTATAAATTCAAAGTCTATTATACATAAATTATATCCTGAATTTCAAGTTAAAAATACAAGAATATAAAAGAAAAATGAAAGATTTATAAGAAAACTTAAGAATTTCACTGATAATTAAGTTATTAGCATCTTATATTAGGTTGCAACTTTTTATTTATACCTACAGGCACCTTCTTAAATCATAAGAAAATTCCTAATTAAGATTAACTTATTAATTTCTTCCTTGAAAAGTTATAGGCTATATTATTAAAATCTATCATTTTAATAATATAGCCCTAAATAATATTAGTTTTATACCACCTTAAATTCTATATAAATGTTATGTGTTTAATCCTATGATTATTCTTACTACTACCCTTAGTACTTTGGTAAGGATGATAAACCTTCTTCTATAACCTCCCAAGAACATGTTAAAGCAATTCTAAAATAGTCATAACCTAAAGTTCCAAAGCAGGATCCTGGAGTTACCACTAAACCATACTTATCTAAAATTTCTGAACAAAACTCGCTAGTTGTATAACCTCTCGGTGTTTTGCACCAAATATAAAAGGTGCTTTTAGTAGGGAAAAATTCTATATTTTTTTCTTTAAGAACTCTTTCTGCTACAACTCTTCTTTTAAAATATATCTCTCTGATTTCATCACCATAGGCTTTATTAAGGTTCAGTGCTCTACAAGCTGCCCTTTGAATAGGAATGAACTGACCTGAATCCAAATTGCTCTTAACTTTAACTAGGGCTGCTATAACCTGTTTATTACCTACTGCATAACCTATTCTAAAACCTGTCATATTATATAGCTTAGAAAAGGTTCCAAATTCCACTGAGTGTTTATTCTTGTCAAACTGTAATATGCTAAGTGGTTTTTCCTCTGCAGTTATAATCTCATTATAAGCAGCATCATTACAAAGCACTATATTGTTTTCTTCACAAAACTTAATTATTTCAGCAAAAAACTCACCATTGCCACTAGCTCCAGTTGGGTTATTGGGATAGTTAATAAACATTAGTTTTGCCTTACCTGAAACTTCCCTAGAAATTTCAGTGAAATTCACTAAATAATCATAGCTTTCTTTTATGGGAACTGTATAAGGTATACATCCCCAAAGTTTAGCCCCTGCTGAATAAACAGGATATCCTGGTTCTGGAACAATAACAATATCGTTAATATCACAAACTGCTGGAATTATATTACTTATACCTTCCTTTGAACCAATTAGAATAGACACTTCTTCTAAATCTAAATCCACTCCAAACTCGTTTTTATAATAATTTATGACTTGTTTTTTTAGTTCATTAATTCCATCATAAGGCGGATATTTATTAAAACCTTCCTCCTTAAATCCATCAACTAAAGCTTGAAGAATAGAAGGCTCCACTGGCAGGTCTGGATCACCTATACTTAAATCAATAATCTTTTTTCCTTCTTTTCTTCTTTTTTCTTTGATAGCATCTATTGTCTTAAAATGGTACACACCTATGGCATCTAATCTGTTGTTTATTTTCATATCATCACCCTGAATAAATGTTATAAAATATGTTATTCAAGGAATAATGAAATTGTTACAAATTTGTCCAAGTTATTAAATAAGTTAGTACTTTTAAAAATCATTTAATTTAGATTTTCCAGTAAGTTTTAAACTTGTTAATGTTAAAAAAGCTTTAAGGGAACCAAGGTAGGATTA
This sequence comes from Clostridium punense, assembly GCF_017874425.1. GTDB lineage: Bacteria > Bacillota > Clostridia > Clostridiales > Clostridiaceae > Clostridium_J > Clostridium_J punense. The sequence continues at coordinate 154,400 of NZ_JAGGLL010000001.1, forward strand.
ATATACAAATTTATCCTACACTTAGTTCCCTGTGATTAATCTTTAATATACTCATATTAGCAATTAAAATAGCTAATAATCCTTGTAACAAATGAAACTCTTTAACTAATAATTGATGTTATTAATAATGACCATTTTCAAATATCTCTTTTATTTCCTCTAAATTATCAGTTTTTCCAAGTGCTAACATTAGCTTAATTCTAGCCTTTTGTCCTGGTAGACTTTCTCCAAAAATAGCGCCAGCATTTCTTAAGCCTTTTCCTCCACCTGGATATCCATAACTATCTAGTACTCTTCCCTTATAACATCTTGAAACTATTACTACTGCAACACCTTTACTTATTGCTCTCTCCACAGCTTCAGCCATTTTAGGAGGAATATTTCCTCTTCCCATAGCCTCGATAACTATTCCCTTTGCACCCTCATTTACGCAAAAGTCAATTAGCTTGCCATCCATTCCAGCACAAGCTTTAATTAATTCAACATTTGCTTCTACCTTGTTTGTCTCCACGTAATTTTTATTTAAGCTATTTCTATAAAAAATTGCTTGGTTATTATCCACAATACCAATTGGTCCAAACTCTGGACTTTGGAAAGTATTTAAATGCATTGAGTGAGTCTTTGTAACTTCACTAGCACAGTTTAACTCATCATTTAAACAAACTAAAACCCCTCTATTTTTTGCCTCTTTGGAAGTAGCTGTGCAAATAGCTGCAGCTAGGTTAGCTGGACCATCATAGCCTAGCTCTGAACTATTTCTCATAGAACCTGTAAATACTACGGGCTTTTCATGTTTTATGGTTAAATCTAATAAATATGCTGTCTCTTCTAAGCTGTCTGTACCGTGAGTTACTACTACTCCATCTACATCTTCTCTATCTAAAAAACTCTTAACATAATCAGATAATTCTAGCATTAGTTCTGGAGTCATATGAGGTCCTGGTAAGCTAGAAAAAGTATATGATTCTACCTCTGCATGAGCTTCTATTCCAGTAACCATAGACATAATTTCTTCTCCAGTTAATGTAGGTACCGCTGCTTGAATTTTTGGATCAACTTTCATTGATATAGTTCCACCATTAAATATTACTACTACTTTATTCACTTTTGTAACCTCCCAAAAATAAAAACTACTATTAATAATTCATTTCTATTTTACACTAACCTTTTAAGATTTACATCAAAATGTTTAATATTATTATATATTTAACATTTTACATAACATATTAGCAGTCTTCCTAAAAATCTATATTCTTTCAATTTTTTAGTGTTTCAACTTTTCCTTGTAAATTGAAATTGTGTATATATTACCTTTTTATAGTCTTGCAAGATAAAATACGTCTTCATTTTTAAAGATTCTTATAGGTGCCAAGGTAAGAGCAATATTAAGTTGTTTATTTGCTTTCATTGTTTTTATCATAAAATTAAAAGTGAGTACTAGCAGTACTCACTTTTAATAGTAAAAAAACAAGTGATTTATATAAAGTTATAAACATTATATTCTAATTACCTAACTTACGTACAAATACAGAATTAATATTTGTAGATTATTACCTGTTATTTTAATCCACAATATTCCTTATCCTTCTAATCTTTTAGGCGGAGCCTTATGGATAAGTATGGTAGATTTAAAAAAGGCAACAATAAATAAAACTAAATTATAGCTTCCAATTTTGTATTAAATTACATGGTATAAACTTTGGCTTCAACCTCAGATATCTAAGGCTAGCTGAATATAATTAGGGCTACAAAGTGCGTCAGCTATTAACTTTGATAGCTTAGTTATTGGTGGAATGTTTACCCTAATTCCTTCAGAGGTTCTTTCAACAAAGCCTCTAATATTGCCAATACGCTTAATAAGAAGTCTTACCCCTACATTTTCAAGTTCCGTACCACGTAGAATTGAGCATTTAAACCAACTTATTATGTTGTGAGTTATAAATACTAGCCATAGGAAGCCATAAATTCCATAAAACTCTTTTGTTCTAAGGTTTTTTATATGATAAACATTTTTAGCCATTTTAAAAAATGCTTCTATGGTTTGACGTTTATTGTAAAAGTGAAATACTTCTACTGCATTCATATCTTTACTGCTTATGTTAGTTATAAGCATAGAATATTTCAACTTACCTTTTGAGGATAAAGTTTGGACTATAATATTTCTAACTCCATTATTCTCTGGAAGCTCATAAACCCATGCTGCCTCATCGGCTTGTGTATATTCTGAGTAATGTATTCCTTTAGCAATATTCTTAGCTGTTACAGTAGAGTATGCTTTAGTAATAAACTTTAACCTGTCGATTGAAAGCAATTTTTCAATGTTTTCTATAGAACCGAAACCACTGTCAGTCCTTAGGATTAATTTTCCTGTGTAAAGTTGATCTTTGTATTTGCACAAAATAGTTTTCAATAAATCATCGTAATGGTCAGAACAATGGGTGTTTCCTGAATCCAAGAACATTGCAACTGTTTCAGAGGCTTCGCCTGTAAAAGCAGCGGATAGCTGATATCCACGTTGATTTTTCTTTTTGGCAAAATAACCTTTTTCTGCAAGTTTAAAGTTTTTTCCATTAGCAATTAATCCTGTTTGATCACAGTCTACGACTACTCGCGAATGCGAGTGAACTGAGTTGCTATGCTCTAGAAAGAGTTTATTATGGATATTTTCAAATTGATTTATACTATCCTCGTCAAATCGTCTAATTAACTCATTAATTTGTGACTGATCAGGGGCTGTATCCATACCAAACATATTTAGGGAAAGTTTCTCAACTCCTAGCTTTTCATTAATCTCTATTGTAGTTTCACAGCCAACTATAATGGACATTATTGTTACAATAAGTTTTTTGTATACTGTATATTTAACCTCTTTCATTTTAAGTTTGAATTCTTCAAAAGGCTTAAAGAGGCTAAATTTCAAACCAAATTGCATGACCGAAACTAACCAAGTGGAAGTAGTTTCTTCTTTACAGTTGTCTTGAGTAAAGGTAATATTGTTCATAGGGATAATACCTGCCTTTCTTAATTTTTCTGTGGTAAGAAAATTATACTTTAAGGCTTGGTATTATCCATTACTTATTTTTTGGAAACTATAATATGGAAATTGCTAAGTTTTCGTTTGTACAAAACTTAGGTAATTAAGGTCTTCCTTCTTTTTTCTCTAAATAATGAAATATTTCTTTTTCTATTTCGTCTGTACAATTATCATCTAACGTGAAGGTTTTAATAAATCCATCTAAGGCTCTCATTTCGATTTTACAAATTTGATCCCCACTGAGTAAATCTTTATCCCTTTCAAACTTATTAATAGTATAACCTTCATTAATATAATCCCTTATTTTTCTCATTTTTAACTCCTCCTTAGATAAGAATTATTTAAATTTTATATTATTATTATTTGCTATTTAAAAGAACATATCCTATGACATTTTATATAATTCAGTTAGTACTTTGCTAAACTTCTATTATTTAACCATTGGCTTAAAGCATATTTTTAAAATAACCCTCTTTTCTATATTTTCTACTTTTATAATTAATTTTTATCTTATATTTTTATTCTTGCTTAAAAAATTTTAATTATTCTGACAACTCTAGCTAAAATTTTATTTTACATTTAGTTTACAAATTATCCAAATTATTTTATAACATTATTTGATACAATTTGGTTCATAAATAATATAAAACCTCTAAAAAGCATAACACTATAAATTCTATAAGTAATAATAATTAAATTTTTTAAAAAATATGCTAGGCCTTGCCAAAATACTTAACTTTTGGGAAAAGATTTATGCAACCTTATAGGGAACTAAAGCTGAGTTTAAAGAAACTAAAACTAAAATTAAGAATACCAATGAAAGACTGACTACTTTAGGAGTTAAAATATATAGAAATGATATAATTTTTGGGAGAACTAATACTGATATTAAAACTGTAAATAAAAATAAAATCTTTGAAACCAAATGATTTCAAAGATTTTATTTTTTTGGTCTGAGTGACAGGACTTGAACCTGCGACCCCAAGCCCCCCAGACTTGTGCGCTACCATCTGCGCTACACCCAGATATTATAAGACTCATGGATAAAATATCATTACTAGTACTTTTAGAATTTTATTATATCAAAATTTAAAGTTTTTTCAAATAGAATCCTATAAATTTTACTAACTTTTTTATATAGTTTTGAGTTATAGAAAAACTTCTATAACTCAAAACTAGGTTTATTTTTAGAAATCTGAAAATAAATAACAAATCAAAGATGTGAAAGATATTTTGAGTTCACAAATAAGCTTGTGCCGACAAGGAAACTGGTTCCTTAGATAGTATGTTTCTATTGGCGCAGTATAACACAAAATAGACAATCATACTGACTTATTTATTTTTTGAAGATGCCTTAATTATAAGATTATACAGATTAGTCCGCCACTGCCTTCATTAATAATTTTTTGTAGAGTTTTCTGAAGTTTCACTTGAACATCTTCAGGCATTTTGTAAAGCTTATTTTGAAGTCCTTCTTTAACAAGCTCTTCTAAAGACTTACCAAACATATTGCTTTGCCAAATTTGTGCTGGGTCATTATCGAACTGTTCTATAATTGCATTGTAGAACTCTTGACTTTGTTTCTTATCCCCAGTGATTGGAGTAACTTCAGTTTCAATATCTGCCTTTATGATGTGTAATGATGGAGCAGAAGCCTTAAGTTTTACAACTCCATTCTTCTTATCAATATTTGGCTCTTCAAACTTAATTTCACTAAGTTGTGGAGCTACTAGTCCATAGCCTGTTTCATTAACATCTTTTAGGGCTTGTGCAATCTTATCATATTCAGTTTTTGCCTTATGATAAGTGCCCATTAAGCTTAATAAGTCATTTTCATTCTTAATATCAGTATCGCATACTTCTCCAAGAATTTTATAGAATAATTCCTGTTTAGGATTAATATCTACACAAGAAGTTCCATCTCCCATATTCATTTCTTTTACATTTATGTTTGATAAGAACTCTATTCCCTTAAATGCATCTAGGCATCTCTTTATGTCTCTAACCTTAAATATATCTTTGCACATAGCTTTAAGTATAGTCATAACATTAACTTTTAACCAATGCTTAGAACTTAAGTTTTCCATCCATTGAGGCATGTCTATGCTGATTTCCTTCACAGGGAATTCTTTTAGAACATTTCCAAATATGTCAGCTATATCATCTTCGTCCATGTTCATAATGTCCATGATTGTAACAGGAACATCATACTTTTCTTCTAAATCTCTTTGAAGCTCTACAGTTTCTTGAGCTCTTGGGTTTAAGCTGTTTAGCAGAATTATAAATGGCTTATTTATAGCTTTTAATTCATTAACAACTCTCTCTTCAGCCTCTACATAATCAGCTCTGTTAAGTCCAGTTATAGAACCATCTGTAGTAACTACGATTCCAATAGTTGAATGGTCTGTAATAACTTTTCTTGTGCCAATTTCTGCAGCCTGCTCAAATGGTATTTCATAATCAAACCATGGTGTTGTTACCATTTTAGGAGCATTTTCTTCATTATATCCTAATGAACTTTTAACTACATATCCAACACAGTCTACCATTCTTACTTTAAACTTTGTTCCACCTTCAAAACGAATTTCAACAGCTTCGTTTGGAACAAACTTTGGTTCAGTGGTATGAATTGATTTTCCAGAACCACTTTGTGGCAGCTCATCCTTTGCTCTTTCCTTTTTATGAGGATTTTCAATATTAGGGATCACCATAAGTTCCATAAATCTCTTTATGAATGTAGATTTTCCTGTTCTAACAGGACCTACAACCCCTACGTATATGTCCCCTTGAGTTCTTTCTGCAATATCTTTGTATATATCAAAGTTTTCCAAGGTCCACCCTCCCATAACTACATATTAACAATATATATATATTTTATATTAAAATAAAATATTACTAATTTATAAGAAAAGACAGTAAGAAATTTTCTCTTCCTTACTGTCTATATATATTATAATATTTATATTTTTATGACACTAAACTTCTATAAAAGAGTGTTCATCCTTCATTTCTCTAGACATGAGCTCTTGCACTGCATCATTGGCATTTTTGTTTTGGAATAAAACGTTGTAAAGAGCATCTGTAATTGGCATTACAACTCCTTCTCTTTCCTTAAGCTCATAAAAAGCTTTAGTTGCTTCAATTCCTTCTACAACCATACCTACTTCCTTAGAAGCTTCTTCCATGGTCTTTCCTTGCCCTATAAGAATTCCAGCTCTTCGATTTCTACTATGCATACTAGTACAAGTAACAATCAAATCTCCCATTCCAGTTAAGCCATAGAAGGTTTCTTGTCTTCCTCCCAGCTTCGTTCCTATTCTCACAATTTCGTGCATACCACGGGTCATTAGAGCTGCCTTTGCATTATCTCCATAACCTATACCATCAGTTATTCCTGCTGCAAGGGCAATTATGTTTTTACATGCTCCCCCTATTTGAACTCCAATTAAATCATCATTAGTATAAACTCTAAAACTGCTAGAGCTAAAAATCTGCTGAATTTCCTTAGCTGCTTCCATATCTCTTGAGGAAACTGTTACTGTAGTAGGAATTCCTCTTGATACTTCTTCAGCATGACTTGGTCCTGATAAAATTACAACAGGGTTGGTGGATATTTCTTCTTCCATGATTTCAGACATAGTCTTATGGGTGCCTTTTTCTATACCCTTAGCCACTGTAACAAGAATTTGATCCTTATTTAATAGAGGTGCAACCTGTCTTGAAACTATTCTAATTACTTGAGAAGGCACAGCTAAGACTACCACTTTACTATTTTCTATAGCCTTATCTAATTCTCTATAAGCAGTTACATTACTTGGTATAGTAACTTCAGGTAGGAACTTACTGTTTTCTCTTTTAATATTAATATCCTCTACACCATGTTCATCAATTGTCCAAATAGTTGTTTCAATTCCCTTTTTAGCGAGCATAACTGCTAAAGCTGTACCAAAGCTTCCGCCTCCTAAAAATGCAACCTTTAACATAATTCCCCTTCCTTCCCTGTAACTTATTATTCTTTTCTTTCTCTGAAAATTAGCTTTATACCAGTTCCTTTAAATTCAAAGCTTTCTCTAAGCTGATTTTCTAAGTATCTCTGGTAAGAGAAATGTAACAAGTTAGGATCATTTACAAAGAATATAAATGTAGGTGGTTTTGTATCTACTTGAGTAACATAGAATATCTTTAATCTCCTTAAAGCTACAATTGGTGGTTCTTTCATAAGCACTGCTCTACTTATAACATCATTTAAAACTCCTGTAGCAATACGCTTACTGTAGTTATCATAGCATTCTCTTGCCATAGTAAGAACCTTATTTACCCTTTGACCAGTTAAGGCAGAGATATAAAGGTATGGTGCATAAGACATAAAGGATAGACCTTTAGCTATCTCATTAGTAAACTTATTCATAGTCTTATCATCTTTTTCAATTAAATCCCACTTGTTTACAATAACCATTATGGCTTTACTAAGTTCATGGGCATATCCAATGATTTTCTCATCTTGATCACTTAAAGTTTCTGTAGCATCTAGCATAAGAATACATACATCTGCTCTTTCAATAGCAGCTAGTGTTCTAATTACACTATATCTTTCTATTTCCTCTTTAACCTTGCTTTTCCTTCTTAGTCCAGCAGTATCGATTAAAATAAATTTACCTTCTTCAGTTTCTATTCTACTATCAATTGCATCTCTAGTAGTACCTGGGATATCACTTACTATGTTTCTGTCTTCACCTAAGATTTTATTGATTAATGAAGATTTACCTACATTAGGCTTTCCGACCATAGCAATCTTAATATACTCTTCATCTTCTTCATTTCCTCCATTAGTGTCAAAGTGACTAACTACTTCATCTAGCATATCTCCAAGCCCTAAACCTTGAGATGCAGAAATAGCAATTGGAGTTCCTATACCTAGGTTGTAAAACTCAAAGGCATTATCTTCTAATTCAATTCTATCAATTTTATTAACTACTAATATGATTGGTTTTTTTGACTTTCTAAGCATTTGTGCTACTTCGAAATCTGATGGATGAAGTCCTTGCTTTCCATCTACAATAAATACAATTACATCAGCTGTTTCAATAGCAATATTTGCTTGTCTTCTCATCTGTGCCATTATGATATCTTCATTTTCTGGCTCAATTCCACCTGTATCTATTATAGTGAAATTATGACGAAGCCACTCTGCCTCTGCATAAATTCTGTCTCTTGTAACTCCTGGTGTATCTTCAACTATGGCAATTCTCTTTCCTGCTAGTTTATTAAAAAGTGTTGACTTACCTACATTAGGTCTTCCAACTATTGCAACTATTGGTTTTCCCATTCTAATCCTCCTCTGTGTATTGATTTATAAGGTCAATTAAGTCGTCTCCTGTATAATCACATACAATTATTTTTCTATTTAATATTTTTTCTAAATCTGCCACCGTGTAATCGTCTAATAATATTAGTTCCTCTGTGCTTCCAAGCTCATAGCCTCTTCTTAATACATTACTTGGTATAATTATATAATCTCCTAATTTTCTCTTTTTTAATTCTTCAATTATATCTTTTCCTGTTAAAAGTCCTGCAACAGTAATGGTGTTTCCAAAGAAGTCATTATTAACCTTTACCACCTCTAGATTAATTTTACCATTAGCTTTCATAATTTCTAGAGAAATTTCATGAATGACCTCATAAGCTGAAGCTCCAGTTACCATGGTAAAAGAACCTTTATGGTTTTTTTCTAGGAATGGAAGCGTATCCTCTATAGTGGATTTTAGTAATCTTATCATACCTATTCCATCTTCTAATTGCTCATAGCTTCCATAATGGTCTTCCTCAGGAATGCTTACTCCTGACACAATATAAAACTCGTCTGATAACCTAGCAAAAGGAGTTCCATTTTCCTTTTCATATTTGTTTTGAAGTTTTTCAATTAGTTCTATTTGTGTTTTGGCACTCTGCTGATTAAATAAATGAAGCTTAGGTAGATTTTCTCTATGCTTAGTAACTCCAAGTGGAACTATTGCCACATTTTCTACATTAGGATAAAGTTTATATAAATCCTCCACTGTTTTAACCAGTTCTTCATTATCATTAAGTCCTGGGCAACAAACAATTTGAGTATTTATTTTAATCCCTGCTTCTGAAAGTCTTTTAAGAATTTCATATATGTTTCCAGCAAACCTGTTGTTAAGCATTTTTATTCTAAGCTCAGGATTTGTTGTATGTACAGAAACATTAATAGGACTTATTCTATATTTAATTATCCTATTAATATCATCTTCGCTCATATTAGTTAAAGTGAGAAAGTTTCCTTGTAGAAAGGATAATCTAGAATCATCATCCTTAAAATAAAGAGTTTCCCTCATACCTTGAGGCAACTGGTCAATGAAACAAAATACACATTTATTATGGCAACTTCTAGGTTTGTCGAGTATAGCTTCCCTGAAAACTATACCTAAATCTTCGTCATAATCCTTTTCTATTTCAATTTCCCAAACCTCACCATGTTTTTTCTCAACTTCTATAAGTAATTCTTCATCAGTTACAAGAAATTTATAGTCAATTATATCCTTAACTTCATTACCATCTATACTTATAAGTTTATCGCCGACTTCTATACCAACTTCTTCAGCTATACTCCCAGCCATAACTTTAGCAATTTCATTTTTCATTTTCTTATCTCCTTAACTAGAACATGTTACTATAATTATGTCCGCTATTATGATATATTATATCAATTGCTAGTAATAGTCAATGTTTTACAACTCATTCCACTGTTTATTACCAGGTGTTATGAGTATCAAAAATCATAAGTTTATCGTCCTTTATATATTAAAATAGCCTTAGAATTTAACTAATAAGCAACTACTTTATTTTCCTTAAGAGTTTAAGTAAAAAGCAAAATAAACTTTCATTATGAAAATTCCTGTTTTGTAATCACCACTAGCTTTTTAAAAAAGAAAAAACCTCCTAGAGGAGGTATATTGAATTAAAATCAAGATTTAACTTATATATGAACCTACCTTGAGTTTCTTAGGCTTTTTAAAAATGATTAAAATAAACGCTCATTATAAAAGTCCATATCCCTAATCATTTAGGTCTACTTTTTTACCAGTAATTAAGTAAATAGTCCATTCACAGATGTTGGTAGTGTGATCTGCCATTCTCTCAAGAAACTTTGCAACAAATAAAAATCTTGTAGCCTGCTGAATAACTTTCGGGTCTCCTAGCATTAACACTAAAAGCTCACTGAAGATTTGCTTGTAAATTGCATCTACTGAGTCATCTTTTTTGCACACAGCATATGCTAAATCTACATCTCTCTCCATGTAAGTTTCTAAGCATCCATCTATCATTTCTTCTACAATAGCAGACATTCTTGGAATATCTATTAGTTCCTTGATATACTTTTGACCTTCAAGTTGCTTTGCTATTTTTGCTATATCAACTGCATGGTCTGCAATTCTTTCTAAATCAGTGACAATTTTACTCATAGTAAAAACGCTTCTTAAATCAATAGCTAATGGCTGACGAGTAGCAATAAGCTTAATGCATTTATCCTCAATTTCTTTTTCTAAATCATCAACCAAATCATCTTTTCTAACTACCTCATCTGCTAGCTTCATATCCTGTGAAACTAGTGCCTTAATAGAATCGCTTATTTGAGCTTTTACTATATCCCCCATTTTTTTAAGTTCTTCATGTAAATGAATTAACTCTGCATCAAAATTTTTTCTTGACATAGTTACACCACCTTAACTTATTCTTCCTGTAATATAATCCTGAGTTCTATTATCTTCTGGTCTGTAGAATATTTGCTGTGTATCTCCAAACTCAATTATTTCTCCATTAAAGAAGAAGGCTGTATAATCTGAAATACGAGCAGCCTGTTGCATATTATGAGTTACTATTATTACTGTGTAGTTTTGTCTTAAAGTATCCATAAGTTCTTCAATCTTTAAAGTAGATATGGGATCTAATGCTGATGTTGGTTCATCCATTAAAATTACTTCTGGTTCTATTGCAATGGTTCTCGCAATACACAATCTTTGCTGTTGTCCTCCTGATAAAGCTAAAGCACTTTTATGTAGCCTATCCTTAACTTCATCCCAGAGTGCTACTCCCTTTAAACTGTTTTCCACTATTTCATCCAATACTTTTTTATTCTTAACTCCATGAATCCTTGGCCCATAGGCAATATTCTCATATATAGTCATAGGGAATGGATTAGGTTTTTGAAACACCATGCCTACATGTTTTCTAAGCTCCATTACATCATAGTCTTTGTATATATCCATATTATTATAGGATACATTCCCTTCAATTTTTACACCTTCTATTAAATCATTCATCCTGTTTAAAGTTCTTAAAAATGTTGATTTTCCACAACCTGATGGTCCTATTAGTGCAGTAACCTTATTCTTTTTTATATCCATATTTACATTTTTTAAAGCCTTCATAGTACCATAGTATAGGTTAAGATCCCTAACCCTTATAATATCCATATTAAATCCTCCAATGATACATTTTCTATATTAGCCGCATAAATTTATTAAATCACCTTATACCAATATAATACTTTGAATTTAACCAAATCTGCCTGAAATATAATCCTCTGTTTTTTTGCTCTTAGGATTATAAAAAATATCCTCAGTATTATTAAATTCAATTAACTCTCCATTTAAAAAGAATCCTGTGTAATCCGATACTCTTCCTGCTTGCTCCATATTGTGAGTTACAATGACTACAGTGTAGTTTTCCTTAAGCTCATGGATTAGCTCCTCTACCTTTAAAGTAGAAATTGGATCAAGGGCCGAAGTTGGCTCATCCATTAGGATAATTTCTGGTTTCGCAGCAAGAGTTCTTGCTATACACAATCTTTGTTGTTGTCCTCCAGATAAATCAAAGGCTGATTTATTTAACTTATCCTTTACTTCCTCCCAAAGAGCTGCTCCTCTTAAACTTTTCTCTACTAACTCATCTAAAATCTTCTTATCTTTTATCCCATATCTTCTAGGTCCATAAATCACATTTTCATAGATAGATTTAGGGAATGGGTTGGCTTTTTGAAATACCATGCCAACATTTTTTCTAAGTTCAATTAAGTTTATATCCTTATCTAATATATTTTGTCCATGTACTAATATATTTCCCTCATATCTAGTGTTTTCAATAATATCATTCATTCTATTTAATGTTCTTAAAAAAGTAGATTTCCCACAACCTGAAGGTCCAATTAATGCAGTTACTTTCTTAGATAGTATTTCCATATTTATATTTTTTAAGGCTTGATTTTCACCATAATAAAAATTCAAATTTTCTACTTTTATTCCTAGTTCCATAGCTATTTTCCCCCTGCTAATCTAGTCTTTTTTGATACTTGTTTCTTAATATTATAGCCAGTGTATTGGCACCTAGTAAAAATACTAATAGCACTATAATTCCTGTTGCAGCTAACTGCTGAAATTCTGCTTGCGGTCTAGAGGTCCAGTTATATATTTGAAGGGGTAGTGCTGTATAAGCAGAAAATAAATCCTTTGGTAGAAAGGCTACGTAACTTGCTGCTCCAACCATTATCAATGGTGCTGACTCTCCTAGAGCTCTAGAAATTGAAAGAATTGTTCCCGTTAAAATTCCTGGTAGTGCAAAAGGTAAGACTACCCCTGTTATGCTTTGCCATTTGGATACTCCAAGAGCATAAGACCCCTCTCTTAGAGACTTAGGTACATTTCTTATAGCTTCCTGAGAAGTAATAATAATTGTAGGTAATATTAAAAGAGATAAAGTTAATGCTGCTGCCACAATGCCCCTACCAAACATAAAGGTTTGAACAAACACTGCAAGTCCGAGAATTCCATATACAATTGAAGGTACTCCTGCTAAGTTTGATATGTTGAGTTCCAAGATTTCTCTAAACTTATTCTTACTCATATATTCCTCAATATAAATTGCTGAACCAATACCTAATGGAAAAGCAATTAATGCTGTAAGCCCAATAACATAAGCACTTCCTATGATAGCTGGTAATACTCCAGCTTTAGAAGCTATACGAGAAGGAAAACCTGTTAAAAAGTTTAAACTTAAATATTTTAAACCATCTTTTAATACAGATCCTATTAACACTATAAGTATTACAACTCCAAAGGTAGTACAAAGAAAAAATATGGTTTTTAAAATATTGTTAGCCCTTTGCCTACTTTTTAAATTATCTTTTGCATTATTTTTAAATAAATTATTACTCATTACATTTTCACCTGACCCTTTTTAACAATTCTTTTGGCAATTAAATTTAAGCCAAAAGTTATCAAAAATAGTAATCCTCCCACTGCAAATATGGTTTGGTATTCCACTGAACCATGGCTAATATCTCCCATTGCAACAGATACCATATACCCAGTCATAGTTTGAATAGAGTTTAGTGGATTTAGTGTAAGCTGTGGCTTTGCTCCTGCCGCGATGGCAACAATCATGGTTTCCCCTACAGCTCTTGAAATTGCTAATATGAAGGAAGACACAATCCCTGATAGTGCTCCTGGAATAACTATCTTAGTTACTACTTCCAATTTTGTTGCTCCTAGTGCATAAGCTCCATTTCTTACAGAGTTTGGGATAGCACTCATTGCATCTTCGCTTAAAGAAGAAACTAAAGGTATAACCATAATTCCTACAGCAATACTAGCACTTAAAGCATTAAAAATTTGTATATTAGGTATAAAACTCTTTAAAAATGGTGTTATTACTGTAAGTGCAAAATATCCATAAACTATTGAAGGTATTCCTGCTAGAATCTCTAAGATTGGTTTAAGTATATTTCTAACTTTTTTAGAAGCATATTCACTTAAGTAAATAGCTGCCCCAAGCCCTATTGGTATAGCAATAACACTAGCCCCTGCTGCAATTAACAAAGTACCATTTAATAGAGGTAATACTCCAAAATTCTGCGGTTTCATAAGTGGAGACCATCTACTGCTTGTAAAGAACTCCTTAAAACTTACTTGGTTAAAAAACACAATACTTTCTCTTATTAAAATGAATATTATTGTAATAGTTGTTATAATTGATAAAATTGCAAATAAAGACAAAGATTTTTCAATAAAAAACTCCTTCTTATTGCCTTTAACTTTCTTTTTAAGTTCCATAAACACCCTCCTATATAAATAACCTATGGTTAAAATCTTATAAAAACTCTATATTTATATATTATTACCTCTTTGTTAACTCTAATATGTGCTTTGTTAAGTAAAAGTTAAGTGAAGGTTATGATTGCAATAATCTTTTAAATTAAAAGGCACTGGGATAAAAAATCCACAGTGCCTAAGGAGGTAAGCAATTATATTATTTTATTTTGTTAAGTTGATCTTTATATTCAGCTTCTGGTAATGCAACTTCCCCTATTTCTGGTACAATTTGTGCTGCATTTTCTAAGTAAAACTTAATAAATTCTTTTACCTCTGGTTTTGAAAAAGATTTATTATTAACATACACGAAAATTGGTCTAGATAGTGGCTTATAGCTTCCATCTTTAATAGTGTTTAATGATGGCTCAACTGCTCCAGTACCAGTGTCTACTTTAACTGCTTTTAACTTATTCTGATTTGCTTCATAATATGCAAATCCGAAAAACCCTATTGCGTTTTTATCTCCACCAATACCTTGAACTAAAGTATTATCATCTTCACTTGGATTAACATCTGGTCTCATTGCCTTTGCTTTCTTATTTATAGCTTCTGTAAAGAATTCAAAGGTTCCTGAATCAGGTCCTGGAGTATAAAACTTAATTGGATCTGCTGGCCATTCTGGTCGTATGTCCTTCCATGTTTTAACTGTGCTATCCGGTGCCCACATTTTATTTAATTCAGCTACAGTTAGAGTATCTACAAATGTATTTTCTTTACTTACGCAAATTGTAATACCATCATACGCAACTTTAAATTCTGTCATTTCAACTCCATTTTCAGCTGCCTTTTTCTTTTCTTCTTCTTTTATAGGTCTTGACGCATTTTGAACATCTGTTTCTCCTACTACGAATCTTTTAAATCCTCCACCAGTTCCTGATATTGCCACTGGTATTTGTACATCAGGATAATCTTTAACAAATTCCTCTGCCATAGCCTCAGTTATTGGTCCTACTGTAGAAGATCCATCCGCTTGTATAGTTCCTGATAATTTTTGAGTTTGAGCAGCATTATTATTTGTATTATTTTTAACTTCTCCACCATCTTTATTTCCACATCCAACAAATACCCCTGCCATCATTGTAATAGCCAAAGTTGACACCATAATTCTTAAGCTTGTCTTTTTCATTAAAATTACCCTCCATTTATATATAAATTATTTTATTATCTTGTCCTTACAATATTTATTATAGTGTTTCTGCTTTAAGGTTTTATTATGCATTGGTTAAGTAATGGAAAATTCTTGTTAAGCTTATTTAACAAACCACCTATCCCAAATTTTTATTTCTCAAAGCTATACCTATTTAAGCGCTTAAAATGAACTAAGAATTTCATAGAATATTTGAATAAAATGTATATATACATAAAAAAATAAACTATTTTTACATTACATTGTTTTGTAAAAACAGTTTACTTATTGCTTCATATAATACTAACAGTAAATTTACCACTCTTCTCCCTTAGCTCTCCACATAACACATTTAATTCTTCTGAAGCTATCTTAATCTTTTCCAAATCCTCTAATTGACTGTCTGTAGAACTTGCAACCTCACCTGTGGTTATTAAAGTTTCTTTAAAAACACTTGCAATTGAATTAATCTTTTCATTTACTGAGTTCTTGCAACTTTCAATAGTGTTTATGCTTCCTGAAACTCTGCTAATACTTTCCTCTAAACTATTAATTGAATCAACTATATTTATAAACACTTGTGAGGTTTCTATGACACTACTCTCTGTTTTCTTTGATAAATCTTTCGATTTAGAAATATTGGTAATCACCTGTTCAATGGAGCCTTTAATTTCCGTAATGATTCTATCAATTTGTTCTGTAGCTTTAGCAGATTGGGCAGAAAGTTTTCTTACTTCATCAGCGACTACTTGGAATCCTCGCCCTACTTCGCCTACTCTAGCTGCTTCTATAGACGCATTAAGTGCTAAAAGATTGGTTTGTTCAGTAACATTTCTAATTGAATCGCTAACCAAAGATATATTATTAATGCTATCAACTAAGAAACTTGTTCTATCCATAACCATTAAGTTTGCTTCTGCACTTTTATTATATATTTCATTTAAATTCTTAATTGTATTTTCTCCAGTTACGCACAGCTCTTTAACCTTTGAGGATGAGTACATCATTTCATTAGAGGTAATTATTGTTTCATTGATAGCATTTTCTAAAGTTGCTGAGGTCTCTGAAGTTTCATCCACTATCTTACTTTGAACTTGAACATTATTTGAAATCAAATTAACTGCCTCTGCAACCTCTAAAGATGAATTATTACAGCGTTTTATAGAACCTGATAATATCTCTGATGAACTTTTTATTTTCCCACTGCCATGTATCATCCCCCCTAAGATCAATACCATTGCATCAATCATATCATTAGCACATTGAGCTATATTAGAAATCTCTATAGCTGCATTATTAGGTATTTCCATCTTTGAAGTAAAATCACCCTTTTGCGTATTTTTAAGAAGTTTTTCTAACATTGTAATTGGTTTTGTAATCTTTTTAGAAAACCTTATGCCAACTACTGTTATTAAGCCTATCGATAATAAGAGAATATAAACTGGAGTCAATATTACAGTTCTTAATACCTTATAATATTCATCCGTAGGTATAAATCCGATAGTTGAAAACCCGTCTAGCATTGATGCTTTTTTATATGCAAAATAAGTATTTTTTTCATATTCTACTTTAACTAAACCACTTTTTTGATTAAGTGCCTTATTGATATATTCCTCTTTGCTAAGATCTTTTCCAATTAAGCTATGCTGCTTTGACCCTAGAACAACTAAATTTTTGTCTAGTAAAATAGTAAATCCTTTTTGGTCTATTGGCGATTTTTCAACCACTTCACTAATTACTTCCGCAGAAATATCCATAGCAATAACTCCTAAAACATTACCAGATATATCTGTTACTGCTTTAGATAAAATTATATTATTTTTATTAGTGTTTTTATCCTTTTGAATTTGGGATATATTAACTGTTCCACTTTTTTTACTAGCTTCCAGGTACCAATTCTCTTTTTCAAATTCATTATTTCTAGACTTTTTATATGGGTATGAATAGAAATCACCGGAAATTGTTCCATAATAAACAGTATTACACTGCTTATTAGAAGCTTTAAAACTCTCAAGAGTTCTTAATAGACCATCCTTAGATTTTTCATTGTTACTTCCATTATTTATATATGGATTTTTAGATAACATAGATAGATATTCACTGTTAGATTGAATGATTCCATAAAAACCTTCATCCACTCTTGAAACCGTCTGTTCAGAAAGTAAGTTTAAATCATTTCTAGCACTTTTGGATAAAGAAAAATACATAAAAGAGCAAACTAGTAAAAGTGGAATAATAGCAGAGTAAACTAATAATGTTATAATTTGAAATCCTATTTTTTTTCTGTAACTCTTTTTAAAATTTAGATTGACATTCATATTTTTCTTGAACTTATTACTTCTAAACTTTAATATCCAATGTTTCAATTTAATGTTTTTTAGTATTCCTTTGTCTTTTAGCTTCTTAAAATTATAATTTAAATTTGTATCCATAGTCATCCCCCAATGTAAATTGATTACACTGAAATTCTATCATCTGTCAAAGATAAATTGTGAAAATATGTTAATTCTTAACAGTATTTAACCCTATAATAACATTCTTAACAATGCCAAAAACTAAACTAGCTAGATACTTCATATTCATATCTTAATTTCTATTTTTATTAATTATTAAACCACTTCTTTTTACATAAAAATAACACCCTAGCTAGTGCTAAGATGTTATTTTTAATGTTATATATGAAATCAAAGTAAAGATTAAACTTATATATGGGCCCTACTTTTCAAAAGCTTTCTGCTGCTTATTATCTATAAGGTATTTTAATAATAAATTTAGTTCCTATTCCCACTTTGCTTTCTACAGTGATATTTCCCTTAAAACTTAATACAATATGCTTCACTATAGCTAACCCTAGCCCAGTTCCACCTTTAGCTCTTGACCTTGCTTTATCAACTCTATAAAATCTTTCAAAGAGTCTTGGTATATGATCCTGTGGAATTCCATTTCCTGTGTCCTCTATAACTATGGTACAGAATTTCGTATCACTAGTTGTGGAAATAGTTACCTTATCTCCAGGCTCACAGTATTTTACTCCGTTATCAACAAGATTTATTAACATTTGCTTAAATCTATCTCCATCTCCGATTAGGTCTGACACCTTCTCACCTTCAACTGATAGAAGAATATTTTTTTGATCTGCAGTATTCTTAATTAAGTTATAAACATCCTGCACTGCCTTATTTACATTTACCCTATCTCTTTTAATTTCTCTTTGCTGTTCAATGTCAGATAACAGTAGTATATCTGATATTAATCTAGTAAGTCTTTCTGCTTCATCATTAATAATATTTAAAAACTTATCTTTTGTTTCCGCATCATCTACATACTTTAAAGTTTCCGCAAAACCTTTAATGGATGTAAGTGGTGTTTTAAGCTCATGTGATACATTTGCTACAAACTCTGTTCGCATATTTTCTAGTTTTTTAACTTCTGTCACATCATGAAGCACAGCCACGGCACCAATATGCTGATTTCTATTTATAATATCCGCAGTTCTCACTCTTAACTCTCTAAATTTAGGCTTAGTTATTCTTATTTCTCTAAACCCCTCATGTCCTTCTAAGAATATACTTATCATGCTAAACTCTTTTGATATTTCACCTATATTCTTACCTACGATGTCTTCTTCTATCTCAAAAATATTCTTTGCATAATTATTAATCATAATAATTCTATTCATATTATCAATTGCAATAACTCCGCTGTCCATGCTTTGAAGTATAGCTGCCAATCTATTCTGTTTATCTGTAACTTCATTTAATGTATTCTGAAGCTTGTCAGCCATGTGGTTAAAGTTTCTTCCTAACTGTCCAAGCTCATCATCAGAATTAACATTAACTCTCCTATTTAGTTCTCCCTTTGCAATCATGGAGGTAATAAAATCTAAATCCCTAATAGGCTTAACGATAATATAAGAAAGCTTAAGAGAAAGCCAAACTGATATTGACAAAATACACATAATAGCAATTAAGTAATAAGCTAAATACGCTTCATCTAAACTATGAACATCCCTTATGGCTTTTGAAGTTCTAATTATGGTCCCATCCTGAAGAGCTGTAGCATAGTAAATCGTGTTAGAATCCGTATCCTTACTATATCTAATGCTGTAACCTTCCCCCTTTTGTCTTGCTCTTACTACTTCTTCTCTATCATTATGATTATCTAGTTCTTCCGTGGAGAAATTAGTGTCTAAAAATACCGCCCCATTCTTGTCAATTAAAGTAACCCTTACATCTGCATCTTGAAGAATTTCAGCAATACTTTCCTGTTGACTACTCTCTTTATCCCACATAGTTTTTAGCATATTATTGTAAACCCTTAGGCTAGTTTTTGCATTAGTTTCATTTTGGTAGCTAAATATGGCATAAAATAATAAAGTTATAAATAAAAATATAAAAATTAATGCTCCTAAAATATAGAGCATTAACTTTTTCTTCATGCTAACCTTAAGCTTATTCTTCATAGTCTTCTCCGTAATTAAATTTATATCCTATTCCTCTTATAGTTTGAATATATACTGGATTTTTATCATCCTTTTCTATCTTTTGCCTTAGGTGTCTTACATGCACATCTACAGTTCTAGTTTCTCCTACGTACTCATAGCCCCAAATTTTGTCTAGTAGAAAATCTCTAGTCATAACTCTTCCCTTATTTTTAATAAGAATCTCAAGAAGTTCAAATTCCTTAAGGGTAAGATCTACCTTTTCTCCATCTCTTCTAACTTCATGTTTCTCAAAATCTATGGTTATCTCACCAAACTTAAAACCATTGTCCTCATATTTCACAGTGGTTCTTCTAAGAATAGCTTTTACTCTTGCAATTAATTCTCTTACAGAAAAGGGTTTAGTAATATAATCATCTGCACCTAATTCTAATCCCAAAATCTTATCTAGCTCTTCTCCTTTTGCAGTAATCATAATAATCGGCATAGTTGAAATAGCTGAATCTCTTCTAATCTCCTTACAAACATCTAATCCATCCATTCCTGGTAGCATTAGATCTAAAAGTATCAAATCTGGCTGCTGCTCCTTAGCAATTATAAAAGCATCTCTGCCATTATCCGCAGTAATTACTCCATAGCCATTCTTTTCTAAGTTAAATTTTATTAATTCTACAATGTGTTCTTCATCATCTACCACTAGAATTCTTTTATCCGCCATTTTAATTCCTCCACTTACTTTATATACACAAAGGAATACATTCTTCCTTCTTTTTCATCTTCTCTTCTATAGGAAAATAGATTTAAATTACTGCTACAGAATGTACATTCTTCTGTGCTAATAATATTTTCTTCCTTAACTCCACTGGTTATAAGTTCAATTTTAATGCAGGCTTCAAGATTTAAATGCCTGCCCTTATTTATATTGTATTTTTCACTTAATAAATTTTCATTGAATAAAGGATTATTTTTGAACTTTGAAATAAGTTCCTCGCTAACTTCATAGCAGCATACTCTATTATGAGGTCCTATATATATGGATAATTCTTCTGGATTACAACCGTAATTTTCTTTCATGAGCTCCACAGCTTTGCCAGCAATATTAGCATATGTTCCCTTCCAGCCACTGTGAACTGCACCAATAGCTCCTTTTTTCTTATCCACTAGGATAATAGGAACACAATCTGCTGTAAAAACCCCAATTGCAGTAGCTGTATTTTCAGTGATTATCCCATCACCTTCACTATTTATTACTTCCTTATTATCCTTGAAGACATGAACTATATTGCTATGAATTTGGTTTAAGTATACTACTTCTTTAACCCCAAACCATCTTTTTATATTATTTAAGTTCTTTTGTCCTTCTTCTGTTCTTCTATTAAAAGTCAGTCCCTTATGGGCTGTAAAAAACACTACTTCAATATGCTCTCCACAGTTATATCTTAAATATTGATAATCCTCAACATGATTTTTCTCCATAAATAGCCTCCATACTTTACTTTAATAATACAATAGCAAATTTTCATTATCCACTTTTTTAACTAATTTTAACCTTTATTTAACATACTTAAACTAAGAAAACCTTATTCATACATAAGTATACTTCAGTTATCCTATGATTTTATCCCATAAATAAAATTTTATCTAAATAACTTATAAAGGCTTCATTAGTTTCACTTTAATTTATTCATCTAAAAGTTTTCTTAAGTGAACCATGATAAATTCCCTGTATATGTTAAGTCTTAATTTTCATTTCCTATAGATAAAAAAACAAGTAAAATGCATAAACATTTTACTTCTCTTTAATTAATCTTTTTATCTCTTCCATAAAACTATTAATATCATCAAACTTTCTATATACTGAGGCAAACCTAACATAAGCTACTTCATCTACATTTTTTAACTTATCTAAAATCATTTCCCCAATACCTTCAGAACTTATTTCCGTAGTCATATTATTATTTAAAGTCTTCTCAAGGCTATCTACAATGCCCTCAATTTGACAACGAGTTACGGGCCTTTTTTCACAAGCCCTCATAATACCATTTATTACTTTATCTCTATTAAAAAGTTCTCTTGTTAAATCTCTTTTAATAACAAAAATAGATATGTCTTCAACCTTTTCATAGGTGGTATATCTTCTATTGCAATTTAAACATTCTCTTCTTCTTCTAATAGCTACATTATCCTCTGTTGACCTTGAGTCAACAACCTTGCTTTCTTCTCCATTACAATATGGACACTTCAATGATATTCACACCCTTTTTACTAGTATATAAGGCATCTGAGAATAAATAACAAGCCAAAATAAACAGTAATATTAACTTATTTATTTTTTCAAGGTGCCTAAGTCCATTATACACATATTTTATAATCTTAGTATATAAGCAACTAAAATTAAAATCAATATTTCTTAATGTAGCTATTCCTTAATTATTTAACGCTCCTGACATTCAACGATTCCCTCTCCATCAACTAAAATAACGTCAATGCCTATTTTTTTTATTTTTTCCCAGGGAATTTCTACATCTTGGCTTTTCCCAAACCAACCGTTTTTTTCTGTAGGTAATACTATCGATTCAATTTTATGATTTTCGCAGTTTATCTTGAAATCTTTTATATAACCTAACTTACTTCCTGTATTAATGTCTATTATCTCCATAACCTTTAAACTATTAATGGCAAACATTGTACTCTCCATTTTATCCCCCCACTTAAAAATAATAATAATACTTTTATAAGAAAAGAAAATATACGTTTATTTTCTTTATCCACCCTTTCTGTTATAGGCTTTTTATTAGAACTCTCCATAAGTTTTTCTTAAATACTCAAGCTCTATAAAACCTATAAATATCTATTCAACTTATATGCTATTAATAACCATAGTAGAACAACAAAATTGTACTAGCCTATAGCTTCTATGATTAAAACTTATTTTACTCATATTCAAAAAGCCTTAAGAAAATCAAAGTATGTTTCATATATAGAAGTTAAGTTATAACTCTAGTTCCCTATATAGAGAAACCAATTTCTGGAGGAAATATTTAAATTATCGCTTTCAATAATTAGTTTCTCTGAAAGAGATAAGCAAACTCAAATTACTGTAAGTATATAAGTTGCTTAAAATATCAATAGATTTTCATATTTAAAAACTCGCCAAGTATTAAGCTTGTTTATTTATATATTTAAAACAATAAAGCAAAATAATTATGTAATATGAAAAAGAGCCCGAAGGCTCTTTAAACATATTTTCTCATATGCTTTAATGCGGTTTTTTCTAATCTTGAAACTTGTGCTTGAGATATTCCAATTTCGTCTGCTACTTCCATCTGAGTTCTTCCATCAAAGAATCTTAAATTTAAAATAAGCTTTTCTCTATCACTTAATTTTTTCATCGCTTCTTTAATGGATATATTTTCAAGCCAACTATCATCTAGATTTTTATTATCACTTATCTGATCCATTACATAAATTGCATCCCCACCATCATGATATATAGGCTCAAATAAAGATACCGGGTCTTGAATTGCATCTAAAGCAAATACTACCTCTTCCCGAGATATTTGAAGTTCATTAGCAATTTGAGAAACAGTGGGTTCCTTGTTATCCTTATTTACTAATCTATCTCTTACTTGTAAAGCTTTATAAGCAATATCCCTTAAAGATCTACTAACTCTAATTGAATTATTATCTCTTAAATATCTTCTTATTTCTCCTATAATCATCGGTACTGCATAAGTGGAAAACTTAACATTCTGACCTAAGTCAAAGTTATCAATAGCCTTAATGAGACCAATGCAACCAACTTGAAATAAGTCATCTACATTTTCACCCCTATTATTGAATCGTTGAATAACACTCAATACTAGTCTAAGATTACCCCTTATGAATTGTTCCCTACAGGTATAATCCCCTTCCTTCATTTTAAGTAGCAGCTCTCTCATTTCTTTTTCTTTTAAAACTGGTAGCTTAGATGTATTTACACCACAGATTTCTACTTTGTTGATCATCATAAGGTCTTCATTCCCTTCAGAGTAATTGCATTTTAATTATCTCCTGATGTAAAAACTTTTATACTGAAGACAACCTTACAACATTTTATTAATTTCTTTCTTTAATCTTTTTATTATTCTTTTTTCTAATCGAGAAATGTAGGATTGAGATATACCAAGCATATCAGCCACTTCTTTTTGGGTTTTCTCTTGGAAACCATTTAATCCAAATCTTAACTCCACAATTTCTTTTTCTCTATTATTTAGTTTTCCCATGGCAATTACTAATAACTGCTTATCCACTTCATCTTCTATAAAATTATATACCACATCACTGTCAGTACCTAAGATATCTGATAATAATAACTCGTTCCCATCCCAATCAATATTTAAAGGCTCGTAGAAGGATATTTCTGTTTTTGTTTTACTGTTTCTTCTTAGATACATTAAAATTTCATTTTCAATACACCTAGAAGCATAGGTGGCAAGCTTTATTTTTTTCTCTGGGTCAAAGGTGTTAACAGCCTTAATAAGACCTATAGTTCCAACTGAAATTAAATCTTCTACGTTTACTCCTGTATTCTCAAATTTACGGGCTATATAAACCACTAATCTCAAATTTCGCTCAATTAGTACAGCTCTAATGCTCTCATCGCCTGAAACTAAGTCTTGTACTAACTTATCTTCTTCTTCCTTAGATAATGGTGGGGGTAGTGCATCATTTCCACCAATATAATAGACATGTCCAGCAAAAGCTTTAAACTTACTTACAAATCTGCTTATAGCACTTGGAATAGCTTTTAATAAATTCATTATTTTTTCTCTTATTTTACTCATCATAATCCCCCACTTTATAAAATTCCTCTTGGTAAGAGTCCGTTATAATCGTCATATTTGCTCAATTTCTTATCACAGAATGCTACTATAGCCTTTTCTTCCTTTGTTATGTCATTCATGGTAATTTTTATGCTATCAGGTTTTATTCCTATTAATTTTCCATGTTGTCCATTTACCACTGAATAAGGTATATGGTATATAGAATACCCCTCTAGATTAATTTTATCGAAGTACTCTTTTTCAATAATAATTACAGGTAGGTTAGTGGCAGGTTCTCTCAGTTCATTACCTGTATCTAGGAAAACCTTTAAAGAAGTTTTTACCTCCTTTGTACAAATCTCAATATTGTAAATAAATTGGTCCAGTTTCTTTCTATCCTTTACATAAATCACTAATCTGTTTATAACTATATAAATTATCATAATTCCTATGTAAATGTTTTTTGATGAAAAATTAATTACCCTTGTATTTGGAGTTAAATTTGGATTCTCACTTAGTGCACTATAGAAGGCTAGTCCAGCTAATAAAAAGGAGTAAAAATAAAATATTATTGTAGATTTAGCTAGAAAAAGTAGATTTTTCTCTTTTACTGCAATAAATATCATTAACACCGCCATTAAAACTTGAAAAGGTATTCCTGATAAATACTGATATCTAGGTACCAGCATTGGAATCACATAAAGACTTCCAATGAAGGCTGAAATGATAAGTCTCATAACACTTGCTTTCCTCTTAATAGTTTGTAAGGTAATAGTAATAAGGAAAATATTCACAATAAAATTCTGAAATAATAGCACATCTAAATATATAACCATGGCTACTCCTCCTTTACTCTATTATAACTTCCATTAAGTGTAAAATTTGTAAAATCATATTAGTAAAATAGGATTTATTCATCAAATTTTACGTCATTTTACGATTTATTTTTCACAAAAAATAAAAAAGCAGCTGTAAATCAAATAAAATTTACAGCTGCTTTTAACTATTAAATTATCTCATATTTTTTCTTAGCCATGTAGGTACAGCAAAATCCTCTTCTTGAGCCTTTGGTTGCTCTGGCTCTTTTGTAGCCGCTACTTCGCTATGAATTACTTCTCTTTTTGGCAATTCAATTTTGCTTGTAGGCTGGTGAATAGCTTTATCACATTCAAAGCCTGTAGCAATTACAGTTATTCTAATTTCATCTTTTAAATTTTCATCAATAACTGCACCAAAAATTATGTTTGCATCTGGATCTGCTGCTTCTTGAACGATTTGTGCAGCTTCGCTAATTTCAAGTAAAGATAAATCAGCTCCTCCAGTAACGTTTAATAACACCCCAGTTGCTCCAATAATTGAAGTTTCAAGTAATGGACTTGAAATAGCTTGTTTTGCAGCCTCTTGAGCTCTGTTATCACCTTTTCCAGAACCTACTCCCATATGAGCAAGTCCTTTGTCTAACATAATTGTACTTATATCGGCAAAGTCAAGGTTAATTAATCCTGGAATAGTTATAAGGTCTGAAATACCTTGAACACCTTGTCTTAAAACATCATCAGCTCTTTTGAAAGATTCAACTAAAGTAGTTTTCTTATCAACTAAAGATAATAATCTTTCATTTGGTATTGTTACTAGGGTATCTACTGATTCTTTTAGAGCTTTAATTCCAGACTCAGCATGAATCATTCTTTTTCTTCCCTCAAATGGGAATGGTTTAGTTACAACCCCTACAGTTAATATTCCCATAGATTTAGCTATTTCAGCAACTACAGGTGCTGCTCCAGTACCTGTTCCACCGCCCATACCAGCAGTGATGAATACCATGTCAGCTCCCTTTAAAGCTTGGACAATTTCTTCCTTGCTTTCTTCTGCTGCTTTTCTGCCGATTTCTGGATTAGCTCCAGCACCTAGACCTCTAGTAAGCTTGTCTCCAAGTTGAATTTTTAATTCAGCTTTAGAAAGTGCTAATGCTTGCTTATCAGTATTAATGCCAATAAACTCTACATTTTTTAATCCTTCTTCAATCATTCTATTTACAGCGTTGTTTCCACCGCCACCGCATCCAATAACTTTAATTTTACATAAGTCTTTGTCTTGTACATCAAAATCAATCACAGTACTACCTCCTCATTAGAAAAATTCCGCCAAAAATTCTTTTATTTTACTTGAAAATGTATTTTTTTCTTTTCCCTCATGTCTACTATCTGTTGCTAAATCACTAGTTTCTGTTTTTTCAACTAATTCATTGCTTATTTTATTTCTTAATACAACTTCTTTGATAATTCCAGTGGCAGTAGAGTATATAGGATTTGCAGCACCTACATAAGAAGGTGATCCTACTCTTACAGGCTTATCAAAAATTTCTGCCGCAACTACTGTTATATCTCTAAATAGTGCTGCACCGCCTCCAACAATTACAAAGGAACTTATATCCTTGTAGTTACCATCCTCTACAAGCTTCTTTTTAATAATACTTAATAATTCCTTTACCCTCTCACCTATAATCTCAACTAAAGTATCATAATTAATATCTATGGACCCATTACCTGTTATAGAGTTCACTTTAACTCTATAGTTTTGTAAAGCCTTGTCCTTTATTAAATTACTACACTTTATTTTTAGGTTTTCCGCGTCTTCACGAGGTACTTTAAGACAAATAGAAATATCATTGGTTATAGTTTCTCCGCCTAAGCCCACAGAAAAAACATTTAAAATTCTATTGTTTTTATAAACTGAGGTCTCAATAACTTCTGCACCTATATCAATAAGTGCTACTCCATTATCTATTTCATCTTCTTCAATAATATCTTTATATATACCTAATGAATTAACTACTATACCACTTACGCCAACTCCTGCTCTATTTAAAGCCTTTTTATAGCCTTCTATCATGGCAGATGGGGCTGTAACTACTTGAGCCTCCACAGTAAGCTGTTCTCCTACCATGCCAACTGGGTTTGTAATATTACTCATCCCATCTACAATAAACATTTCAGGTTCAACAGCAACAACTTCTATATTGGGTTCTACTGGTAATAGCCTTACAGCATCTAACACATTTTTGAAATCTGAAATTTGAATCTCTTTGTTTGGTGAAGATATAGAAACAGCTCTTCTATTTTTAGTTAATTCACATAATGATATTGGTATGGATAAATAAGCATCTTTTATGGACATACTTACTATATTTTCTAAGTCTTTAATGACGTTAGTCACTGCATAGGATACTGAATTTGTGTCCACTACCATGCCATTTCTAATTCCATTACACTTAGAAGTAGTAATTCCCAAAATTTGAATTCGACTATCTTTATCTACTTTTCCAACAACACCACATACCTTAGATGAGCTAATATCTATTCCAACAATATGCTTGCTCATTTAAACTGTTCCTCCTTTGATAGAAGTCTCAAAGGAATATATTCAACAAAAACTTCAAATTTCCTCCAAAATTTAAGGCTTTTAAAAGAAAAATTTATAAAATATTATGATATCTTTAAATATGTACTTTTATAAATACTACTAGTCTTCAATCTTAGTATAAAACCTGGTTAAATAAAATGCAATATTAAAAACCTTTTTGTAAATATTTTTTCCATTTTATTGTTGAATTTTAAAAGGTGCATTTAAGTGATGCACCCTTTATATTATATCATAATCATTCTTCCAAGTATTTCCTTATCAACAGCATAAGTCATTGCAACCTCCCTAGAAATCTCACCATTTCTATATAACTCAGAAATTGCCATATCCATAGTTTTCATACCATACTTACTACCTGTTTGCACTGCTGACTCAATTTGATGAGTCTTCCCTTCTCTAATAAGGTTTTGAATGGCAGGGGTTATAGTCATAACCTCTAAGGCTGCAGCTCTTCCTCTATCCTCATACTTTGGGAGCAGTTGCTGAGATATTATGCCTTGCAGAACTGCTGCTAATTGGATCTTAATTTGTTGCTGCTGAAAAGGTGGAAATACATCAACTATTCTATCTATAGTTTTTGCTGCCCCAATGGTGTGCAGGGTAGAAAAAACTAAATGCCCAGTTTCAGCTGCTGTGATAGCAATAGAAATAGTTTCTAAATCTCTCATCTCTCCCACAAGAATAACATCGGGGTCTTCTCTTAGTATTGCTCTTAAAGCATTTTGATAGGTTTTAGTATCTCTTCCAATTTCCCTTTGATTCACAATAGATTTATTATGCTTATGTAAATACTCAATAGGATCTTCAAGAGTAATAACATGTGCATTTCTATTGGTATTTATCTCATTTATCATAGCAGCTAAAGTTGTACTTTTTCCACTTCCTGTAGGTCCTGTTACAAGAACTAAACCTCTTTGCCTCTCTGTTAAGTCTTTAAGAGCTGGTGGAAATCTTAATTCCTTCAAGGTTGGAATTTTCAAGGCTACAACTCTAAGAGCTATAGCATCTCCACCTCTTTGTTTATACACATTTACTCTAAATCTTCCTAACCCTGAAACTGAATAGGAGGTGTCTATCTCTCCAACTTCATTATATACTTCATATTCTTTGCCTAAAATTTCCCTGGCATAATATGTAGTGTCTGGAGGTAACAGCTTTTCGTTGTTTACTGAAACTAAATGGCCATTAACTCTTAAGGTAGGAGGCGCCCCAACAGTTAAATGCAAATCTGACGCATTTTTATCCATTGTCAACTTTAATAATTCTTGTAGTTGCATAGTAACTCTCCTTTATAAATTCTCATCAATGTTTTCGTACCAAATTTCAATAGCTTTATATGCTTGATTAAATAGCATATTTTTTCCATTTATAGTTCTACATCCAAAAATTTCACCAGTACTTAAAAATATAGATTTTTCTGGCACATAATTTAAATCGTAAAACAAAGTATTCTTGTTTGCACTAATAATATTAATGGGTTGTTTCTCAGCATGGTTTCCACCACCAAGAGGGGTGCAGTTTATTACAATTTGATAGTCTTCCAAAAAAAACTCTTCATTAAAACCCCAAACCTTGCTGATTATACTCTTACTATTTTTTAAAGCCTCCTGGTTCCTAGCTACAACTTCAATGCTAGAAGCACCATTATCATAAAGTGCATATAGAACTGCTTTAGCTGCCCCCCCACTGCCTATAACAAGGGCTTTACACCCCTTTATGCAGAAGTTTATATCTTTAAGAGTTTTTATAAATCCATAGTAATCAGTATTGTATCCTATTAACTTATCAGATCTTACTACCACTGTATTTACTGCTCCTATATAGTTTGCTGGGTACGTTACCTCATCTAAGAAACTTATTATATGTTCCTTGTAAGGAATAGTAACATTGAAGCCCACTATATTTTTTTCTCTGACACTATGAATAAACTCTTCTATATTATTTTTTTCTATATCAAACAGCTTATATTCTAAACAAATATTATTAGCTTTGTAATATTCATTATGAATAAGAGGTGATATAGAGTATTTTATGGACCTTCCAAGTAATCCACTATATCTCACTATATCACCTCCTTTAATCTCTTATATTGGTAATCCTTCTAAAGTTATTTTCAAAATTCTTTCGTTACCGCTGAACATGTATCAAGGATTATCATATAGGTAACCTAAGTTGAAATTTACCCTTGTTATCCTAATGCCTTAAGAAATAAGTAATTTAAATTATCACCAGGAAACCTTATAACTATATTAAATTATCACCTATAATCCAATAATTGTAAAGGATTTATTATAGTTTAATAATGAAGGTTCCCATAGCTGCCTAATTCCTTAAATAATTTTTTTAAGGCACGCTTTTCAATTCTAGAT
Source organism: Clostridium punense (assembly GCF_017874425.1). Lineage (GTDB taxonomy): Bacteria > Bacillota > Clostridia > Clostridiales > Clostridiaceae > Clostridium_J > Clostridium_J punense. The sequence goes on from NZ_JAGGLL010000001.1 coordinate 184,766, forward strand.
ACATAAGATCTAGAAATACCTAACAATTTCGCAATTTCCCTTTGAGTTCTAGCATTTCCGTCTAGTAACCCATATCTCATCTCAATAATAATTCTTTCACGTTCTTGCAATATTGTGTTTATCTTACCATAGAGCTTCTTAACTTGGATTTTGTTTTCCACTATTTCTACAACAGAATCCTTGTCGCTACTTAAGATATCCATCAATGAAATTTCATTACCTTCCTTATCTACTCCAATTGGATCTTGAAGGTAAACCTCTCCTTTTGTTTTTTTGTTATTTCTTATAAGCATTAATATCTCATTTTCAATACATCTTGCAGCATAGGTTGCAAGGCGTGTGCCCTTAGAACAATCAAAGGAATCAATAGCCTTAATTAATCCTACGGTGCCAATAGAAATTAAATCATCCACTTCCTTACCTGGGAAAGAATACTTCTTAACAATATGAGCCACCAGTCTTAAGTTTCTCTCCACCAGCATATTCTTTGCCTTCAAATCTCCATTTTTAAATTTGTTTAAGTACAACTTTTCCTCTTCTTCCGTCAGTGGTTGCGGAAATGAACTGTTGCCAGATACATATCCTGTTAATAAAGTGAATTGTCCAATCACATTTAATAACCAACTTAAGAAAACCATAGATGCTCCCCCTAAAAGTGCTTATTAATATAATATGATTAGAAAATTAAAAAGTGCATGTACACCTAATTATTTATTTAATTTTTTACTTCAAGTATTTATTTTTTACTATACCTTCAACTATATCCTTAAACACATAAGAAGCAGTTCCTCCGCCAGCGTCAGTTTTTATTATTTGTGGAACAAATACCACCATAGAGTAATATTTATTGTTGTACTTAAAAAAGCCTGCAAACCAACCATCAGAACATTCTACATCCTTGTTGTCCTTATCTTTAATCCAATATTCTGTAGTTCCAGTTTTTCCACCGACTTCAGCTCCTGAAACCATGGCCTTTTTCCCTGTACCTAAGTCATTATTTACAACCTCTATCATACTATCTTTTATAGTTTGAGCAGTACCTTTACTTATTATTTTATTAGATTCACTTTCATACTTTTTGACCACAGAACCATCTTCTTTTAAAATGCTATCTATAATTCTAGGTTTAACATATATACCATTATTAGCTATGGTATTAGGGATAGTTAAAGCTTCAAGGGGGGTCGCTCTTACGGTTTGACCAATAGAAGTGTTAGTTATAATATCTTGAGAATTTTTAGTTTCAAAACCTTCAATCTCTCCTACCTTTTCATCCTGCAAGTTTAAAACCTTTGAAAAGAGCCCCTGCTTATTAGCATAATCATATAGATTTTTCATGCCAACTCTCCAACCAATTTGTGCAAAGGTATTATTAGAGGAACTAATGAAAGCCTCCTTCATAGTGTAGGTAAACTTTTTCTCCTTACTCTTGGGAAATAACCCATTAACTAAATTAAAGCTTTCTGTATTGCTTACAATACCTTTATCTACAGCACCTTCATATACAATGGTTTTAAAGATTGATCCTACATAAAATCCATTTTCACTTGGAGTACCTATGTTTACATTGTTACCGTAATCATCCTTTAGTGCCATGGATAATATTTTGCCACTATCAGCCTCCATCATCACTACTCCTATTTGACTCATATCTTTATATTTTTCGTCTCTTAATACCTTTTCTGATAGTTCTTGTACTTCCTTATCCAAAGTTAGCTTTACATTTAGATTTTCCTTATTCTCAACAAGGTTTTCATCAATTATATTTCCACTAACGTCTTTTTCAAACCTCACTTTGGTGTATTTATTATTTTTAACGAATTCATATATTTCCCTTTCAAGGGTACCTTCATCCTTTAACTTTGTACTGTCCGAAATTTTGCTTCCTCTGGCTAAAACATTCCTAATATTAGAATTTATATCCTTGGCTGCTTCCTCACTCTCATATGCGTAAAAGCCCTTTACATTTTTAATGCTTTTTAGTTTATCATAGGTTTCTTTATCTATATCGAAATACTGCCTACCTTCCTTAGCATATTTTGCTAAGGTTAAGTCATAATCTTTATTATAATTTCTAAGAGTGTAAGTAAGCGATTGTACCTCAGGAAGATTTTCCTTATTGTTCAAAGCTATAAAATTACTAATATCTACCACAGCATAGTACTTCTTTTCATAGTTAAATAATTCTTTATTATTTCTATCTAAAAGTTTAAAAGGAATATTTTTCACATTTTCCTCATAATAATATTGTCTGTTTGCCATAGTTTGAAGACTGCTATTGTCATACAGTTGGATATAAGCAAGTCTTGCTGTTAAAACTAGAAATAAAACTACCATAATACTTGCTAAAGTATAGGTTCTCCCTAATATTTTTTGTTTATTGTTTCTTATATTAAAGCCCATAAAAAAACACCTCACTCTAGTTCAATCATTGACTAAAGTGAGGTATTGTATTCCAAAATATTACTTTTAATTTTGAAGTATTTGCTTAATATTTGCATTAATAATATCAATAGCAACCTTATTGTGGCCACCTTCAGGGATGATAATATCTGCGTACCTTTTTGTATTCTCAGTAAACTGCTCATGCATTTGCTTAACAACTGTTAAATACTGAGTAATAACTGAATCTATAGTTCTTCCTCTTTCATTAATGTCTCTTACTAATCTTCTTATAAATCTTACATCTGCATCAGTATCAACATAAATTTTAATGTCTAGCATATCTCTTACTTCTTTTTCCTGAAGTACTAAAATTCCTTCAACGATAACTATATCTCTTGATTCTATAGATACTGTCTCAACTTTTCTATTATGAACTTCAAAGTCATAAATTGGCTTATTTATAGCCTTACCTTGAGTTAATTGGTTTAAATGCTGAACAAGGAGTTGAGTATCAAAGGCATCAGGATGGTCATAGTTAGTTTTTGTTCTTTCTTCTGGTGTCAAATGGCTTTGATCCTTGTAATAAGAATCTTGCTCAATCATAGCAATGCAGTTTTCACTAAAGCTCTTATATATTTCTCTGGCAATGGTGCTCTTTCCTGAACCAGTACCACCTGTAATTCCTATTAAAACTGGGCGCTTCATTACTTATCCTCCTTGGATTTAATTACAATATCGTTTTCCTGCAACTCTTCTTCTATTGTTACATCAAATAACATTTGCGCACTTGGTGCAGATTCAATTTTATTTCCTCTTGAATCCTTCATATCTTTTAATACAACTTGAAGATTATCTCCTACTGGTCTTAGCACTTCAACAGTATCTCCATCAAAGACTTTATTTCTTTGCTCAATAGTAGCAGTTTTAGTAGCGGTATCATAATTTTTAACTACACCAACTATATCATATTTTCTTATGTAAGCTGAAGATTCATAAATTTGTTTATCTGGATCATTAAAATAGAATCCAGTATAGTACTTTCTATGGCTTGGCTTATCTAAATCTTCTAACCACTTTTTATTAAATTTATACTCTCCAGGGTTTTTCATATATTCATTTAGAGCTTCTCTATAAGCTTTACATACAGTAGCTACATAGTATGAGCTCTTCATTCTTCCCTCTATTTTAAAGGAAACTACACCAGTACTCATAAGCTCTGGAATATACTCAATCATGCATAGATCCTTTGAGTTCATTATATATGTACCCTTTTCATCTTCATATATAGGGTAATATTCACCTTCACGCTTTTCCTCTACTAGGTGATATCTATATCTGCAAGGCTGAGCACATTCTCCTCTATTGGCATCTCTTCCTGTCATATAATTAGAAAGAAGACAACGTCCAGAGTAAGACATGCACATAGAGCCATGAACAAATACTTCAAGCTCTAAAGTCTCAGGAGTTTTTTCTCTAATTTCTTTTATTTCCTCTAAGGATAACTCTCTTGCTAAAACAATTCTTTTTACGCCCATTTTGTGCCAGAAAGTACAAGATCTCCAGTTTACGTTATTTGACTGAGTACTTAAATGCAGTTCAAGATTAGGAACTACTTCTTTTGCAGTCATAATTATTCCTGGGTCAGAAACTATAATTGCATCTGCTCCAATTTCATAAAGATCAATAAGATATTCTTCTAAGCCTTCTAAATCCTCATTATGTGGGAAAACATTTAAGGTAACATAAACTTTTTTCCCTCTTGAATGAGCAAATTCTATTCCTTCCTTAAGCTCTTCATTAGTAAAGTTATCTGCAAAAGCTCTTAAGTTTAATTTACTTCCACCTAAATAAACAGCATCAGCTCCGAAGTTTATAGCAGCCTTAAGCTTTTCTAAATTACCTGCTGGTGCTAATAGTTCTGGTTTTGTCATTGTGGTCCCTCCTAACTGTTAATGCAATACCATCTCCCATAGGTAATATGGTAGTTACTAGGTTTTCATCCTTAGATACTAAGTCTAAGTAGCTCTTCATTCTTTTTACTATAGTAATTTTTCTTCTTTTTACTAATTCCTTCGAGGCAACCATTCCCCTAAATAATACATTATCCGCTACAATAACGCCCTGGTCACTTAAAAGTCTCAAACAATGTGGCAAGAAATGATTATAATGCCCTTTACCTGCATCCATGAATATCATATCATAGGTGCCCTGTAGTCCTTCTAATATTTCTAAACAATCTCCCTGAAGAATCTCAATATTCTCCTGGAAATTATACTTTTCTAAATTCTTTTTGGCAATTTCAATCATGGTTTCATCTCTCTCAATGGTAGTAATTTTATTACTGCCACCAGAGACTAAATTCATTAGTATGGAGGAATAGCCTATTGCTGTACCTAACTCTAAAACCTTCTTAGGCTTATTTAGTGTAATCATAAATTGAAGGAATTTTGCTGTTTCTTTTTGTACAATAGGTACAGAGTTTTCCTTAGCAAAATCCTCAAGTTCTTTTAAAATTCCTACATTATCTGGAATTAAGCCTCTTAAGTACTCTTCCATATAATCATGTGTAATTCCACTCATTTATTTTCCTCCATATAAACTTAAAATTTTTTATTGCTGATTTTTATAATCTAAAAACTCTTCATAGGTTTTAAAAAATTTGTGATTTAAGTTATCTTTGGTTATGTAATATAAAAATTCAGTGGTTTCTGGGAATATAGCAGCTTCAATTGAATCCTTACCTGGACTGCATATTGGACCTATAGGCATGCCTTGTGCATAATAGGTATTATAAGGTGATTCTATTTCTAAATCCTTATAAAGTAGTGCGTCTTTATGCTCCCCTAAGGCATACAAAACTGTAGCATCAATTTGTAGCTTCATCCCGATATTAATTCTATTATCAATTACCGAGGATACTAATAGCTTTTCTTCTTTTGAAGTAACTTCTCTCTCGATCAATGAAGCCTTTGTAATTACTCTCTCTAAGTTTTCATCCTTTATGTCTATATTGTTTTCTTTTTCTATAGCACTAATAACTTCCTTAAATCGCTTCTGCATTGCACCTATTACTTCATTACCACTGATGTTCTTTTTAAATTTATAGGTGTCTGGAAATAAAAATCCTTCTAGAATATATCTTTTTTCTGTTTGCTTAGATATATACTCAGGTGCTTTGTATTCCTTGCAAGCTTTTATAAACTCATCTTTTTTAAGTATTCCTTTTTCCTCTAAGGTTGAACCTATTTGTTCTATAGTGTAACCTTCTGGAATAGTTACTGAGGTGTTTTGTTGATCCAAACTTGGATCTTCTAATACCTTTATAAACTCTTCCATAGTTGAGGCAGTTGAAATACTAAATTCTCCGGGTACAATTTTAGGACTTATTTTATTAGCTTTTACATAAATTTTAGTTAGTAATGGATTCTTAACAACTTTTTTATTATTTAGCTCCCCTAATACATCATAGAAGGTATATCCTTCTTTGACCTCTACTACTATGTCTTCCTTCCCTTTAAATGGATGTGAAGTAACATTTTTGTAGTAAAGCATTCCCCCTAAGCCAATAATTAAAAGTAAAACTAAGGATATAATTATTGGTTTTTTCACAAAATCACCCCATGCTATTTATTTAAGTAATAAACATTGCTTAGGCATCTGAAAATAAATAACAAGTCAAAGATGTGAAAGCTATTTTGCGTTCACAAGCAAGCTTGTGCCGACAAGGAAACAGGTTCCGCAGATAGTGGAGCTATCAAAGGGTTCTGTTGACGCAGTATAGCACAAAATAGATGAGCAGATTGACTTATTTATTTTTTGAAAATGCCTTATATACCTGATTTTTAAGAAGGCTTTAACCCATTATAATGAGTTAAAGCTCTCTTTTAAATTATTTTGCCTTCTTTAATGAAGCTCTTTTTCTAAGAGTTGGGTCTAGGATTTTCTTTCTCATTCTTATAGTCTTTGGTGTAACCTCTACAAGCTCATCCGATGCTATAAACTCTAAGCACTGTTCTAATGACATTTCATTTACTGGTACTAGCTTTAAAGCATCATCTGCTCCAGAAGATCTTGTGTTTGATAAGTGTTTTTTCTTGCAAACATTAACCTCAATATCTTCTCCTCTAGAACACTCTCCACATACCATTCCTTGATATACAGGTACTCCTGGTCCTATAAATAAGTTTCCTCTTTCTTGAGCATTAAACAGTCCATAAGTTATAGATTCCCCACTTTCAAATACTACTAGGGATCCTCTGCTTCTTTCTGGAATTTCTCCTCTGAACTTTTCATAACCTTCAAGAACGTGGTTCATAATTCCATTTCCTCTTGTGTCTGTCATGAACTCATTTCTAAATCCAATCAATCCTCTTGAAGGAATCTTAAACTCTAATCTTGTATACCCATTTATAGCACTAGTCATATTAACCATTTCTGCTTTTCTTGGTCCTAACTTTTCCATAACTACGCCCATAAACTCTTCTGGTACATCTATAGTTAGATTTTCTATTGGCTCTAGTAATTGTCCATCCTTTTCTTTATATATAACAGATGGTTTAGAAACCTGGAACTCATAGCCTTCTCTTCTCATAGTTTCAATTAATATAGAAAGATGTAACTCTCCTCTACCACTTACCTTAAAGGAATCTGCAGAATCTGTTTCTTCAACCTTTAAACTTACATTTGTTTCAAGCTCTTTCATTAATCTGTCTCTTAGATGCCTTGAAGTAACAAACTCTCCATCTAGTCCTGCAAAAGGTGAGTTGTTTACAATAAAATTCATGCTAAGAGTTGGTTCATCAATATCAACAAATGGAAGTGCCTCAGGTGAAGCAGCATCTGCTATAGTCTCACCAATATTAATATCAGCTATTCCAGAAATAGCTACAATGTCTCCAAGCTTTGCTTCTTCAGTATCTTCTCTTTTTAAACCATTATACACAAATAAACTTGAAACCTTAACATTTTTTGTGATTCCATCTCTTTTTATTTGTGCAACGTTTTGATTTCTCTTTAAAGTTCCTCTTTCAATTTTACCTATACCGATCTTTCCTACATATTCATTGTAGTCAATTGAGGTTATCAGTAATTGTAATGGTTCATCAATGTACCCTACTGGAGGATTTACAGTGTTAATGATAGCTTCAAATAATGGAACCATATCCTTAGACTCATCCTCTAATTCAACTTTTGCTATACCTTCTCTTGCAGAAGCATAGATAACTTTGAAATCAAGCTGTTCATCATTAGCTCCAAGCTCTACGAAAAGATCAAAAACTTCATCTATAACTTCTTCAGCTCTTGCATCCTTTCTATCAATCTTATTGATAACAACCATAGGCTTTAACTTAAGTTCTAGTGCTTTCTTCAGAACGAACTTAGTCTGAGGCATTGCCCCTTCATAAGCGTCTACTACTAAAAGCACGCTGTCAACCATTTTAAGTACCCTTTCTACTTCTCCACCAAAGTCTGCGTGTCCTGGTGTATCAATAATATTTATCTTAACATCATTATACATTACTGCAGTGTTCTTAGAAAGTATTGTAATTCCTCTTTCTCTTTCTAAATCGTTTGAGTCCATTACTCTTTCTTGAACCTTTTCATTTTCCCTAAACACCTTACTTTGCTTTAAAAGAGCATCCACTAAAGTAGTTTTACCGTGGTCAACGTGAGCAATGATAGCGATATTTCTTATATCTTCTCTTGTATATAAATTCATCATTTTCCTCCAATGTTCATCATTTTTTTTAGAATTAATCGCAAAATCAAACTAGTAAGGAATTCCTTACTAGTTTTTAAAAATAGAAACTAGTTAAAGTATATAACTTAACATCATGTTAATATAACATATTTTCACATATTACTTCCTTGCTACGTTTATTTTGTATATTGAATCAGATTTAACACTTAGCTTACCTATGAACCCACCTAGGTCCCCTAAGACTTTAATACTGAGTAAAATAAATTTCACCTTGGAAGTTATTATCTTTGTGCAAAATAAAATTGGATACTTTAGTTTGTACCCAATTTTAAAATTCACTATACTTATTCTAATATTATGCTCCATAAAAGTCAATGTTATAACAACATTAGTTATTTGTTAATATCAATATAAGTTTCCACATTTTGATTGGTTATACAAAATTAAAGCCAAGGCTAGCCCATATATGACTACCTTTGGCTTTATAAAATCTATTAATATGAGCAAAAAAACTTTACTCTTTAATCTATAATGAAAAAATATTTATTATACTTCCATGATTATAGGTAAAATCATTGGTCTTCTCTTAGTTTTCTCATATAGATAAATTCTTAGAACTTCTCTAATATTACCTTTTATAGTTGGCCATTCTGTTATATGTTTTTCTTCACATTCTTTAAGAGCTTCTCTTACACGCTCTCTAGCTTGTTCCATTAAATCCTCAGATTCCCTTACATAAACGAAGCCTCTTGATATTATGTCAGGGCCTGCAATAACAGTACCACTTTCTTTGTCTATAGTAACAACCACAGTCAGTATACCATCCTGTGATAAATGCTTTCTATCTCTTAAAACAATATTACCTACATCTCCAACTCCAAGTCCATCTACAAATACCTGCCCTGAGATTACAGAGCCAGATTTTCTTATTGAATCCCTGGTTATTTCGATGACATCTCCATTTTCTCCTAAGTAGACATTTTTTTCATTCATGCCAAGCTTCATAGCAAGCTCACCATGTTGCTTTAAATGTCTGTACTCTCCGTGAACGGGAATAAAAAATTTAGGTCTAACTAGAGTATGGATTAGTTTCAGTTCTTCTTGACAAGCATGACCAGATACATGAACATCTGCTAAAGCTTCATAAATAACTTCTGCTCCCTGCTTAAACAATTGATTAATAACCTTGGACACAAGCTTTTCGTTCCCTGGTATAGGTGTTGCTGATATGATCACCATATCTCCTGGAACAATACTCACTTTTTTGTGCTCTGAAGCTGCCATTCTTGATAGAGCAGACATAGGCTCCCCCTGGCTACCAGTAGTTATTATTACAATTTCACTATCTGGATACTTACCAATTGCATCAACATTGATTAATGCACCTTCATCAATATTGATATACCCAAGTTCAATAGCCACCGCAATTATATTCTCCATACTTCTTCCAGATAGCGCAACCTTTCTTCCATACTTCTTAGCAGCAGTAATTATTTGCTGCACCCTATGAATGTTAGAAGCAAAGGTAGCTACAATTATTCTTCCCTTAGCAGTATGGAATATATTTTCAAAAGTTTCCCCTACAGTACTTTCTGACATGGTGTACCCTGGTCTTTCCACATTAGTACTGTCTGCCATCATTACTGTAACACCTTTTTTGCCAAGTTCAGCAAATCTAGTTAAGTCAGCTACGCCTCCATCTATTGGAGTAAAATCTATTTTAAAATCTCCTGTGTGAAGTACTACTCCAGCAGGAGTGTGAATTGCCAAAGCTACTGAATCTGCAATACTATGGCTTGTTCTTATAAACTCTACAGATGAACTTTCAAGCTTAACAATATCCTTTGGTTTAACAGTTATAAGTTCTACACTGCTTAGTAACCCATGTTCTTTTAGCTTCGTTTCTACAATTCCTAAGGTAAGTTTAGTTCCGTAAACTGGAATATTGATTTGTTTTAACACATATGGTAGAGCCCCTATATGATCTTCATGACCATGCGTTAGAAATATTCCTTTAACCTTTTCTCTGTTTTTTATAAGATAATTTACTTCTGGAATAACTACATCTATTCCAAGCATCTCATCATCAGGAAACTTCATACCACAGTCTATTACTATTATGTCATTTTTATATTCGATAACAGTAAGGTTCTTACCAATTTCATTTAATCCCCCTAAAGGAATAATTTTAATTTTTTCTTTTTCCTTCTTCAAATATTCTTCCCTCCTTTTTTTAAAATTAGGTATCTAAAATAAAACAACAAGTAAAGCTGTAAAATGTTCTACATACTAACTAGTTGTTTTTTGAAGATACCTTACACTACTTATATATAATTTAAGAGCATTCGCTACAAAGGCCGTAAAATTTCAAGGTGTGATTTTCTATAGTAAAGTTGTATTTTTTTTCTATAACTTCCTCAATTTCATCTAATAAATCCCCTTGAACCTCAATTACTTTCCCACAGCCATTACAAATTAAATGATGATGCTGATGACTATCATCTTGGTGACAAAGTTCATATCTGCTACGACCATCATCTAAATCAAGTTTGCAAACTACTCCCATTTCCTCAAGTAACTGCACTGTTCTGTAAACTGTAGCTAACCCTATTTCAGGACAACCTACCTTTACTAAATCATATAGTTCTTCCGCTGTAAGATGGCTACCTTCATTATTGATAATTTCATTAAGTATGGCTCTTCTTTGAGGTGTCAGTTTGTATCCTTTTTCCTTAAGGAATTCCTTTAAATTTTCAATCTTATCCTTTGCCATTTTTGAATTAATACACCCTCTCTTTCCTACTTATCATGAAGTTACCTCTTATATGATAATTAGGATTAATCTAATAGTCCTTCCTCTGAAAGTGTCTCATATGCCTCAGCAACCATATTAAACTCATCTTCATCATCTACAGAAACTAAAACTTCATTTCCTGCCTCATCTTCAACAACTTTAAGTGCTACTGCATCCAAGTCCTCAGATCCTGCTGGAACTACTATAAAATATTCATTTTCTTCTATATCTAATTTAGTTATAACCTCAAATTCAACGTCATTTCCCTCTTCATCAGTTAATGTGATTCTCTCTAAAAAATTATCCATTTGTTTCCTCCTAATATGTAATTATTTCATTAATATATACTGTCCAAATATCCTTGTAATATATATGTTGCTGCAATTTTATCTACTATTTTTTTTCTCTTGCTTCTTGATAGATCTGCTTCTAACATAGCTTTATGTGCCGCCACTGTAGTTAATCTCTCATCCCAATATTTTAGTGGCACTTCTATATTTTCTTTTAGCTTATCACAAAACTCCATAACCTTTTCACCTTGAGTTCCTATGGTTCCGTTCATATTTTTAGGCATTCCTGAGATTATGGTGTCAACATTGTATTCCTTGCAAATTTTAAGTACCTCTTCAATATCATACTCTATATTTTTACGTTTAATAGTGGTTATACCTTGAGCTGTAAACCCTAATGGATCGCTTATAGCCACTCCAATTGTTCTATCACCAACATCTAATCCAAGTACTCTCATTATATTACTCCTTAGTATATTTAATAGGTTTTTATGGGGATTTTTATTTTAGGCATATTGAAAAAATAAATAAGTCAATCTGCTCATCTTTGACTTGTTATTTATTTTCAGATGCCTTAGTCATAACTTTGAGACAATTATATCCTTAGTATTTGTGAATTGCAAATAAAAATGCCCTATTACGGGCATTTTTTTATTTTATTTCTAGATAAGCTTTTAAAACCTCTTCTAATATATCGTCTCTCTCTAGCTTACTAACTAATGCTCTTGCTCCGTTATAGTTGGTTATATAAGTTGGGTCACCAGAAATTAAATATCCAACTAATTGGTTAACTGGATTATACCCTTTTTCTTTTAAAGCATTGTACACGTCAGTTAGTATCATTTTAGTCATGTCTTTTTTATCTTTGATTACATCAAACTGAACTGTATGCTGTTTATCCACCATAATCACCTCTTCATTTATATGATATAGGTACATCTAGCTATATTATAAAACATAATGTTCAAAAAGTACACTATTTTACCAAAGTTTCTATGATTAGTGAAGCCTTGTCCATAGCCTCTTTTAATTTTTCTGGAAGCTTTCCTCCTGCTTGTGCCATGTCAGGTCTTCCACCACCGCCACCACCAGCAACAGTTGCTACTTCTTTAATGATTTTACCACAGTGTACTCCTTTTGAAACAGCTTCCTTAGATGCCATAGCCACAAATTGTACCTTTCCATTAGCAGTGCTTCCAAGAACCACTACCCCTTCTCCAAGTCTGTCTCTTAGCTTATCTCCAAGGTTTCTTAAAGCATCACCTTCAACATCTTTAACAATTCCAGTAACAGCTTTAACTCCTTTTATTTCTTTAGCACTATTTAAAAGTTCATCCTCTACACCACTAGTTAACTTCTCTTTAAGTCCTTGGATTTCCTTTTCTTTTTCCTTTAAGGTTGCAACTACAGAGGACAGTTTATTTAAAATATCCTTTTCTCCACATTTTAGTACTGCAGAAATTTCTTTTAAGAAAATATTTTTATCTTCCACATACTTAACAGATTTCTCCCCAGTAATAGCTTCAATTCTTCGTATTCCAGCTGCAACTCCTGTTTCGCTTAAAATCTTAAATAATCCAATTTCACCTGAATTGTTAACGTGAGTTCCTCCACAAAGTTCCTTACTGTAATCTCCCACAGAAACAACTCTTACATCCTCTTTGTACTTATCATCGAATAGTGCCACTGCACCACTTGATTTTGCTTCATCTATTGACATAACATTAGTATATACATTATATACTTTCATTATTTCTCTATTCAGTATATTTTCAACTCTTGTAATTTCCTCTTCGCTAAGAGCTGCAAAATGAGTGAAGTCAAATCTTAATCTATCATCATCTACATAAGAACCTGCTTGGTTAACATGTTCTCCTAAAACTTCCTTTAATGCCTCATGAAGCATATGAGTTGCAGTGTGATTTTTGCAAATATTTTCTCTCTTAGTTTTATCTACTTCTAGAGTAACTATATCATTTTCCTTTAGGGTTCCTTCAACGACTTCCACAAAATGAAGAATCTTTCCGCTTATATTTTTCTTGCAGTTATAAACATTAGCCTTAAAGTTTTCTGATAAGACTAAACCACTATCTCCAATTTGTCCTCCCATTTCAGCATAAAAAGGAGTTTTATCAGTAAGAACAATTCCCTTTTGTCCCTTATCTAGAGCTTTTACAAAATTATTTCCCTCTATTAAAACTAAAACTTTACCTTCACAGTTTAATGTTTCATAACCTTTAAATTCTGTCTCAACTTCTAATGGAATCTTATTTAAAACTCCATCATCACTTCCCATGTAACTAGAATCTCCTCTAGCTGCTCTTGCGGTTTTTCTTTGATTATCCATTTCAGCATTAAAGCCTTCTATATCGATATTCAAGCCCTTTTCTTCCACGATTTCTTGAGTTAGTTCTAGTGGAAAACCATAGGTATCATATAGCTTAAATGCTTTTTCTCCACTTAAAGTTTTTTCTCCTTTACTCTCAAGCTCTTCTATATAGCTCTTTAGTATATCCATTCCCGAGTCTATAGTTTCTGTGAATCTTTCCTCTTCAAGCTTAATAACCTTCTTAATATAGTCTCTTTTTTCTTCTAGTTCTGGATAAGCACCCTTGCTATTTTCTATAACCTTATCACAAAGTTCATGCAAGAATATATTCTTAATTCCTAAAAGTCTTCCGTGTCTTGCTGCTCTTCTTAATATTCTTCTTAAAACATAACCTCTGCCTTCATTAGAAGGTAAAACTCCATCTGAAATTAAGAAAGTAGTGCTTCTAACATGGTCAGTAATAACTCTTATAGAAATATCAGTTTTTCTATCTTTCCCATAAGTTACTTTAGCAATACTACAAACCTCATCTAATATAGCTCTTATAGTATCCACTTCAAAAATACTATTTACACCTTGCATAATGGTTGCAATTCTCTCAAGGCCCATTCCTGTATCTATATTTGGATTCTTAAACCTGATATAGTTACCATTGTCATCTTTATCAAACTGTGTAAATACTAGGTTCCAAAACTCAACTACTCTATCTTCTTCTCCAGCTTTAACAAAGTCAGCTTCATTTGTTATGGTACCAAGCTCGCTTTTTCTATCATAGTGAATTTCCGAACATGGTCCGCAAGGTCCTGGACCTACTCCAACTTCCCAAAAGTTATCCTCTTTTCCAAGTCTAAAAATTCTTTTTGGGTCTACATCTGTAGTTCTGCTCCAAATTTCAAAAGCTTCATCATCCTCATGATAAATAGTTACATATAGTTTTTCTTTTGGAATTTGAAGCACCTCTGTAATATATTCCCAAGCCCATGGAATTATTTCTTCTTTAAAATAATCTCCGAAAGAAAAATTTCCAAGCATTTCAAAAAAAGTACCGTGTCTTGAAGTCTTACCTACATTGTCAATATCACCAGTTCTTATACATTTTTGACAAGTAGTAACTCTTTTACTTGGTGGAGTTTGAAGTCCTGTAAAATAAGGCTTAAGTGGCGCCATACCTGCATTAATTAATAATAAGCTATTATCATTCTTAGGAACTAATGGAAAGCTCTCCATTCTTAAATGGTCTTTGCTTTCAAAAAACTTTAAAAAGGATTCTCTAATTTCATTTAGTGACATATTCTCCATTTATATCAACCTCCAAATTATTATTCATTTTCTTATAAAACTGATAAATTTATGCACAAAAAAACCTTCGTCCCTAAAATAAAGGGACGAAGGTTTTCCGCGTTACCACCCTAATTATATGAGGAAACTCCTCATATCTCTTCATTAAAATATAGCTCCAAAACAGCTTCAATATGTTTTCCAAGAAGTTCTCACCAGCCACTTCCTCTCTGAATGTTCCACATATTTACTCCTTTTTATCATTGCTTAATATTAAATTCTTTTATTTAGGCATTTGAAAAGTAAATAACAAGTCAAAGATGTGAATGATATTTTTAGTTCACAAGCAAGCTTATGTTCACAAGCAAGCTTGTGCCGACAAGGAAACAGGTTCCGCAAATAGTAGAGCTATCTAAGGGTTCTGTTGACGCAGTATAACTCAAAATAGACAAACATACTGACTTATTTATTTTTTGAAAATGCCTTATTAACAAACTAAATTCAATACTAAAATATATTACTTTTACCTTGGCTCTTAAATATCTTTTAATAATGAATAAACTATATTTTGCATTTTTCTTCCTAAAACTTATATATTGTGAATTATAAGTAAAATAATATCACTTGTCAATAGAGGTAATAATCTAAATCCTCATAAAGAATTTTAACCATAACCCAAAGTGGCACAACTATAATCATTCCTATTATGCCACCTAAACTTCCACCAATAAGAAGTAACAGCAATATAGTTAATGGATGGGAACTTACACTATCTCCCATCATCTTTGGTCCTACTACATTCCCTTCAATTTGTTGAACTAAATTCAGCCAAATTGCTACCCAAATTGCCTTTTGAATAGAAGTAAAGCTAGCTAAAATTACAATAGGTACTCCTCCAATTAAGGGTCCAAAGTAAGGAATTATATTAAAAATTGCATTTATTAAAGATAGGGCAAAGGCAAATTTTATTCCACTAAATATTAATATAATATATGTAAGAACCCCTACAATTCCACACAATTGAAATTGAGTTATTATATATCTTTCTAAAACCTTATCAATATGAACAAGTGCTCTTCTCACAATATTTCTGCTATCCATAGGCACATATCTTATTACCCCATTAAGGATTTTCTCATCATCACACAAAAAGAAATATACTAAAGTTGGAATTATAAATATAAGTAGAATATTTTCTCCAAGCTTTATTGCTGTATTTATGGTTTCAGTAATAAAACCCTGCATTCCTGCTCTTATTTTTATATAAATATTATTTAAAGCTTCTCTTACAAACTCATTTTTTGTAAATTCAAACTTATCTAAAGAAAATCTATTGAAATAATCCTTAAACTCATTGATGGTATTTCCCATATTTGTACTTTCCTTATATATAGAAGGTATGAGTAAAATAAAGATCAACGCCATTGCTAGTAAAATTAAGGTTATAACAATAATAGCAGATAACTTTTTATTCAGCCCATATCTAAGAAAAACTTTGTAAAAAGGTCTTAAGCTGTAGGCTATAATAAAAGAAATTAAAATAACCCCAAATAGTTCCAAGAAAATAGGAAACTTCCAAATAAGAAAGATTACTAAAACAATAAAAGCTAATGTAACTAGGATATTTTTATACTTAAATTTAATTTTCCTCATAATTCACCACGACCTTCGAAAGAGATTTATGAGGAGTAACTACTAGTTTAAACTTATCATCTTCTCCAAAATAAAGAAGATTATCTTCTCCTAAAATTAAATCCTTAATAAGCAATATCTTTCGTTCTCTGAAAACTCCAGTAAAAGTACCACATTTTATTGAAATCCCTTTTAACTCGAAAGTCTTTCCACAAAATATAATATCATTAACCATTCCCAGAATATTTGAATTTTTATCTAACACATACATATTCCTAAGCTGGGAAAAAGAAAGTTGACTTTCTTTAGTGGTTTTTTTTACTAAAATCTTAGTATTATAATAAATTATATCTTCCTTAATTATATTAAAGCCTTTGCTTATAAACTTATAAGGATTAACCTTAAAGCCAGTAACTTCCCTTTTATTAAAATTAATTAAAATATCCTTTATATAACCTAAATTCTTGCCATTGATGTCTATTACATCCATATATATAAAATCTCTGCTTTTTAACATAATTATTACCACTCCAAAGTATGTAATCATTATGTTATTATATCCAAATTCTTCAAGGGTATACTTCTACATGGAACCAATTAATTTAATAGTCTAATTGGTTCCTTCAAAAGAAGTCTTTATCAACATGTGTGAGCCTTAGCTATTTAAACTACGATTATATTTATACTATGATTATAATTAAAATTTACTAACTACAATAATCTTAAGACTCCTCTGCTTCGTGTTCATGTAAGTTAGTATCTTCATACTTATCCTTCCACTTTTCAAGTCCCTGAGCCTCTCTATAGTTGTTAATTGCCCTATGGATGGTTTGCTCTGCCAGCACTGAGCAGTGAATTTTGGAGGATGGAAGTCCGTCTAAGGCTTCAATTACAGACTTATTAGTAAGACCCCAAGCTTCTTCTATGGTTTTTCCCTTTATTAGTTCTGTGGCAATACTAGAAGATGCAATAGCGGAACCACAGCCAAAGGTCATAAACCTTACGTCTTTTATTATGTTACCATCTACTTTTAAATAAATCTTCATTATATCTCCACAGTTAGCATCTCCAGCTTCCCCTATACCATTGGCATCTGGTAAAGTTCCTACATTTCTAGGGCTATAAAAATGTTCTAATACCTTATCACTATAATCCATTATAAACATCTCCTTTTAGGCATCTAAAAATAATAATAACTCAAAATATCCTTAGCATCTTGGACTTGTTATTTATTTTCAGATGCCTTATTCTAATAGAACTTACACCTATGTAACGTAAATTATAAATTTGCTTATTTATTACCATAATGATTTTTAACTACTGAAGCACATATATCCCTGTTAAATTTACCAATAAACCAATAAACCAATAACTTTAAATAAACTTTTATAAACTTACTTTTCACTACTATTGAACTGGTTTATTAATTCTTTTCTACTAATTACATAGATTTGTTTAATTTCCCACATAGCAATTTTAGGATATCCAGCATTTCGCTGAATATCCTAAAAATTTAATTAGCTTTATTATTCTTATAAAATTTCTTCTATAATCCCGCCACCTACTACTAAGTCATCAATGTAACATACTACAGACTGTCCCTTAGTAATAGCACGCTGCTTTTCATCAAATACAACCTTAATTCTATTATCATCTAATTGAATAACTGTAGCTGGGGCTGCCTTTGTAGAATATCTTACCTTGGCTGTTACCCTAAGTTCTCCCTGAATTTTATCGAAAGGAATTAAATTAATATCCTTTGCAATGAGTTCTGTTTTGAAGATATGCTCTTCATCTCCGAGAACTACTTCATTTCTCCAAGGAATAATATCCGTTACAAACATTGGCTTTCCAAGAGCAATACCAAGCCCCTTTCTTTGACCAATAGTGTAATGAATAATCCCTTTATGCTTTCCTAAAACCTTCCCTTGCCTATCCACAAAGTTTCCTGGTTTAACTTCTCTTCCACCATACTTTTCTATATAGCTTCCGTGATCATTATCTGGAATAAAGCATATTTCTTGAGAATCCTTTTTTCTAAATACATCTAAGCCTATCTTTTCAGCTATGGCTCTAATTTCAGGTTTAGAATAAGTTCCACAAGGCATTAAAGTATGGGCAAGATGTTCTTGAGTTAATCCATAAAGCATATAAGTTTGGTCTTTCTTATCATCTTCAGACTTTCTAAGCACAAATCTGTCATTTTCCTCGGTAATGGTGGCATAATGACCTGTTGCAATATAATCTGCGCCTAGATGTCTAGCTTTTCTTAAAAGCTCACTAAACCTAACGGTTCTATTACACATAACACAAGGATTCGGTGTTCTTCCCTGAAAATATTCATCTACAAAGTAATCAATAACATTTTCCTTAAAAGGCTTCTTAAAGTTTAGCACGTAGAAGGGAATCTCAAGGGCATCAGCTACTCTTCTGGCATCATTAGCCGCAGCCACTGAGCAGCACCCACCTTCTGTTTCCTCATAATCCGGATTGTCAGAAAGCTTCATCATAATTCCTATAACTTCATACCCTGCTTCTTTAAGTAGGTATGCAGCTACAGAGCTATCTACCCCTCCACTCATACCAACTACTACTTTTTTTTTCATTAGTTATCACCTATTCTCCGTGTACATGATCATGAATATCATCATGTTCTTCAAAATCCCAAAGGTCTAAACCTTGATTTTTTCTGTAATCATTTATTGCTTTATGAATAGCTTCTTCTGCAAGTACTGAACAGTGCATTTTTACAGGTGGAAGTCCGTCTAAAGCTTCAGCAACAGCTTTATTAGTAAGCGTCCAAGCTTCATCTACAGTTTTACCTTTTATAAGCTCTGTAGCCATACTTGAAGATGCTATAGCTGAACCACAGCCAAAAGTTTTAAACTTTGCATCTACAACTACATTGTCTTCTATTTTTAAATAAACTTTCATTATATCTCCACACTTAGCATTTCCAACTTCTCCAATACCACTGGCATCTTTAATTTCTCCAACGTTTCTTGGGTTTGTAAAATGGTCCATAACTTTATCGCTATACATATTAATTTTCCCCCTTATTCATAAAATCATCATATAATGGTGACATATCTCTTAATCTTTGTACTATCGATGGTACAGTTTTTAATACATAATCAACTTCTTCTTCTGTAGTTCCATCGCCTAAACTTAATCTTAAGGAACCATGAGCTATTTCATGAGGTAATCCTATGGATAAAAGAACATGAGATGGATCTAACGAACCTGATGTACAAGCACTTCCACTAGACGCACAGATTCCCATAGCATCTAACATTAAAAGTACTGATTCTCCTTCAATAAATCTGAAACAGACATTAACATTACCTGGAAGTCTTTTTTCTCCCTTTGGTCCATTTAATCTAGTATGAGGTATTTCTAATAATCCATTCATTAATTTATCTCTAAGATAAGTTAATGTTTTATTATGTTCTTCCATATTATCAACAGCAAGCTCTATAGCCTTTCCAAGTCCAACAATACCAGCTACGTTCTCTGTTCCAGCTCTTCTATTTTTTTCTTGTCCTCCGCCATGAACTAGGTTATGAATCTTTATTCCTTTTTTAATATAAAGAGCACCTACTCCTTTTGGTCCATAGAACTTGTGAGCTGCTAGTGAAAGTAAGTCTATATTCATTTCCTTAACATCCACTGGAATGTGTCCAACTGCTTGAACTGCATCTGTGTGGAAGAATATTTTTCTTTCTCTGCAAATTTCACCAATTTCTTTAACTGCTTGAATAGAACCGATTTCATTGTTTGCCATCATTATTGTAACTAAGATAGTGTTTTCCTTAATAGCATTTTTCAGGTCTTCTATTCTAATTACGCCTTCGTCATCTACATCTAAATAAGTTACTTCAAAGCCATGCTTTTCTAAGTATTCGCAAGCATGCAACACTGCATGATGCTCTATTTTTGTTGTAATTATGTGATTTCCCTTATTTTGATGTGCAAAAGCAATTCCTTTTATTGCCCAGTTATCTGCTTCTGAACCACCACCAGTGAAATATATTTCATTAGGGTCAGCATTTATAGCTTTAGCAACTCTCATTCTTGCCTTATCTAAAGCTTTTTTTGTTTCCCTTGAAATGGAATATACAGAAGATGGGTTACCATAAAACTCTGTGAAATAAGGTATCATTTCTTCTAAAACTTCTGGTTTTGTATAGGTTGTAGCTGCGTAATCCATATAAATAGGTTTATTCATTAAAATTCACTCCTTTTAACTTGGCGATGTTAAGATAATCGTCTACTATATCTTGTAAAGTAATAGCAGTGGTGACACTGTCTATACTTTCTTTAATCTTTTTCCAAACGGTTCTCGTGGCACAGCAATCTATATTATTGCAGGAACCTTCTTCTAAGCAATTTGAAATCTCAATAGGCCCTTCTAAAACCTCTAAAACTTCATACACTGTAATTTCCTTCGGTTCTTTACCTAGTATGTATCCACCACTGGCACCTCTTATACTTTTTATAAGCCCGGATTTTCTAAGTGATGAAAAAAGCTGTTCTAGATAATACTCAGAGATATTTTGCCTCTCTGAAATACTTTTTATAGATATTGGATCCTTACCATAATTAATAGCTAAATCCACCATTGCCTTAACGCCATAACGTCCTTTAGTTGATAATTTCATTTATATCATTCCTTAAATTTCATTTATGGTTATTAATGTTGACTGTTTTACTATACTTTCATATTAGCAAATCAGAGTAAAGTTGTCAACAATTCTATTTTACTTTTTTATTATAAGGAAGTAAAGGGAAATTTATACTCCTATTTTTAAAACCTAATAACATATTTAAGTGCAATAATTTTCAAAGTTCATATAGGTTGAAACAAAGCTCTTAACTTCACCAAAACAATTTTTCTTAGTTATGGAGATGATTTTTATAGAAGCTGACAAACCTAAATACCCCAAAATGTTGTTAAATTTTCTCAGTGATTATCTTTGTTGTGCCAATAGTTAGACTTATTAATATTATGTAATAGAAGAACTTTTAAGGAGGTTAAAAAATGAGCAGCTTTATAGATGACACCCAATATAGAGACTTAATCATGGGTTTAAATAATAAAGTTCATTTAACGGATGAAAAACTAATCACTGGTATAAATTTTGACAATGCTGCTACCACTCCCCCTCTAAAGTGTGTAGTTGAAGATATAATAAAGTTTTGCCCTTGGTATTCCTCAATTCATAGAGGAGAAGGATATAAATCTCAATTATCCACTTCTCTCTATGAGGAAAGCAGAAAAATTATAGGACAGTTTGTAGGTTATGATGAAAATAATATGGAAGTAATTTATGTAAAAAACACCACTGAAGCAATAAATAAACTAGCAAATATTTTATGCTGTGGTAAAAGAAGTAATTCCATTGTTTTGAGTACATCCATGGAGCACCACTCAAATGATTTACCTTGGAGATATAACTATAGTTTAGATTATATAGAGGTAGATGATGAGGGAAGGCTTGACATAGAAGATCTTAAAAGCAAACTAGAAAGATATAACGGTTCAGTGGCTTTAGTTACCGTAACAGGAGCCTCCAATGTAACAGGTCATAAAAACCCCATATACCATATTGCAAAGCTGGCCCATAGATATGGTGCAAAAATTCTAGTAGATGGTGCTCAGTTAGTTCCTCATGCTCACTTTGATATGAAACCCTTCTATAGTGAAGATCATATTGATTTTGTTGCCTTTTCTGGTCATAAGATGTATGCTCCTTTCGGTACAGGAGTTTTAATTGGTTCTAAGGAAGTGTTTAATCAATGTGGACCAGACTATGTAGGTGGAGGAACTATTTCTTTTGTATCCCATGATTTAGTGAAGTGGGCTGCCTCTCCAGACAGGCATGAAGCAGGTTCCCCTAATGTAATCGGCTCCGTAGCCTTAAGCTGTGCTGTAGAAAAACTAAGGGAACTTGGCATGGATAATATAGATAGACATGAACGAGCTTTAACCAAATATGCTACAGAGAACCTTATGAGAATTCCTTCTGTTATTCTGTATGGCGATTATATGAACTATAAAGATAAGGTGAGCATTATTCCCTTTAATATAGAAGGAATTCATCACGCCACTCTAGCTAAAATGTTATCCTATGAATTCGGCATTGCTGTTCGAAGTGGATGTTTTTGTGCCCAACCCTATATGCAGAAGCTTCTTCATGCTACACCTGAAATGATAAAAGAAAACATCGATGCCCCAAAGGAAAAGATGCCTGGTACAGTAAGAATAAGCTTTGGTATGTATAACACCTTCTATGAAATTGATAGGTTTTTAAATGCTATTTATAAAATAGTAATGAATAAAACCTACTATTTAAATAAATATAATTATGTGGATTATAAATTAGTGTAGTGTTAAAACTTAAAACTTTATAAGTACTTCATCTTTCCTTAAGAAAGTTATATAGGTTTGTTCCGTGTTAGTTTAACAACCTTTTGGAAGTTTCAAGTCTGCCCTCTTCTTTAAATGTCAGTTGCTCAACCTAGCTAATTGCTTAGGTGGCAGCTCAACTCTACTTCCAAAGTTGTTGAGCAAAAATATCTTTTTGATTATTTAATAAAGTAAAAACCCGATGCAATAGCATCGGGTTGTAAATTATAATTCTATTCCTGCAGATTCTCTTAACTTATCTACAGATTTATCCGCTTTATTCTTTTGCAGCATCATATAAACATAAACAGGAATTCCTACTAACATTAATATGAAACCATACATAACTGTTTCTGCTCCAGTTCCATAGATTGCATAGATAGAATATCCAAATCCAAGGATTGAGAAGAAGGAGTTCTTTAAGAAATTAGCTAAATTAAAGTTCTTATCTCCTTTAAATAACAATACTATTTCTGCTGCTGCACAGAAAGAATATGCTGGAAGGAAAGAAAGTGTAGCAAGTAATATCATAAAGTCGAAAGCTTTTTGTAATGTACTTACATAGTTAAGCACAAGTAATAGGTTCATACAAATACTTCCTATGATTAAAGCTGCTGTAGGAGTGCTGTATTTAGGGCTGATTTTCTTAAATACTTCTGGGAATAATCCATCCTCAGCTGCACCTACTGCACTTCTAGCAGTAGTTAAGAACCAGCCTGCTGTAGCTCCTAAAGTAGAAATTAGAGCACCAGCCGCAATGAACACTCCACCCCAAGTTCCGCCAGTAGCACTATTTATGATATCCGCAAGTGGTGCTTCTGACTTAGCAAGAGTAGCTTGATCCATAGCTCCCATAGCTACAAAGCTCATTAATATATAAATAGCTGATACTATTAAAATTCCATACACAGTACTTTTTTTGATATTTTTCTCTGGATTTTTAATTTCTCCTCCAGCTACTGTAGCACTTTCAAGTCCTACAAAGGCCCAAAGAGCTATTGCTATAGCAGAAGGTAACGTATTCATTCCAGCTAATTCTTCGCTAGATACTGTGCTTAAATAGCTTGGGTCAAAGTTTATTGCTGCAATAACAATAAATACAACAAGAACTCCAACCTTTAATACAGTTGATATAACTCCAAACTTACCAACATATTTAACTCCATAAATGTTTATGGCAGTGAAAAGCCAAACTACTATAGTACAAACTAAAAATGCCATGCCAGGAGATTTAGCTGCTGGCACAAAGTATGTAAAATAACTCATAAATGCAGTTATAATTGCGCAATTTCCAACCCATGAACCAATCCAGAAAGACCAAGCAATTAAAAACCCTGCAAAATCACCAAAAGCAGCTCTAGTATAAACAATAGGACCACCAGTTTTAGGCATTTTCGAACCAAGATTAGCAAAGCTAAGTGCAATTAATAAAGATCCTATAGCAGTTATTATCCAAGCTATCATAGATACCTTTGGATTTGTTACTCTTGCAAAACTTGCAGGTGACATAAAGATACCAGAACCAATGATGTTTCCAACTACAATTGCTGTAGCCGCCCCAAGACCAAGTTCCCTTTTTAATTTTCCCTCATTATTTAAGGGTTCTAAATTTTTACTCATTGTTTTCCTCCTTAGAATTTTCTAGCAAAACTTGTCCAACATTAATAAAAATTGTAACCGCTTATAACAAATTATACCCCTAATATTAAATTTGTTAATACATTAACAATTCTAATACATAATGATGAAAGATTCAACATATTCTAACAATTATTTCGAAATTTTATAGATAAATTATTAGTATCTATAAAATTTAAAATAAAACAGATTATACGAGTGAATTTTTAAGGTTATTTTTGTAAAAAAAGGGAACTTACTGTCATCTATCAAAATTACTTATAAATTAATATTAATAAAGACATGGATAATAAACTAATACTCTAATTACCCATGTCTTTCATAATTTTATAAACTTTTTACTCATTCCCTATCATTTACTAATCAATAGTTCTTATATCTTCAATAATACTAGAGGTCATTATTCTCCTCATAGGTGGCAAGGAGGCTAAAATACAAATTATAATAGATAAAAAATAAGTTATAACAATTGTCCAAATATCTATGCTCCATACTAAAAAAGGAACTTTACTAAATATTTTTAGCCCTAAAGAATAAATTAGTAACCCTAGAGTAATTCCTATAGTGGCACTGACTATTCCGTAAGTTATAGCTTCTTTTATTATTATAGTTTTATATTCTCCTTGACTAAGTCCAGTCGCTCTAAGCATTGCTGCCTCTTTTTTATTTAATAGTATATTCATGGTAACTGTATTTAAAATATTAATTATTCCAATAATCATTATAGTAAAAACAAAACTATAAAGTACTACTTTCACCCCTTTAGACACCTCTTGGAATAATCTTGTCTCTTCTTCCAAGCTTACAAGTTCCCCGTCAGTTTGGTTTTCAGCTAACTCCTTTAATGCTCCCTCAAGTGTAGGTACATATTTATTGGTTTTATTAATTCTTATAGCCTGATACCCATTTAATTCTGTAATTTTCTTTAGGGTATCCTCATGAAAAATTAATACCGTAGGTACCAAGTTATCAAATACAGGGAAGTTTAGTCCTTTTAAAATAGCTTGTATCTCTATCTTTTCATCCTTATTAATAAAGTTATTGCTATCATCTTTGTAGGTATGGGTTATCTGTATTTCATCATTGCAGTTTATTAAAACGTCCTCTTGAAAGTTGGAATTAGAAAACAACAATGCTTTATTACTATTTTTTAACTCTTCAAGATCTAAGGTTCCATCCTTTACATATTGAGCAAGTTCTTTTAGCTGCCTATCATTAAGTCCATATACTTCTGTTCCTACCCAATATAAGTTTTTACTCATAAGGTACTCACCCTTGCTGCCAGCTGCTATATACCCCTTAGCCCTTTCCTTATAGTTCTCACTTAATAAATCTCCTGAAGTAGTTAAATTGCCATTTACATACCTATAAGCTTCTACCTTCTTAATGCCATCTAACTTTTCAATTTTTTCTACTGTCTCTTCACCAAAGCCTATATACTTAAATTTAAAATTTACTTTTAAAATATAATCTGAACCAATGCTTTGAATTAAATTGGTTGGATCAAGATATTTTATTACCCCAATAGATATAATAAAAACCATAATACTTATAGCTAATGATGCTATAGTTGTAAAAAATCTTTTCTTGTGCCTCTTAATATTTAAAAAGCTATAGCCTGTAGTAAAGTTAGTTTTATTTGTTAGCTGGTATTTTTCTCCTCTATTTTTTCTTCTTATAGTTTTCATTTCTGTATAATTAATAGCAGATAATGGCGGAATTTTCCCTGCTGAAATCGCAGGCTTTAAAGAGGATAGCCCAACCGCTATCAAACACAATAAAAATATAATTGCAATATTGATAATTGGTATAGATATAGCTCCGTCACTAATACTATTCTTAGTTAAAATATTTAATAAAGCTGTTCCTTGTGCACCTAAAAATATGCCTACTGGTATGCACAGTATTGAAAGTAATAATGTTTCTCCCATTATTAAAATTATTATGTGCTTTGGTTCTGCTCCAACTACTCTTAATAATCCAAGTTCCTTTTGTCGTTCAACAATTATAATGCTATAAATATTATTAACTAGGGCAGCCGCTGCAATAAGTATAATTACAGTTAATGCTATCATTATTAAATTTCTTCCCTCTGCTTGTTTATAATACTTAATTAAACTCTGATTTGCTGATAGGGTTACTCCATTGGTAGAAGCAATTGAGAAAATGCCTTCTTGTGTAGGAATTTTATTTGTCTTAATGAAAGTGTCATATCGTTGAAACTCACTTGGCACTATACTTTCAATGTATTTTTCTGTTAAACAAGCAATCCCTGTATTTTGCGTTATAGAATTATATCTATCTTTTAAAATCCCAACCAGGGTTAATTCTACACTACTTCCAAGGTTGTGCTTTTCACCAGAAATTTCTATTATACTTTTTTCATAAGTAACCTTTATTTTATCTCCTAATTTTGCATCTGGATAAAACTTTTTTAAAATCCATCCTTCTAATGCCACTTCTCCATGTTCAGAAGGGTATTTTCCTTCTTGTAGCTTTAAGAGAAGCATATTTTGAGCTTCTGGTGAAAAGGCAGAAATTTTTATTTTATATTTATTATCCTTACTAACTGCATATCCTAAATTAATACTTCTTCCCACTTCAGTAATTCTACTGTCACCACTTGTCCAACCTAAATATTTAAGTTCAAATCCTGAATTTGAGCCATGATAATCTCCGCCTGCTAGTTCTACAGCAGTTTTATAGGCTTTTTCCTTGTAGTTATTAAGAGAAATATTCATGGTTGTTAGTAAGAAAGCTGAGAGCATAATGCCTATGGCTATAAGTATTGTTCTTCTTTTATTTTTTAATAAGTTCTTAGGAATTAATGATAAGTATTTCATACTAATTTCTCCTCAAATCTGAAGTTATTGTGCCATCTTCTATTGTTATAACCCTATCTGCATAGGTTGCCACCTCTGGATCATGGGTAATCATAACTAAAGTTTGATTAAACTGCTTAACTGAATTTCTTAAAAGTTCTAATACTTCTTTACTATTTTTCTTGTCCAAGTTTCCCGTTGGTTCATCTGCAAAAATTATTGCCGGTTTGTTAGCTAATGCCCTGGCAATGGCAGTTCTTTGTTGTTGACCTCCAGAAATTTCACTTGGTAGGTGCCTTCTTCTATCTTCAATATGAAGTACCTTCATCAAATCTTCTATATACTTTTCATCTATCTTTTCCTTGTCAAAAAAAAGTGGTAGTTTGATATTTTCTTCTATGGTAAGGGTTGGTACTAGGTTAAAAAACTGAAATATAAAACCTATATTTTTTCTTCGAAATTGAGCAAGCTTCTTTTCACTCATTTCTTTAATATCTTCTCCATTTATATACACCCTTCCAGCGGAAGGCTTATCGAACCCTGCCAATAAATGAAGTAAAGTACTTTTTCCTGACCCACTCGGGCCTATAATTACTGTTATTTCCCCTTTATATATTTCCAAATTAGTATCTTTAAGTGCTTCTACTTTGACTTCCCCTTCACCGTAAACCTTTTCTAAATAGGTAGTTTTTAGCACAACCATAAAAGTCCCCCCCTTTTCACCCTAGCATTTTTAATAGTATTTGTTTACTCTTTAGTCCTCTTATCATCCACAATTATTCCATCAGCTATAGTTATAATTCTATCTGCACGAGCCGCAATATTAGGGTCATGAGTTATCATAACCAAGGTTTGATTATATTTTTTTATGGACATAGTAAGTAGATCTAAAACCTCATTGCTATTTTTGCTATCTAAGTTTCCTGTGGGTTCGTCTGCAAATATTATGGAAGGCTTATTAGCAAGTGCTCTTGCAATGGATGTTCTTTGCTGTTGTCCTCCTGAGATTTCTCCTGGTAAGTGAGTTTTTCTATTTTTAATATCTAAGGTTTCCATTATTTCATTTATATAAGCTTCATCAACTTTTTTACCATCCATTAATAGTGGTAGTTTAATATTTTCCTCCACAGATAATATAGGAATTAGGTTGAAGAATTGAAATATAAATCCTATATTTCGTCTTCTAAATCTAGATAACTCTTTTTCCCCCATAGAATAAATATCTGTATCATTTATAAAAACTTGTCCAGCTGAAGGTTTATCAAGTCCTGCTAAAAGATGTAATAAGGTACTTTTTCCTGAACCACTAGGACCTACTATTGCTGTAAATTCTCCTTTTTCGATAGATATATCTGTTGGTTTAAGTGCCTTAACTTCCGTTTCCTTAATTCCATAGGTTTTTGTGAGACGTTTTGTTCTTAATAATTCCATAAATATCCCCCCAATTATTTCTCCTTGAAGATTGTTTTGTTAAAAATATTTTATTGGCTTCAAAGATGAAGATTTGTTCTACTCATCTTTGAAGCCTAAAAATTTGTACTCATATTTAAACAAGATATTTATCTTGTTTTTTTTGATAAACTTACTTTTATTCTATTCCTCTTATAGAATCAACAACACTTGAAGTAAAAAGTTTTCTTGAAGGCAGTATTGCTGCTATAACTGTAATAAAAGTAGTAATAACAAATACCACTGCTATCTCTAAGGTAGGAAAGCTCCATGCCATATCTGCTTTTATTACCCCTCTTCCCTTAATATAAATTACATAGGTTGAAAGCATTCCCAAGGTTATTCCTACTATACTAGCGGCAACTCCATAAAACATTCCCTCATGTTTTATCATAGCTTTAACCTCATCACTACCAAAGCCCAAAGCTCTCATCATTCCAATTTCTTTATTTCTAATCATTACATTCATATACATTATATTTATCAAGTTAATTACACTTACTATTGCTACTATGAATACAAGGCTGTATAGAGTCATAGATAACTTCACATTGGACTCTTTTGTTGCTTTAAGTTCTTCTTTAAAGGATTTTATGGTTAAATCTCTAGAAAGCTTCATGGTATCTCTTATTTCTTTTTCTGCTTGTTCATAGTTTGCATCCTTATTTAAGATAATATTTGCCTGCTGATAGTTATCAATGTTTAAATAGTTTTTCATTGCATCTTCACTTACTATAAACATAATACTGGTACTAGCATCTACTGAAGCTAACATTTCTTCCTTAACCACAGCTCCTACTTCAAATACTTCTTTTGAGTCTCTAACAGGATTTCCTTTTTCATCATAAATTGGATAGCTTATTTTAATTCGATCCCCAACTTTGATATTAGTATAATCTCTATAATTTAAATCCTGAGCTACTATAGCTAATTTCTTTTCTTTCATTTCATTTACATCTATATTTCCTTCAATTAGACCTGATTTTAACTTTTCAAGTTCTTCAGAGCTGTACCCCAAAGTTCTTGTTTCAAAAAAGTATTGCTTTTTATTAAATAGCTCCTTTAAATATGGGTTTCTATTACTATTAGCCTCTTGAAATTTTAAGCCTTTGCTAGTAACACTTTCTGTCGGCACATATACAGGTGAAGAAATTCTTCTCTCAGTTGAAATTTTCTCTACTCCTTTAATTTCAGAAAGCTTACTTATATCTTTTTCAGTTAACCCATAATCTTTGGAAGTTCCAGAGGATAGTAATACAAAGTCACTTGGAAAATTCTTTCTAAAGTTCGCTATTGGGTCTGCAGAACCTATCAAGTAATTTACACAGCTTAACATAATTATGGTTATAGATAGAGAAACTACTGTAGTTATAAATTTTTTCTTATTTCTATTTATATTCATGTATGCCATATTAGCTGGAAATTTAAATCTTTTTCTTAAAGTTCCATTACCTTCAAGGGAACTTTTAATTTTTCTTCCTTTTAAGTTTAAGTTATTATTAGAGCTTATTGCTTCCATAGGAGATATTCTTGATGCCTTTACAGCTGGAAAGTATACTCCTATAATAATTGATAAAAATCCAACTACTAAAGCTGGCGTTATACCAGCCATAGGAATATGAAATAATCCATTTAAATTCCCCGTTGCGGAAGAAAGCATCATAACGGTCCTAACGGCTAGGCTTCCTAAAAATATTCCTATTGGAATAAATATCATACCTAAGGTTATGCCTTCCCCTAGTACAATTCCCTTAATTCTAAGTGGTGACGCTCCAATGGCTCTTAGCATTCCAAATTCTTTTATTCTTTCTGTTATAGATATATTAAACACATTGAAAATGATAATACTTGCTACAGCTCCAATGATAATAAACAGCACCTTGAAAATTAATTCAAAGACTTTCCCATATTGCATAGTGGAAGTTTTAACATAATTTTCATTAAAGAATATTTTAGAATAATTATTTGTTGCTGCTAGCTGCATTGCAGTATCTGTCACAGAACTTGTAGGATTTATAAATATATACCCCTCATACTCTAAGTTTTGATTTTTCAAATTATCCTTAAGAAATTCTTTAGTTATATAACCCTTTGCTGTATTTTTATTAGGAAATTGATTATTAGTGTACTTAAAAGTTCCAACTAAAACAAAATTACTTTCCATCTCCTCTTGAAGTCTCTCACCCTCCAAAGTTCTATATTCCACAGTATGTGGAAACTTCATGGTATCCCCTATTTCATATTTTTGAGGGAATGCATCTAATACCCATTGCTCTAAAGCAATTTCATTTCCCTTTTGGGGATATCTCCCCTCTATTAAGTTAAAATTTAAAAATTCTGTAATGTTTTCATCATAGGCTTTAATATCTATATTAACTTTAGAATTTGGAATTCTATATTCGCCCAAATTAGCAGCTATAGACATTTTCTCAACTGCAGAATCAGTCTTTAGCTCCTCAAATTTTCCATAATCTCTTGTGAAGAATGAAATATCATAGATACCTCCAGCGTCGTCAACCATCCTTTCATAGGATGTCTTGCTCACAGATTCTTGTATTATACTTAAAGAAACTATTAATGCTACTGATAGCACTATACCAATACCCATAAATACAATACGCTTCTTATTCTTAATAATGTATCGTGGAATTATCCCCCAAAAACTCCTCATAATCTCCCCCCAATTTAATTGTTATTCAATTTTGTATGGTATTAAGTTATTAAAAATTAGATAAAAAATGAAATGATTTATATAAGATCTGTTGCTAAAATTTTTATATGTATCTTAAATCCTAACTTAATATGAAAAGAGTATATTAATGCAGCTTACAACCTGTACACTGTATTAATATACTACCTTATTTTACATAAATTTTCAGTAATTTTTCAGAATTTTACAAACAGTTAATACTTTTTGAAACTTTTCTCTATAATAAAAGTTTCAAAAATCTTATCTTTATTAAATTTATAACTTATAATTAATTGCACTCCCCATAAATACTAGGGTTTCAGTTACAATAACTATGTAAATAAGTATCATCTTTATAAACTTATTCTGTTAAAAAAATATTCATTACTTTGCTTATTTTTTAACTCTTCTCTATTTATATACCCCTTCCAACTGATGGCTTATCTAACCATACTAAAAATAAAGTATAGCACTTTTTCCTAACCTACTAAGCCCAATAACTACAGTTATTTCCCCTTTATATATTTCTAAATTTATATACTTAATAGCTATACCATGCTTTCCCTTCTTCTTAAACATTTTCTAAATAACCTGTTTATATAAGAACTATATAAATATCCCCGAACTTATCATTTAAATACTTATGTACCAAAACTTATTAAAAAGACCTTATGAAAGCTTTATAGCTTTAAATATAAAAATATCATTAATAAAAGGTAGTATATTAATATAGAGTATTATTACCTATATTAATATACTACCTTTTATTGGAATATTACTCAGTAAATCTTCAGAGTCTTATAAATAGCTATATCCTTTATTACCAAATTATAGAAACATCATGCATAATTTAATCGCATAGAATTAACTTTTTTTACCTAGTTATTTATCCTACCTAACAGCTTTAGTTGAGCAACTTTAGTTTATTAATTAAATCTACAGGACTTACCACATGCTTAATTTCAAAGGTTTTTGATTTATAATCAACCTTAGTTGCCTTACTGGTTTCCATAGCTGTCTTCCAGAAAAGTTCAGGAGTAACCTCTGGGTTTGCTTCACAAGCTAGCACATATAATCCTGAGATATATGGTACAATCCAACTATATGCGCCGTATCTATAAAAAGTATATTCATCATCATAATTAGATCCAGCTATAGTTCTTGAATCCATAGGAAAATATAAGCAATTTTTATCACTATCTAGAAATTGTTCGGGAGTTTTTCTAGAAAAAATCGCCCCCTCCCAAAACTTTCCTGCTGAGTAAGATGAAACCTCATTGGGATTGTTTGTTGGATGTCTACCTGCTCCTGTAAATTCAAATCCATGAGTGTCAGGTAATGATGTAGAAATAGTGAATATTCCTTCTTTGGTTGCCTTATCAACAGCTTCCTTAAATTCTTTATAACCTTTATCTTCGGGAAGACATCCCATTGACATGGAGATAACTTTTATTTTCTTATTTTTTGGTAATCCCTTATTTAATTCAATAACCTTATCTATTGCAATTGCTACTTTTTCAAAATCATATCTTGAACTTCCACTTTTGTCTGTATAAGTATTATTCACTGCAAAATAATATATATCTGCTTTTGGTGCCACTCCTACAGTTTTTCCCGCTGCAATAGATGCCACAGCTGGACCATGCATAAGATTGTCTGTTCTTGGATTAAATAATTCTTCATAGTGCTTTATTCTGTCATAATATTCTTTATGCTTGTTTTTTAAAGGTGAATCTAATATTGCTATACCTATATTTTTACCTGTTATTCCTTGTTTGTGTAGCTTTCTAACTTCAAGTCCTGGATCTTTACCCATGTCCAATATTTCTTTTGGATTATAATCCTTTGGCATTTTGTCTTTGCTTGGCCACTTTGTTGTAGTGTCAAAATATGCATAAAATAAGTCTTTACTTCTATCATTTATATCTAACGCTGATAAATCTTTTCCTCTCAAGTCAACTTGCATTAAGTTAACTTTTTTTGGACTTGGAAAATCTTCTTCAAAAGCAGGCAACTCGTAAGTCTTCTGTAAATAATTTGAAACTTCCTTATCTTTTAAAAGTTTATTATTTAAAAGATATCCACCACAGAATAATATAACTATAGCTATAGCTACTAATATAGATTTTTTCATAATAACGTATCTCCTTTTATCAAATTTTTGCCTTGAATATTTGATAGAGGAAATTAATCAACTATAAACGCAACATTAATTTTGTAAATCAGAACCATATAAAGGCAATAAAAACACAAAATCTATTATATTTTTATGAATTCGTCAGAATATAAGTTATTACATTACGTTTTAATATTTCTTTAAATGCAGGATTTTTAGTTATTAACTTCCATAATATTTTTCTTTACAAAATAATGTTATCAGAATTACATTTTGAAACAATAGAAAAGATATGAAAAGGAATTTTTAAGACATGAGAGGAATTTTATTTTTTTAAATTCCTCTCATGTCTAGTCTTTTCCCTTTCATTTCTATGGTATTTACTTATGAACTTAATTATGGTATTTACTATAATATAAGGTACGGAGAATTTCCTTAGGAGGACTTCATTAAAAGAATTTTTGCATCCTTATTGTGGTCAACTTTGTTTTTTTGTTCCACATTTATAGTTATACCACTATTACCTATGCTAAATATCAGGGTCTACTAATTTCATATGTTTCTTTAATATATTAGTCATAGTAACAAAGTCACCTTATCCAAATCACTAATTAATATGTTAGGTGTTTGGTTAGTTGCACTAACAGGTGTTATAATCTAACGCAGTGAGACTTGCACTTATTTATGAGGTTCTCCCTCCTAAAAGATTATTTAAAAATTAATCTGAATACTGTATTACCTTCTTCCAAAGATAGTTGTATCTCCCCACCATTTCCTTCAACTATCTTTTTCACATTATAAAGTCCAAGCCCTCTCCCAACCTTTCCTTTAGTTGTAAAGCCTCTTTGGAATATGTTATTTATATCTTCAGCCTTAATAATACCACTATTACTAACTTCTAAAACATTCATATTTTCTTCAAAATAAGTTTTTACCGTTAAACACTTCTCCTCTTGATACTTTTCTAACACCTCAAAACCGTTGTCAATTAGGTTTGTTAAAACTTCAACTAGTTCATAATCCCTTAAGGATGTTTCAAGTAATGAATTTTCTATAATGTATTTAAATTTAATATTTAATTTATTAGCTTCGTGAAGCTTACTGTATACTATAGCACTAAGTATTGAGTTGTCTATATATATCATATTTTCTAGACTTTGCATAGAATTGCTTAGGCTGTTAATGTAACTTTTAACATTATAACAATTCTCATTTCTTTTACTTAATTCTACAAGACCACTTATTATACTTAAGTGGTTTTTAAAATCATGCTGTCTTTCTCTTATTTCTTCTGTGATACTTCTCAGAACCTCTCCATATTTAGCTTTAACTGATATTTCTCTTCTTTCATGCTCTACTCTTACAATATAAAAATACATTATAGTGTTTATAATAAACATTGTTGAAAGAATTAAAACAAAACTTATCCAATTGTCTAAAATTATATCATTATCATAGTCCCATAAAACCTTTGATACTAAAATATATCCAAGTAAATTAGTAATGAAATAAGTCATTATTTTTTTATCTATTTTAATCATTAGTTTTTTATTGAATACCGGTACATACCTGCAAATGGTAAAAGATAAAAATATAATTAATATATTAATACTTACACTAATAATAAAATTATCCATATCTATTGCAATAAAAATTCCAAATAGTGATATACCAACAATTTGAAAAACCATAAGTATAAGTAAAGTAAGCAAAAACTCCAGCAAAGCCTGAACAATAGTCCTATGATAAATATAACTTACTAATAATACAAGCACTAAATAACTTAAAATTGTATTGGCATAAAAATTAAATTGAGTTACAGCATTTATCAATGATGTGATAATTAGTATTAGCAAATTCTTAGATAAACTTATCTTTTTTGATACAAGGTTGCTCCATAAAATCGTTATTGAAATCATTTCTGTAAACGTTATTATAAAACTCTCAACAACACCCATAAATCCCCCATTAATACATAAACTTACTGTATTTCACCTTTAAATATTTTAAAAACCTTATCCTTAAAATTATAGCTTACCAAAGCCTTTTCATCATGTCCCTGAAAGCCTATCTCCCAGGATTTAGAACCTATTTTTCCTATTTTTTTTATTTCTTTTGTATTTACAATAAAAGACTTATGACACTGGACAATATAATCACAGCTAATCTTTTCTAGAATTTCTTTCAATCTCATACCTAATATTTTAAAAGCTCCATTCTTAGTATGAATTGTACACGTTTTTATCCTCACTTCTACAAATAGAATTTCCTCAATATAAAACTTCATTGATAATCTTTGCTCTATTTCAAAAACCACATACTTTTTCTTCATTTCTTTGATGTCTTTTCCGTTTCTAATAAACTTATTCGTAAGTTCAATTACTTTTTCCTTATTATAAGGCTTCTCAATGTAATCGTAGCAATGAAGTTGCTTGAAGGCATCAATCATATACCCCATATGAGTTGTAATGAAGATAATCCATGCTAATTCGTATCTATAATCTTTTCTGAGTTCCTTGGCTAGAGATATCCCAGAAGAGTTTTTTAAGTGAATATCTATGTAGAAAAGATCAATCAAAACTTCTCTCCCCATTGTTAATGCTTCTTCTTTATCTTCAGCTTCATATATATTTAAATCTACACTTATTTCTTGCAAAATCCTTTTTAGATTTTCTCTTTGTAATTTATTATCCTCTACTACTAAAACATTCATAAAATTCCCCCCATGTGATTTTATAAACTTTAGAAAGAACTTGCTTATAACTTCTCTTCTATTTTTAGTTATTTATTATTTTCTAAATACTTCGACAATAGCTTCAAAAATTCCTACTTGATTTATTAACTTTTACAATTATGCTATGCTATGTTTTTACTGTATTCTCATTTAAATGCTTAGTAAAAAATTAGCAGTATTGTATTGAATTTCTCATGTAGATTCAACTCTATTGTCTTCAATCAATTTACTCATAAAAAAGAGTTTTTCAAGCATCCAAGTTGTAAAATATAGCGTAAAAATTAATGCCATTCATATTATTTTATTGTCTAATTCCTCCTTTATCAAATAGGTCATATCTTTTTAGCCAGTTTAAATACATACCTTAGTATATTTCTTTATAAGAACACATAAATATATAATAAATAAGCTAGCATTCCTGCTAGCCTTTGACTTTATTATTTAAAATTAAATGTAGATCTTGCCAATTAGATCTTTCTAAGCTTCCTTGACCTTCCAGAAAGATTTTTTCCATTGCTTTAGTCTTTGATAAGATTCCTCTTTTATTCCGCCTATAATCTCAAATGTAATTCCTAAAGCAAAGGTCATTCCTACAATAAACTCAGGAGTATTAAAGAAAATATTTTCTACTCCGGAAAGTGCAATTAGTAATAACCCAATTTTCATTTCTGTCCTCATATTATTAACCACAGTATCACTCCCTTCTAAAATTAAACATAAATGTATTCTCAATACAGTTCTTACTTACTTTATATTATCATTTCTTCTTATTTATTTCAAACAAATCTTGTAAGTAGTAAATTTAAAGCATAACACTTATTTTCTTTCCCCCCCACCTATAAAATAAATGTCCCTTCAACTTCATTGCTGCCAAAAATAATATAAGCCAGATTCTACTTATTTTAGTGTCCTTTTGCTACTTGAAAAATAGTCAATGTAGCCCAAACCTGCATAAACACTATATATTGTTATATTCTTTTCTTTATAAGAAGACATAAATATATGGCGAAATATTCTTATATGGTTATAAATATAAATTGAAATTAATACATAAACATATATTTTTATAGCCCTGAGGGTTCATTGTTAAACTTTCACTATATGGAAGATGCTTATCTTTATACTACATCTCCTTATTATCGGTTGAGTTTTACTATTGTAACTCTATGAAATAAAAAAGCCAGCATCTCTGCCAGCTCT
Organism: Clostridium punense; assembly: GCF_017874425.1. Lineage (GTDB taxonomy): Bacteria > Bacillota > Clostridia > Clostridiales > Clostridiaceae > Clostridium_J > Clostridium_J punense. The sequence goes on from NZ_JAGGLL010000001.1 coordinate 222,232, forward strand.
TAGTTTAGTATTTTTCATTTACACTCTATTAGTGTTATGGTAAGATTTCTTAACTTCTATAGCTCTCTACAATTTCTCCATAGTAAATTGTATGGTAATCACCTGCATCATAGCATTCTTCTTGTATATCCTTGCTTAGAAGGTTTGGATCCATTGCTTGTTTGTAAACTATTTTACATTCGTAATGAATCATATCCACTCCTCCGATTATTGGAGTTTCCACAAGTTTTGATGGCATCAATTCTAAATTACATTCTTTAAACTTATCCATATCTCTTCCTGATTTTGAACCAACAAAGCCTAGTTCTTTTCTTAGGTTATTGTTTACTGGAACACTTACAGTAAAGCTTTCTGCTTTTTCCATTAAGTCAAAGGTATATCTAGATTCTCTCACTAGTACTGTAAATATTGGTCTTCTCCATTCAAAGCCTATGTTTCCCCAGCTAATAGTCATTGTGTTAACTCTGTCTCCCTCCTTCACTGTAAGAAAGGCACCTACCTTATGTAGGTTTTCCATAGCTAATTCTAAGTTTTCAACAAATTTTGCACTCATTTTTTTCACTCCTTATATTTATAGTGTAGATTTTCACTGCACTAATTTATTTCTCTAAAATGCCTTATGCAATGTTTAAGCAAATTATATCATTACTTATAAATAATTTTAATAGTTATATTTAGTTGCTTTTATTCATATTTAATTCCCAATTAATTTTAGATTTTCCCAATTAAATTACCCTCTATTAGGTTGATATTAAAATTTTATAACAAACGACAATTCCTGTCATTAAAATAAATACTTTCCTATTTTTTAAAAATAATTCTTGTATAAGTTTATTTTTTCTTGAAGGTCAGCCATACGCTTTTTAACCTGAATTATAATAAAGTAACTATTATTAATGGTATTGTAATTACTGAAAGTATTGTGCTTAAAAATACACATTGAGAAGCATACTCAGCATTCCCCCCATACTTCGAGGCTATAATTGGAGCCATTACTGCTCCTGGCATTGCAATTATTATGACGCACACTCTTGTAAGTTCTCTGTCTAATCCTAATGTGGTCATAACTAAATAAACTAAAAGAGGAGCAACTATCAAGCATATAAAAGAACCTAGATATATAGTCCAATCAGAAAGCACTTCCTTAAAGTTGGCGGAAGACAGCATAGCTCCTACTATTAACATGGATATCGGTGTAGTTGTATCTCCCATTAGTTTAAGAGTTTTATATATAGGAGTTGGTAACTTAACTGGAGAAATAAACAACACTAATCCTAGGCAAACAGCAATAAAAGCTGGATTTTTCAATACTTGTATAAAGGATCTCAAAGACTTTTTGCCACTATATAGGGATACACCTAATGTCCATACAAAAGCATTAAACACCATATTAAAGATTGCTCCATAAAACACACCCACATCTCCAAAAATACTTTGAAGCACTGGGTACCCCATAAAACCCACATTGGAAAAAGTGGTTATAAATCTTAATACTGGCTGTTTCTCCTTGGAAGCCTTAAAGAAAATAACTTTGCTTAAAGCATATAGCCCTAAGTGTATTACTATGGAATAGATTACAATTTTCTTTGCACTATCTAGTAAGTTACTGTCAAATTCTAGGTTGAAGGTACTAACTATTAAAAAAGGTAAGGTTATATTAAGAAGCAAACTGCTTAACCCCTTCTCCACTTCCTTAGTAATAAACCCTCTTTTAGTTGCATAAACACCTACCAGCATCATTAAGAACAATATTATCACTTGATTTATCACATCAATATTCATTTTTCTCCTCCCCTTTACTTATTATAATGTTAAATTTTGCTCATTAGTTTTATTCTCATTGGTAATTGATAACTTTTGTCGTACATCCCTTCTATAAAAATCCCTGTAATTCCCATAATTTGTTTTAAGATTTTATCTTTTAACTCCAGCATACTACAAATTCCCACCTAAAAAATCATGGAATTTAAGCAGCATTCTCTGTTAACATACACAGTTTTCCCAGGAAATATATAGAGCTCTATGTAAATAAATGGAAATATGTTGAAATTTATTTCCTGGAAAATATGTCCCATTATCCAACAGACAAATTTCTTTATTTAGAACCTAATTCTTTATTTAAGAAAGAAGAGCCACACTTCCTCACAATATTAAATAACCAAAGCTGGAATTTGAAATACCCCAAAACTATTCTTGGTTGCTTTACCGACTAATACAAGGTTAAATAAAGGCCTTTTGGGGAAATCTTTGCCTTCTTTCACTTATTATAATATATTAGTTTTTACGGTTTTACCACTGTCCCATGTTCTAAAAGTTTCAGTAAAAAAAATAAAACTGCTGACAAAATACTATTGTCAACAGCCTTATTACTACCTATTTATCAAAGCTAGTTTTATCCTACATAATGATATTTATTATCCTACATAATATTTACTTACATAAGGCGAGGTCATAGCTTGTAGTAAGCATCCATAGTCCATATAAAAATCTACTACATCTCCTACTCTATAGTCATATTTACTTTCAGTTACATCTAAAATTAGATGATCGCTACTAGCACCTAAAACTCTAATTCCATTATCTAAAGGAGTTATTCCATCCACTTTAATATCCTGTCTTCCAAGGGCAATAATTGCTCTTTTTATAACTCCTCTATCCTCAAACTTTGGAACCTCTCCAAAGGCATCTAAGCCTATTTTACCTGTAGGTACAGAGGGTTTATTTTTAATTTCTATGATTTCTCCTTTAAGAACAAAGCAATCCTTATGGGCATTAGGAACTTCCTTTCCATAAGCAGTTTCTCTTCCTAGTACTATAGACTCCCCAAGTCTTAATTGATTAATTCCCTTTGGCATAGTGTTATCCATTACCATATAAAGACTGCTGGAGTTTCCTCCTGATATAATTGGAAGTTTTATTTCTAAAACCCTCTCAATTTTCTCCTTAATTGTAATGAGCTTGCTTAGGTTTTCTTCATCAGGTAATACACCCCCGTAACAGGTTAAGTTTGTTCCTACTCCTACTAGTTCTATATTAGGAAGTTTATTTATTTCCTTTGCCGCATCTAAAACATCGTATTCTAAGACTCCCTCTCTTAAATCCCCTAAGTCTATCATCAATATAATCTTATGAATCTTATTTGCTCTTTTTGCTGCTTTTGATAGCTTTTTTACTGTTTCAACCTCTGAATTTAAGGATATATCTGCATACTTAACCACAGAAGAGGCATCACTTTCCATAGGAATTCTAAGAAGTAACTTTTCACACTTTGCTTCATTCACTCTCTTTAGGTTTGAAAGTCTTGAATCTCCTATAACCTTTAATCCACCTTCTATCATGGAATTAACTATAGGTTTTTGTGCACAAAATACCTTTGTAACTCCAACTACATCTATACCTAATCTTTGGCATATTTCAAGAATTGTTGATGTATTGTGTTTTATCTTATTTAAATTAGCTTCTATACAGGGATAGCTCCTCTTCATAGCTTAAGACTCTCCTTTAATAAAGTAATTGCTGCTTCTTTATTTTCTCTGCTTAAAACTCCTGCGCAGGCCATAATATACATATTATCTATAAGCACCTTGGCTTCCGCTCTTGGATACATGGTTAAATCCTCTTTAATTTCTTTTATTCCTTCAAGGGTTTCTTCACCCTTTGGAAGTCTTGTTAAAGCTCCACCAGTACCCACGATATATTTCACCATGGATAAATCCTTCCCATAGGCTAAGAAATTTTTTCCTGCCCCATAGACTCTTTTTATATATCCAACATGCCTGCTGATTGCTACTTCCACAGCTTTTTTAGTTAAAACTCCACTCCACTTTCTCTCTTCTTCCGTAGCTGGAATTGGCTTAATTTGATTTTCTATATATTCTTTTGAGTTTCCTTCAGTTTCATGGTGTGTTAAAAGTTCTATTACGTTAATTCTATTAACATAAACCCCAAGGTCACCTTCTACAGTTCTTTTTGCCTTAGGCTCTGGAGTTACAAGGATGTCTAATACCTCTAAACTTCCCTCTGTAACTGAATGTACATCTGTAGTAGCTCCCCCAACATCAAAAACTAATACATCCCCAAGGACATCATATAAAAGCTTGGTAGCTTCCATTACGGCTCCAGGAGTTGGCATTATTGCTCCATCCACCATTTCTTTGATTTTATCCATGCCCCCAGCCTTTACAATGTTTTTCTCAAAAGCATCTTGTATCATAGCCCTTGCTGGTTCCACATTTAATTCATCCACTCTAGGATAAACATTCTCTATAACATAAAGTTCTTTTTCTTCAAATATTTCCTTCACTTCATCTACATTTGCACAATTACCGCAGTAAACCACTGGAATTCCAAGATCTGCTTCTGCTAAAACCTCTGAATTGTAAAGTGCAGTTTCTCTTTCACCGTAGTCTGTGCCACCTGCAATCATAATTAAATTTGGACTTATTTCTCTTATCTTTTTTATGTCAGATTTTCTAAGCCTTCCAGCTGTAACCATCTTAATAATGCCGCCAGCACCAAGAGCAGCTTCTCTTGCAGCTTTTACTGTCATATCTTGAACTAAGCCATGGACAGTAATTTTTAGTCCCCCAGCAGCACTACTGGTTGCAAGCATTCTACCATAATCTAGCTTTTCTCCTAAGGCATCCTCAATTTCCTTTACTGCATTTTTTAGTCCAATGGTTACATCCCCTTGCAGCACAGAAGTAAAGGCTTTTCCTTGTCCAATCACTTCTACCCCATTTTTAAAATTAAAGGCCGTAACAAGGGTAGTAGTACTTCCAATTTCCGCAATTAAATACTCTACCTTCATAAGCACACTCCTATGATTAAGGGCATACAGTAATTTTGTATGCCCTTAGTTTATTTTATTTTTCTTCTTTCATTAAAGTTTCAATGATGAAGGAAGCTACATGGTGTCCCTTGCTTCCACGGCCAAAGCCTGCATCCATACCGTTCGCTACAGCAATTTCATTAGTAACTTGAGTTCCTCCACAAGCTAATATAAGCTTGTCTCTAACTCCTTTTTCTATACAAAGGTCATTTAATTTTCTCATGTTCTTCATATGAACATCGTTATGAGTAATAATTGTACTCATTAAAATTGCATCAGCCTTTGTTTCAATAGCTGCATCAATTAACTTTTCTACTGGGCAAGAAGTTCCAAGGTATACAGCTTCTATACCGTATTTTTCTATTCCTCCATGCTTAATGTCAATTACTTCTCTTAAGCCAACAGAGTGCTCATCTTCTCCTGCAGTAGCTGCCACTACTCTAATTGGACGATTCTTAACATATTCTCTCATTACATCATCTGCAAGAATTTCTTTAACCTCTGGAAGTTTTAATTCATCTCTAACAATTTTAAAGTTAACTCTTCCCTTAATCTCAACTAGAGTTCCTTCAGCATCTTGCATTACTTGCTTATGGATAATTTCCACGTCTGTTAAGTTCATATTTTTACCCATTTCAAGAGCTGCTGCTTCTGCAATTCTTGGATCTTCTGGAATAAATAATGTTACAGATACATAACCATCTTTTTTCCATTCAACTTCTGGAACAATGGTTCCATCTTCTTTAACTTTTTCCATTCTCTTAATAACATTATCTTCTTCATCTAATTCATCAATGTAAACAATCTTGGTTCTATCGCAGAAAGTACATCCTTTTATTGCATCACAAGCATGCTCATATTTTTCTGGTACATTGTTGTAACCAAAGTGAGCACAAACTGGTGCAAAGTAATCTTTATCTCTTGGAACTACAGTATCTACTGCAAGTCCTCCATCTATTTTACGAGCAATACCATCACCGTTTCTTGCTGGATATTCTCCAGAGTCAACGAAGAATCCATCTTCAACTGCTTTAAAGTATCCGCCATTTTCAATGATTTCCTCTAAGAATAATACAGCTCTTTCTTTAAGCTCTCTAACTTTTTCTGGTAGGTATCCTTCTTTTTTAAGTTCTACCATATCCATTAAGCCATCCATACCAATTAAGGCTTGTTTTGCAGTATTTACTGCATGGATGTTATTGTAATGCCATGGCACGTTTCTTCCTTCATCAGGAGTAATTGTACTTTGGATATCTGCTGAAGTAAGCTCAGAGATTAATAAGTTTAAGCTGTGAGTTACTGTAGCCTCTCTTGTACAAGAGTCCATGTACTTAGTATTCATTTGAGCTCTCATTTTATAATTTCTAAATAAGTCTCTTAGTGCCACTGCATAAGGTAAGTCATATCTTAAACATGGAGCTGGTGGCGCTGTTGGTGGTACTGTTGAAAGAGCAATATTACTTGGCTTCATTCCCACCATTTCAGAGTATTTAGAGTTTATAGCATGTTGAACCATAAGCTCTGGCATTACCATATAACCCTTCATTGCTGTTGCATTGGCATTATGAGCTCCGTCTATTTGAAGCATATCTGCCCAAGCCATCATGTGCTTAGCAACAGCTGCATCTACGAAAGATCTTACCATGTTAATATTTCTGTATAAAACGTTGTATTGTGGGTCTTGGTGAGCACCGTTAACTCCCTCTTCAGCAAACATAACTGCTATATCAGGACCTGCAACCCCTGATACATAAGAGTGGAAGTTAATTTCTCTTCCAACTTCTTCTTCTATTAAATCAATAGCTTTTCTTGTAGCTCTTACTTCTTTTCTTGTAATTGGAACTCCACCAATTCCTTCTGGTGAACCTTCAATTAATCCATCATAATGGCTTTGTCCAGCAGTTCTGATAACCATGATGTGGTCAGCTCCATGCCATGCAGCCATTCTCATTCTTCTTATATCATCTTCAAATCTTCCTGAAGCAATTTCTGTAGTGATTACTGGTTTTGGTTGAGGATCTATGTTGTTAAAGCTTCTTGCTGATGGAAGAGCTTTACTATTTTTAAGTGGTTTTGTTATTTCTCTATATTCAAATTCTCCCATTGGTTCATTGTGAGCTTCTCTCCAATGCCAACCTCTTCTTTTTGGCTCATACTTATCTAAATCTTTAAGTATCTCTTCCACATTTATTTTTTTGTTTTCTTCTAGCATTATTTATCCCCCCTAAATAATCCTGATACTTCAGCCCAACCTTTACCTTCTCCTAGTTCACGGCCTGCATCTAAGTAGTTTATTCCTTTTAGCTCTGCATACTTTAAAACCACATTTCCCATGCCTTTTCCTAAAAGCTTTGCTTTCATACCTTCTTGAACTATTTTTGAAGACTCTATACTTGAAAAACCCATTCTTAAAAGTACAGATCTTTCTATAGATGATGAAGTATTGTTATGAGCTAAGTCTACCATTGGTGTAACTATTTGCTCAGTTAGTGCCCAAAATCTTTCATATAATTGCTCATCAGTTAGATTTTTTAAATGTTCTCTTCTTTTTTGAAAATCATCTTCTCTTTTCACTGCTTTTCCCCCCAATTATTTATTTAACAACATTTTGGAAGCTTTAATGCTCCCATCTTCTTTTAGTGGCAGTTGCTCTGACTATTTAAGCTGCTTTAGTAGCAGTACAAATTAGCTTCCAAAGTTGTGAACAAAATGAACTTGTTCATTATTTAACGAAAATGCCATGGCTCGAAAGTATATCTATTACTTCTACCTTGCTTAATTTTGTTTCTTCACATAGGAAGTCTACATCAAGAATATCTACTGTATTGCTGTCTAACTTTTTAATGCTATTTTTAATAAGTGATTTTCTATATCCATTCAGATCCTTATCATCTATTTGAAGCATTGCTGGACTTTCTGGAAGCACAATATTTTTGCCTGGAACCTCTGTCTTTGGATCTCCTTTAAGAATTTCTATACCATTGTTTTTTGCAAAGGTAAGTTGAGGTAAAATGTGCTTTCCTGCTCCAGTATATTCTGTTTCTTGAATTACTATAATTTCGTCATCTTCCATCTCTTGAGCTATTACAAAAGCTGCTGCAAGAGAAGTATTTCCTGCTGGCCCTCTTTCTAAGCCTTCTAGTTGAGCAAGAAGCTCTGTCATATAGAAAACCTGTCCTTGAGCTACAGTTACATATCTATCTAAATATCTAAGTGGTCTTGCTGCACTTCTTGGTACATCACTTCTATCTGGCCAAACCATAAATGGAATTCCAAAGCCAGTGTGGCCAGTAGTGAAGGATTTTCGGTTAAAGTCCTTATCACTTGCCATATGAAGTCCTTCTAAATTTACTGAAGCTCCTACTAATTTAGTGCTTGTAGCTCCAGCTTTTATAAGACCTCTTGCTGTACCAGTTACGTTTCCACCACCAGCATGGGTAGCAATTACCACTTCTGGGTCCTTGCCAAATTTCTCTCTACATTGAGTTGCAATTTCATAACCTAAGGTTTCTACTCCTGCAATTCCATAGGAAGAGTATAAAGATGCATTGTAGAAGCCTGTTTCTTCTAATACATTTAAGTACGTATAGAAAAGCTCTGGTCCTACAGTTAGTTGAAGCACCTCTGCTCCTAAACCTTCACATTTTCTTCCCTTTTCTAGAATTTCTGGCTGACCTACTTTTTTAGAGTCATAGCACTCTTGAACGATTATACATTTTAACCCCTGCATAGCTGCTTGAGATGCTACCGCTGCTCCATAGTTTCCTGAGGTTGCAGAGGCAACTCCCTTATATCCTCTTTGCTTTGCATCATAAACTGATACTGAGGCTCTTCTATCTTTAAAGCTTCCTGAAGGATTACAGCTTTCATCCTTTATGAAAATTCTAGCTGCTTTTCCTGTTTTAGAAACCTTTCTTGCTAAAGCTGTAATATTTTTTAACTCTAGAAGAGGTGTGTTACCTACCCCAACTTCTCTTTGAATTTTCATGATGTCACTTAAGGAATATCCAGTGTCTCTCATCATAGCTTCATAATCAAAAGCTAAGGCTCCTGTTTCATACTTACTAAAGTCAATACCAACTGACTTTATCATTATTTCATTTTTTCTCTCCATGAGAGCTTCATATTTATTCACCTTATTCACCTACTTCCTTACACTATTTGAATAGCATTTCCTTTGCTTGCTTTCCTACATAAGCTATCTCACTTACATACCTACCAAAGTCATGGGTGTAAGCTGGTTCTACTGCTGTTACTACCCCTCTAACTTTTCTTCCACTAGGAGTTTCAATTTCTGTCTCTTCTCCTAAGCTACATTCTGTTGTAGTAAAGCCTCTAACCCACATCATAAGTGGAGTGATTTTTGTTTCCTCTGGTATAACAGGTGATCTATCCTCTGGATCTAAAACTTTGTTTGTTATCTCAACGAAAGTTCCTACCTTAATCAAGTTATCCACCTCCAAATTTTTAATCTATCTTTTATTTTTAACCATGCCTTCTCATAAACTCTCAATTTATACTTAACTGAAAGTGACTTTATAATATGCTTCCTTGAGCAAATTTCTCATATATTTATAAAAATTACTCAAGGAAGTTTAATTTAAAATTATTATTAACTCTATATTCCTTAGAGGCTTTTACCCTTAAAGCCTTTTAATTTCATTTTCTATATTAATGATTTAAATTTAAAACTATATATTATCTCTTTATAAAAGTTCTAAAGTCTCCCATAATAGCTCTTGGTACTGGTAAATCTATCATTGTTTTTAAGCCTGGATCTGCATTAATAACATGTGGAATCATGTTAACGCACATAGCAATAGTTCCAAGCCCTCCATCTACTTCTGGTTTAATTGACATGTTAACCTCTGGAGTACCTTTTATAGTGATATAATCTCCGGTAAAAGTGCCTTCCATTTCTGGTTCAATTTGTTGTGGATGAATCATATCAATTTTAACTTGTCCATCTACATATCCTTGTCCAGTCATATTAACACCTGCTACATCTCCAGCTGCTGCAAAACCAAATGGTGATTTTCTATCTACAGATGTAACTATTGGAGCCATTTGTTGCTCAAACTTATCAACTTTCCAGCCAATAGCATCCGCAATCATATTAATAGACTCAGAGAAACCAACATGTCCTGCTAAGCTTCCATCAGCAACTCCTCTATTGAAATCATCTACCTTCATTCCAACTCCTTGCTCTTCCATAACTGCTGGTCCGAATGGTGAAAGGCTGTTTACTCTCTTAGCTTCAATATGATCTACATCAGTCATGCAGCCTGTTAAGCAAACTACTAATAAATCCATTATTAGTCCTGGGTTTATTCCTGTTCCAAGAATAGAAACTCCATTTTCTTTAGCAATTTTATCAAGTTCTGCTGCAATTTCTGGATTTTGAGCTTGTGGATAAGCCATTTCTTCAGCAGTTGAGATTACATTTATTTTTTTCTCTAAAACTTTCTTTAATCTTGGGAAAGCATTTTTAGTGAAAGAATCTGTTGCACAAAGGCATATGTCACAGCACTTTTCAGTTAGTACTTCATCTATGTTAGGATTTATTATAACCTCTGGCTTTTCTCCTCTTTCAATACCTAAAACATCATAAATACTTCTACCAGCTCTTTCTGGGTGTAAATCACATACTCCTACTATATCTACACCTTTTTTCTTTAAAAGCATACGAGCCATTCCACTTCCCATAGCTCCAAAGCCCCAAATTGCTACTTTAACGTTTTCCATATTAAAAATCCCCCTTAGAATTTATTTTTTCATATACTTTATATATACAGCAATTTCCGTGCCAACTATCAAAGGGAGTTTTAATAGAAATTTTCTGTACTTATAACATTTATTTTGTATAATATTCTAAATATTTTAAACAAGATTAATTAATTATTTATTTGACTGCAAAATATTTTTCACCTTTTAAAGAAGAAAAACAAGTTTTATTACATTTATTCCAAAATTAAAAGGGTTAGCGCATATTTTTTTGCACTAACCCTGCCGAATTTATGGCACTTATCTATATTTTATAATTATTCGCCCTATTTTGAAAATTATTCGCCCTATTTTGAAAATTATTCGCCAATATTTTAAAATTCTTTTATATCTTATTATTTGATTTTTATATTAATTATATTATTTAATTGGTTAAAGATTATATTTCTTCAGTTTATATTGGAGATTCTGTCTAGATATCTTAAGCTCCTCTGCTGTTCTAGTAATATTCTCTCCATTTTTCTTATATATTTTCGTTATTACAGACCTTTCAATCTCTTCTAAATAATCATTTAAGGATAAATCACCAGTAAACTTACTATCATTATTCATATCTCCTACTATGGTAAATTTATTTTCAAAAAATTCTTTTGTTAGTATTTCTCCATCATCTACCATATTCATTGCTGCTTCGATAGTATTTTTAAGTTCTCTTATGTTTCCTGGCCAGTTATACTGTTGAAACTTATCCCAAACCTCTTCACTAAGGTTTTTAACATTTTTTGATAAAAGTCTATTGTAATAACTTATAAAATATTCAGTGATCTCCTTAATATCTTCTTTTCTTTCTCTTAGAGATGGGACATCAATTCTCATTACACTTAATCTGTAATAAAAATCCTTTCTAAGTTTTCCTTCTTTTATAAGATTTTCTGGCTCTTCATTTAAGGTAGCTATAACTCTTACGTCAATGTCAATGATTTTATTGCTTCCTACTGGTCTTATATATCCATCCTGAAGTACTCTTAAAAGCTTTGATTGAAGATAAGGTTCCATAGAGTTCACTTCATCCAATAATACAGTTCCTCTATGAGCTTCTTCAAAGAGTCCTTTTTTATTTTCGGCCCCAGTAAAGCCTCCCTTCACCGTTCCAAAGAGCATCCCCTCTAAGAGAGCACTAGGTATAGCAGCACAGTTTATAGCAATAAAGGGCTTGTCCTTACGAATTCCATTGTAATGGATACTTTGAGCGAAGAGCTCCTTTCCTGATCCTGTTTCTCCATAAATTAATACAGAAGAATTTGAAAGGCTTGCTTTCACAGCTTTATTAATTTCATTTCTTATTTTAGGGCTATTGCCAATAATATCTTTAAAGGTATAATTATTTTCTTTTTCTTTCATAGCACTTTCAAGCATGCATATTTTTTCATTTAGCTTTTTTAACTGAGTCATATCTCTTGCAATTTCAATGGCAGCTACAGTCTTATCCCCAATAATCACAGGAATTGTGGTGTTAATAGAGGTTATGTTCTTACCATGATTATTGCTATATTGTTGAACAACATCCTTAAATTCCTCTCCATTTTTAAGGGCATTCATCAGGGTAGAAGTTCCCTCCATCTCCTTTAGGTATTCATAGACCTTTTTACCCAGAACCTCTTCTCTTTTTAACCCTTCCATTGTGGCCATGGACTTATTATAGTAAATAGTCTTTCCTTTGCTATCCACTACATGAATACCTTCTTTTAAGTTATTGATAAGATTTTCCAAAATTCCTTCAATCTTATTCATTTATATCCCCCATTTTTATAATGCCAATTTTAGACATCTTCAAAAAATAAATAAGTCAGTATGCTCGTCTATTTTGTGCTATACTGCGCCAAAAATTTCCTTGCCTAACTCAAAAACCCTTCACATCTTTGACTTATTTTTTACAGATGCCTCATACTCCAATTATAGTTATTTGAATCTAATTAATCAATGAATTCCTATGTATAAAATTATCTATGTCTTAGCTTTTATATTATGGGGAATCAAAGTCAATACCTAACCTATAGATGGCTCCTACTGTGGCTCCTTTAAAGTTTTTGCGAGATGAATTTACACCATAGGGAAATTGAACTCCCTATGTAAAACCCTGTAATATTATAAGTAAATCTTAATATTCTAACAGATTACATTTTCTCAAGTTTTTGATATATAATAACATTAGCACTGGCTTAATGTTTAAAATAACATGTTAGTACTTTAAATATTACGCCTAAAAGCTTTTACTTTCCCCTGCTATAGACTATTTAATAAATTTGAATAGTTATATAAACAAGACTTAAAGCTAAATTTTGTATCCTTATATAAACTTCGAATTAAAATTGCTATATATATTATAGGAGGATTTTTCATGTATAATGATGAAATTGTTCACATAGCCGCAGAGGCAGGAAAAATAATGCTTGAAAATGGTGGAGAAACTTATAGGGTTGAACAAACTATTTCTATGATTTGTAATGCTTATAATATAAAATCTACAGAAAGCTTTGTTACTCCTACCGTAGTAATGATTTCAATTACTAACCAAATGGGAGAAACCACCACTGTTATCAGAAGAATAACCTCAAGAACTGTAAATTTAGAAAAGATATCTGCAATTAATAATCTTTCAAGATCTTTATATTCAAGCCCTCTTTTAATGAAAGACTTAAAGGATGAGGTAAAGAAAATAGAAAGCCAACAAAGATATAGTGAAAAGGTTTCTGTTTTTGCTGCTGGAATTACCACTGCTTTCTTTTCCTTACTGTTTGGTGGCAATATTAGAGACTTTTTCATTGCTTTTATTGCTGGAATCTTAATTACTCTTTTAAGTAATTTTTTAAACAAATTGGATGTTAATGGTTTCTTTATTAACGTGCTTGGTGGCGCACTAGCAGCTCTTATAGCATTAGTTTTTAGTTCCTTATTCCCCGGATTCAATGTGGATAAAATTATAATTGGTTCCATAATGCTTTTAGTGCCAGGCCTTGCTATTACTAACGGCATAAGAGATACCATAGCTGGAGATTTATTATCTGGATTATCTCGTTCTTTAGAAGCTCTTATGATTGCTGCAGCCATTGCGGCTGGCACAGGTATTGTATTTAAAATTTGGATATACATCTTTGGGGGTGTTTAATTATGATAAGTGTTCTATATGCTTTTATTAGTTCCTTAGGGTTTGGAATTTTATTTAACGTACGAGGAAAAAACTTAATTATAGCCTCTATTGGTGGCGGTGTTGGATGGCTTTTTTATCTTTTAACTAAAAACTCTACTGGCTCTGAAATTGTATCATTGTTTGTAGGTTCTTTAGTAATAAGTATATACTCAGAAATATTTGCAAGAGTTATGAAAAATCCTGTAACTATTTTCTTAATATGCGCTCTCATTCCACTGGTTCCTGGAGGAAGTATGTACTACACTACCTTCGAGGCGGTGCAAGGAAACATAGATAAATCCATTGTACTAGGAATTCAGACACTTTTTAATGCAGCCTCCATTGCTGTTGGAATAATTCTAATTTCAACTATAAGTAGAATTATCAATAGATTAAAGTTTAATAAATTACAGAAACTAGGAAAAAGGTAGGAACCTAGCAAGATACTTAAATCTTGCAAGGGTTCCTTTTCTTTCTACTTTTAAACTTTAAGTTTTCTACGCTTTATTTTTCTTAGTGAAGTTTAATTTGCTTATCTCAAAAAAATCTTAAGTTAACTAAACTAGTAGTAATATATAGGTTAAATCTTGGATTTCCTTCCTTTTGTATAATAAATGACTCTGATGGTCACAAATAGTTAACAATAAGTTCTTTATTTTAGTAGTATTATTTCTTGCAATACACCTTTAAACAGTTATTACATGTTTATTTTTTAACTTCTTTCTTTTGAGCTGTAAGTTTGCAGAATTATCAAAATAATTTTGTTGCAAAATCTCTCTGATTAAAATTTAAAATTAAATATATTAAATTTTTTTTTGTACTACTTATTTTTATTCTGATTTTCCTTCATTTGAAACCTAAGAGTTTTTTTATTCAGTTACAATAAATTTACTTTTTCGTCATGAAGCTATATTTGCATATAAGCTTATAATTATTATATATATGTTTTAAATTTGATACTATTTTTCACCTTTATTTGTAAAGTAATTTCATAACTTATTTATCAAGAGTGCTTAAAATAAACAAAAGCTAGGGAATATAAATTCTCCTAGCTTTCATGTTTAATTTATAAAGAATGGGAGTTAACATTTAAGTGCAAGAAAGCAACTTCAATAACTAATACTTTTAAAAAAAATTATTAAACTTAAGATTTTTTCTTTTAGCTTTCTAAAATAAAGGTTAATAGGTTATCTATACTTTCCCTATCTTCAACACTGTTATAATACTTAATTAGCTTAGCTATATTTATATTATTTTTAGCTATTAACCCATGGGAAATAAGTTCCAATACATTATTCTTAAAGTCATCAATATTCTCTGAATTATTTTCAATTAAAAGAAGATTAAAATATTCATCTAGTGCTTTATCTAACACATGGGAATCTCTTTGTTTTTTGCATAAGCTTATTACTTTATCATAGCATTCTTTTGCTTTATCTATATCCTGCAATAGCACTAAAGCTGCTCCAATTTGAGTATATATCCTAGGGCTATTAGGATTATTATCTAAATCCTCATATTTATTAATTTCACCTGTAATTTTCTTTAAATACACCTTTATATTTTTATAATCTTTAAGAGCTGAGTAAATATCTAGCATATTAGTTAAAGTTGTTATCTTTTTCTCTAAATCACTATCTTTAACTTGTTCTAACAAGGTTTTACTTAGCTTTATGGCACTATTAAATTCTTTTATTTGTCTAAGACAATGAACTCTAAGCATGTTAACTTCAAAAAGTTCTTCTACACTTTGCTTTGAAAATATATTTATGATATTTTCAGTTTCTTCTATTGCCTTATGATACTCCTTAAGATGCACATAAGCTAGTATATTGTTCAAAAGTAGCTTACGTTTTAAATCCTTTGATAAATGTTCCTCATATCTTAATGCAAAGCTGTTGAAATGAAGAGTTTCTTCGTATTTCATAAGCTTTAAGCACAGTACACCTATTTTTTCACTAACCTTAATTAAAGCTATGGTTTCATCTATACTAGCTGCATTTTCTAAAGCCTTAATGTAGTAGGTGTAGCTTTTATCATAGGATCTTTGCTTATTGTAAATATCACCAATTTTTTCATATAAAGCTAAATTCTTTTCTGCCTCTCCATATTTCATACAGAAAAACTCTATATGATCTATCTCTTCTATGAGACTTTGGGAAAATTCATTTTCATTTGTTGATAAAAATTCAATATACTCATCTGCAATTTTATTTGATTGCTGACTAACATCCTCCAATAAGTAGCTTGCCTCCACAGAGAATTCTATTCCTCGCTCCTTACAGATTCTGTTTATATTATCTGCTATTATTTGTGCCACGTTAGGTGTAAGATTAGTCTTATTGTTTTCAATTATACTTATAAGTTCTCTTGTTATTTCCCCACCAGTAATATCTTGTTGTCTGATTTTAAAGCTTTTTCTTATTCTTTTTATTTTTTCTCCTTGTGATAAAATCTCCATAACTTATTCTCCTCATCTAAAAACCTTAGTATAAATTTAATACCTACACAACCTTCAAACAAAACCCCAATATAAGCAGTTATTTTTCTTTACTGCACCCCTAAATGAAACTCTTAAACCTGAAAACTAATTTATCTAACTAATTCTTTATAATTTTACCATTGAGTAACTTAACTAATTTACGACTAATTTAAGTTATTGTAAAATTATACTAGTAATCATATTTATATTATACTATTTTTCAAAAAAAAATAAAGTATAATTATAAAAGGTTTTCCAATAATCAGAAAAGTTTTTTCTTACAGAATTTAATATAATGAATTTTTACCTTTGGACCTATTATATAGTTCTATATCTAATCTAATTAATTTCTTTAACAACTAGATTATATAATTTAATTACAAAATTTTATATATGTATTTTTTATAAGCTTCCTTCTAAGGAACCCCTTTAAATTTAATGCAATACGAATATAACTTTAATTTTTACGACTATTTGTTTTTTTGTAAAAATAAATACCACTCCAAAGAGTGGTATATTTTTTCATAATGAGAGTTAGCAAGAATTCACTTGCTAACTCTATTATTTAAAGTAAAATCTTTAATATAAACCGCTGTGCCGTTTATGCTGGTATATTTGAACCCGTTCTCCCACGGGTGGATTCCGCCTTTTTACTTCTGGTACCCATCAGTTAATATTAATAATAAGTGACAGGTCTACACTTCATAAAAAGAACTTCTTCCAATTAAATCACTGTTGGCTCAACATAGACCAGTTCCGCGCACACAGCAGATCATTTCTAACTTGTAACTACATTATATAATAATTTTAGCGTAATTGCAAATAGAATTAAAACTTTTTATTAAAGATTTTACAATAATAGTATATCCCCTGTAGTGGATATTATTCTTTTTAAAATTTGGCTATTTTTCTATATTTATCAATCTAATTACAATGTATTTTATTAGTAAATGAGAAACCAAAGTCATGACTTAACCTACACATAAACCCCGCCTTGGCTCCTCTAAAATTGCTAGACACCGAATCAAAAATACTTTTCCCATAGAAATCTAAAAGGAACTAAAACCAAGAGTAAGTTTATCACTTATTAGGCTTTAGTTCCCTTTATAATTTCAAAGCTACTATATTAAAATTAGCTGTTTTTTGCTATACCTATACCAAGTTCTTTAAGTTGTTTTTCTTCAACCACATTTGGTGCTTCACTCATTGGGCAGTATGCATTTTGGTTCTTAGGGAAAGCAATAACATCTTTAATGTTATCTGTTCCAGCTAGGAACATTATCATTCTGTCTAAACCATAAGCTAATCCTCCATGTGGTGGTGGACCATATTTGAAGGCTTCTAATAAGAATCCAAATCTCTCCCAAGCACTTTCTTGAGTAAATCCAAGTAAACTAAACATTTTTTCTTGAAGCTTAGTATCGTGGATTCTTATACTTCCTCCACCTAATTCCTCACCATTTAGTACAATGTCATAAGCCTTTGCTCTAACTCTCTTAGGATCAGTATCTAGGTACTGTAAATCCTCATCCATTGGTGCTGTGAATGGATGGTGAAGAGCAACATATCTTTGTTCTTCTTCATCGTACTCAAGAAGTGGGAATTCTGTTATCCATACAAAATTAAACTCTTTGTTGTTTTCTAAAATTCCTAACTCTTTTGCAAGCTCTAATCTTAATGCTCCTAAGGATTGTAATACTACGCTATCCATATCAGCCACAATTAAGATTAAATCTCCTGGTTTTGCTCCAGCAGCTTCAATTATTTTATTCATTCCTTCTTCATCAAAGAATTTAGAAATTGGAGATTTTATTTCCCCCTCTTTATAAGCTATCCAAGCAAGACCTTTAGCTTTATAAGTTTTTACGAACTCTCCAAGCTTATCAAGCTTCTTTCTTCCCATATCCGCTGAGTTTTCAGCTACTATAGCTCTTACTGATCCGCCATTTTCTATGGCATTTTTAAACACTGCAAACTCTGTGCCTCTAACTGCTTCAGTAATATTTTTTATCTCCATACCAAATCTTAAATCTGGTTTGTCACTACCGTATTTATCCATAGCTTCTGCATAAGGCATTCTTCTTATTGGAAGATTAACCTCAACATCGCCCACTTCTTTAAAAACTCTTTTGATTAAGCCTTCATTTAATGCTATAACATCATCAAGTTCTACAAAGCTCATCTCTAAGTCTATCTGTGTAAATTCTGGCTGTCTATTTGCTCTTAAATCCTCATCTCTAAAACATTTTACAATTTGGAAATATCTATCAAAACCAGATACCATTAATAATTGCTTAAATATTTGAGGTGATTGTGGAAGAGCATAAAACATTCCAGGATAGTTTCTGCTTGGAACTAAATAATCTCTAGCTCCTTCTGGAGTACTCTTTGTAAGCATTGGAGTCTCCATTTCTAAGAAACCATTTTCATCTAGATAATCTCTAACTACTTTAGCAGCCTTATGTCTTATCATAAGGATTTTTTGCATATCTGGTCTTCTAAGATCAAGATAGCGATACTTTAATCTTATATTTTCTGATGCATCTAAATCCTCTTTTATGTATATTGGAGGAGTTTCAGATTCAGAAAGTATTTTAATACTTTCTCCTTTAAGTTCAACCATTCCTGTAGGTAAATTAGCGTTTGGTGCTTCTCTTTTTATTATTTCACCAGTAACTGCAATACAGTATTCTGATTTAGCTAGGTCAGCTTTTTCAAAAGCCTCCTTATTTATTTCTTCTCCAAATACCACTTGTAAAAGTCCAGTTCTATCTCTTAAATCGATAAAAACTAAACTTCCTAAATTCCTTTTTCTTTGAACCCAACCCATTACAGTAACCTTTTGTCCTACATGACTTTCTCTAAGTTCACCGCACATTTGGTTTCTTTTAAGTCCGTTTAGTGACTCACCCATTAATACTTCCTCCCTTTATGCTTCCTTAATTACATTCTTCTTTTAAATTTCTCTGTGTAATTAATAAAACCTATTATATATTTAACTATTATTTATAGTATAAAATCAGTATTCTACAGGGTTCCATGATGAAATTTAAAATTATCCATGATAAATAAAATTCATCTTCATAAACCCTTAAGGAAACCAGAATAGGACTCCTCTATAAGTTAAGTTTCAACTCTGATTCCCTATAATTTAGAACTAACTTTTGATTAGGTTTGCTATGGCTTCTAAATTATCCAAAGAAACCTCTATAGTTTCTCCATCACTCATTCTTTTCATCTTAGCTAATCTATTTTTCACTTCATCTTCTCCAAGAACCATAGTGTAACTTGCTGAAATTTTATTGGCAAACTTCATTTGAGCCTTTACACTTCTAGCCATGTGATCACATTCACACTTAATCCCTTTATTTCTTAATCCGTGAATAACCTTTATAGCCTCAATCTTACCTTCAGCTCCCATGGAACCCACATATAAATCCATGTAAGTTTCTTCTGGTATATTTATTCCCTTTTCTTCTAAGGTTAGGAGTAATCTTTCCATTCCCATACCAAAACCTATAGCTGGCATTGATGGACCACCTATTTCTTCGATTAGGTTGTCATATCTTCCGCCACCACAAAGAGTAAAACCATTATCCATGATTTCAAATATGGTCTTACTGTAATAATCTAGACCTCTAACTACTTGAGGATTTACTACATAATCTATTCCCATAGCTGTTAAGTAAGTTTTTAGGCTTTCAAAGTGTTCACTACATTCTTCGCATATATAATCTAAAATTATTGGTGCTCCTTTAACCACTTCTTTGCAGCTATCAACCTTACAGTCTAACACTCTTAAAGGGTTTTTATCTAATCTTGTTAAACAAGTTGAGCATAAGTGCTCTTTTTTACTACCTAAAAACTCAATTAATGCTTCATTATATTTTTTCCTGCAGGTTGGGCATCCAATGCTATTAATATTAAGCTCTATACCTTCTACACCCATTCTGTTATAAACATCCATTACAATGCTTATAACCTCAGCATCAACTGAAGGCTCCTTTGAACCAAAAACCTCCACTCCGAACTGGTGATGTTGCCTTAATCTACCCTTTTGCATTTTTTCATATCTAAAAGCAGGAGTAAAGTAGTACATCTTAGTTGGTTGAGCTTCACTATAAAGTGTATTTTCTACAAAGGCTCTAACTGCTGGTGCTGTTCCTTCAGGTTTTAAAGTGATGCTTCTGCCACCCTTATCTTCAAAGGTATACATTTCTTTTTGAACCACGTCTGTAGTTTCCCCTACACCTCTTTTAAATAAGTCTGTATGTTCAAACATAGGAGTCCTTATTTCTCTACAACCATAAGCAGCCGCAATTTCTCTCATAACTTTCTCAATAAAATGCCACTTGTACACACTTCCTGGTAAAATATCTTTTGTACCTTTAGGCGCTTTAAATTCCATAAAAATTCCTCCTTGTTATTTTGAGGCATTTTCAAAAAATAAGTAAGTCAATCTGTTCATCTATTTTGTGCTATACTGCGTCAACAGAACCCTTTGATAGCTCCACTATCTGCGGAACCTGTTTCCTTGTCGGCACAAGCTTGCTTGTGAACGCAAAATAGCTTTCACATCTTTGACTTGTTATTTATTTTCAGATGCCTTAAGTCATCTTCAAATGCCTAGCATATCTAATAGTGCAATTTTTTTCTCTATCATTTCATCAATTCTATTTACATATTCCCTAACATCTTTGACATTTCCAAATCTTTCAATTCGGTTTTCTTCTAAAAATACAACCTTTGACACCGCATCTGCACCTAAGGCAACAATAGTTTGTTTTTCTTCAATCATTTGTATATTGTAGATACCCTCTTTTCCCCTTTGAGAATAACCTACATTCTCCATGCTACCTACCATGTTCTTTTGTCTATACATATAGTAAGGAACCATTTCTAAGGTTGTAGCTAAACTAACAGTAGCTTTATACATTTCATTAAGTTCTTGTTGGTCTGGCACCTCATATTTAGTGTTATTAATCATATTCTCATAAAGCTTAGATGCTCTTTTAATAGACATACCGTGAACCGTTAAGCTATCAGGCTTCAGCTTTAAAAGTTCTTCACAGGTATTATTAACCTCTTCTAACTTTTCACCTGGAAGACCGATAATAACATCCATATTTATATTTTGGAAGCCTAACTCCCTTGCCATATTAAACGTATCTATGGCATCCTGAGAGCTGTGATTTCTTCCAATTAACTTTAAAGTTTTATCATTCATGGTTTGAGGATTTATGCTAATCCTATCAACCTTATATTTTTTCATACTTTGAAGCTTTTCGTAGGTTATACTATCAGGACGACCGCACTCTACTGTAAACTCCTTTATATTTTGATTATGTACAAAGTAGTTATAAATATCCTTCAATATATGTTCAAATTCCTCATTATTTACAGAGGTAGGTGTTCCCCCTCCAAAGTATACAGATTCTATTGTAAGGTTACGCTCTTTTATATAGTTGCTTAAAGCTTTTATTTCCTTTGTTAGAGCTTGTAAATACGGGGCAACTAAACTCTTACAACTCCCTATAGGGTTTGAGGTAAAGGAACAGTACACACAACGAGTTGGACAAAAAGGCATTCCTATATAAACACTTATGACTTTTTCATCCTTATTTACTATGTGTCTTTCATATTTTGCTACTTCTATGCAAAGCCTTGCTTTTTCCTCTGAAGTTTCATGAATCTCCTTAAAAGCTTTAACAATTTCCTCTTCACTAATTCCCTTTTCCAAAAGCTCTAAGGCTTTCTTAGAAGGTCTAATTCCAACTAAAGTCCCCCAAGGAAGTACTTTCCCCGTATCTTTTGTTAGAAAATTAAATACTGCTTTTCTAACCTCTTCCTTTAGTTTATGATTTTTGTTAATATGAAACTCTTCATTCTTACTCATAGTTACAAGAATAACTTTTTCTTCATTAACTTCTATAGAAAGATTATACTCCTCTTCACAGCCCTGTTCTAAAAATCTTATATCAGCAAATCCGTAAAAAAGATTAATCATTTGAAATACATCATATCTAAAATCTAAATTGTTTAATTTTACTTTATATTCTTTGTTAGTGTTATACACTTTATATCAAGTCCTTTATGTTTATAAAAATGGATTGTATAGCTCTTCATCTCCAATAGTTGTACTTGGCCCATGTCCTGGATACACTATAGTTTCCTTAGGAAGAACTACTAATCTTTCTTTAATATTTCTTATAAGAGCTTCTCCATCTCCACCTGCTAAGTCACTTCTGCCAATGGAGCCCTTAAACAAAGTATCTCCAGAGAAAAGCATATTCTCAATTAAAAAGCATACGCCTCCTGGGGTATGACCTGGAGTATGAATTACTTTCATAGTATGTTTTCCAAAATTTAAAGAATCACCATTATTTAGAATTATATGTGCTCCACCTTCAATAAAAGGTCCATAATACTGAACATCTTTTAATATCATTTCATTATCTTCTTTTCCTATGGCAACTTCTGCTTTAGTTATTGCTTGAAGTCCATCAACCCCAGTAGTATGATCAAAATGTCCATGAGTAAGAGCAATATATTTAACCTTTGCCCCTAAAGATTGTAATACCTTTTCTATATCATCTACATCTCCACCTGGATCTAAAACTACTGCTTCCTTAGATTCTTCATCCATAACTATATAGCAATTAGCTCCATAGATTCCTGCCATCATTTTTTTTACTATCATCTACTTCACCTCTAAAAATCCTTTTTACTTTCTAAAAGTAGAGTTACTGGTCCATCATTTTGGATGTAAACTTGCATATCTGCTCCAAACTCTCCTGTTTCAACCTTTTTAACTTCCTTTTTAAAAGCTTCTACTAACTCATTATACAGTTGCTCTGCAGCTTCTCCACCTTGAGCTTTCATAAAGTCAGGTCTCTTTCCCTTACGGCAATCTCCATAAAGAGTGAACTGTGAAATTATCAAAAGTTCTCCATTTACATCTTCAAGAGAATGAGTCATCTTTCCTGTTTCATCTTCAAAAATTCTCATTCCTACAATTTTCCTAACAATATACTCTAGGTCTTCCTTTGTGTCTTCCTTACTTATACCCACTAAAACATTTAATCCTACACCAATTTCTCCAATAACTTTATTATCAACTTCCACTCTAGAAGCTTTGACTCTTTGTACTACTGCTCTCATAATACTATCTCCTTTAGTTTAAGCTTTATTTGTATTTTTATAGAATTAATTTAGTAATATATAGAACTAATCCCAGCTTTATTTTATAGTACTCATTCTTATCTTTATTTTGTACTTCCTATTTATTACCTATTACTTCCTACTTAAAATCATATATTAATGCTTAATTCTATAGACGTCTCTTACACCTTTTAGTTTTCTTATCTTACTTTGAACCTGTTTTAAATGGTCTACATTAGTTATTTTTATTTTTATATTTACTAAAGCTTCCCCACTTTTTAAGGTTTTCCCATTTATTGATAAGATATTTGTTTTTGTTAGTCCAAGGACTTCAATTATATCTGTAAGAAGACCTAATCTGTCTTCTCCTCTTATTTGTATATCTGTTATATAGTTTTCTCCTGTTTCAAGTCCCCAAGAAACTTCTATAATCTTGTCTGGTTCTGTTTCTTGAAGAGATAGTAGGTTTTTACAATCACTTCTATGAACGGATACCCCTTTTCCCTTTGTTATATATCCTATAATATCGTCCCCTGGAACTGGACTACAGCACTTTGCAAACCTAGCATGAACATTTGAGGTTCCTTTAACTTGTAGTCCTGAGTAACTATTATTGTAGCTAATTGCTTTTTTTCCCTGTTCCTTAATATTTTGTTCCTTATTAAACTGATCAATGACAGAAGTATTACTTTCTACTTCTTTCTCCTTAGCTTCATAGGCCTCTCTTAACTTAGTTATTAAGTTATAGGGATTTATCTCCCCTACTCCAACATTTGCATACAAATCTTCAAGATTTTTTAAATTGTATCGTCTAAGAATCTTTTCAAGGGTTGCAGATTTTGAAATTACACTAAAGGAGTACCCTTGTTTTTTTGTCTCCTTTTCAATAACTTCTTTTCCTTTTTCTATACTCTCTTCCCTATTAGCCTTTTTAAACCAAGCCTTAATCTTACTCTTAGCCTGATTGCTCTTTGCAATATTAAGCCAATCTATACTTGGTCCTTTAGTACTTGGTGAAGTAAGCACTTCTACAATTTCCCCAGTTTTTAAGCGATACTCTAGGGTAACAATTTTACCATTGACCTTAGCACCTGTACATCTATGCCCTACATCAGTATGGATTGTATAAGCAAAGTCTATAGGAGTTGAATCACTAGGTAGATTAATTACATCTCCCTTTGGAGTAAATACGAAGACTTCATCAGAAAATAAATCTATTTTAAATCCTTCCATAAACTCTTCAGCATCAGAAGTTTCCCCTTGCCATTCTAGCATTTCTCTAAGCCAAGAAAGTTTTGAATCCAAAGAATTATCTCCTTCTGCTCCATTGGCTCCATTAGCTTCTTTGTATTTCCAATGGGCAGCAATACCATATTCTGCTGTTCTATGCATATCATAGGTTCTAATTTGTATTTCAAAAGGCTTACCAAAAGGACCAATAACAGTTGAATGAAGGGACTGATACATATTGGGTTTTGGCATTGCAATGTAATCTTTGAATCTTCCTGGAATTGGTTTATACATTGTATGAACTATTCCAAGAGCTGCATAGCAGCTTCCAATATCCTCTACTAAAATTCTTATAGCAGTTAAGTCAAAAATTTGGTCAATATTCTTATTTTTGCTTTCCATCTTTCTATAGATACTATAAAAATGCTTTGGTCTGCCTTCTATGTCTGCCTTTATACTGACCATAGCTAGATGCAGTTTTAATTGAGAAATAATATGATTGATTTGCTCTTCTCTCTCTGCACGTTTATCTGAAATAAGCTTTACAAGTTCATAGTATTTTGTTGGTTGTAAATATCTAAGAGCTAAATCCTCTAATTCCCATTTAATCTTAGAAATTCCCAGCCTATGTGCAAGAGGAGCAAAAATATCTAATACCTCTTTAGCTTTTTCCTTTTGTTTGTTTTCTGGCATATACTTTAAGGTTCTCATGTTATGTAATCTATCAGCTAATTTTATAAGTATTACTCTAATGTCCCTAGCCATAGCAAGAAGCATCTTTCTTACATTGTCAGCTTGTTGCTCTTCTTTAGATTTATATTTAATCTTCCCAAGCTTTGAAACACCTTCTACTAGGTTTGCAATTTCTACGCTGAAAATTTCGCAAACCTGCTCATAAGTGTATTCTGTATCTTCTATAACATCATGTAAAAGACCCGCTGCAATGGTTGAGGTGTCAAGTCCAAGTTCTGCTAATATACAAGCTACTTCTAAAGGATGAATTATGTACGGTTCTCCCGATTCCCTTTTTTGATCTTTATGGGCATTAAGAGAAAAGGTATATGCTTTATGTATAAAATCTATATCCACATTGTGACAATTATTGTTTATTTTCTCAATTAGCTTCTCAATCATTGGATTCACTCCTAAAACTAAAGGCTGGTTACATAACCAGCCAATTATTTTTACTATATAATATTATATAACACAACCTAAATTAATGCAATTTCTAGTTAGGATATTTGTCAAATTTTATAAATCATATTGTACCACTGACATAATGTCGTGGTTACCTAATTTACTTCTTCCATTTAACTCTGTAAGCTCAATTACAAAGTTAATTGACACTAATTCTCCACCAACTTCTTCAATAAGTTTTGCAACAGCTCCTACAGTTCCCCCAGTAGCTAACAAATCATCTACAATAGCAACTCTTTGACCTGGTTTTATAGCATCCTTGTGTATTTCTAAAACGTCACTTCCATACTCTAAATCATACTCCACCTTCATTGTATCATATGGAAGCTTACCTGGTTTTCTAACTGGTACAAAGCCTGCTCCAAGTGCATAAGCAACTGGTACTCCAAATAGGAAACCTCTAGCCTCTGGTCCTACAACGATATCTATATTTTTATCTTTTAAATAATCTGCAATAGTGTCTATTGTTGCTTTTAAAGCTTCTCCATCTTGTAAAAGTGTAGTTACATCTTTAAAACTTATACCTTCTTTTGGAAATCCATCTATAACTCTAATTTTTTCTTTAAAATTCACTTCTATTCCCCCTAATGCAATTTTTACGAACATTATATACTTTTCAAAGTTTATTGTACTTTACTATTATATATTACCTTTATGTATTTATGCAATAATTCACTAGTTTTATCTTTAGTTATCTATTAGTTTAATATATGAAACTTTTATTGCTCTGCTCTTCTTTTTATTTCACTATATAAGTATTTAGAAATTTGTGCAGCTCTATAACTATCACTGGTGGTTAAAAGCTCCACTATAATTCTTGAGTTGTTTATTCTCTCCTTGGGAATCATTTCAGGAAAAACATTAGCTATGGTCTCAAGGTTAAAAAACTCCTCTTTATAATGGGTATTATGTTCTTCTAGCAAGGCTTTTATTCCATAATTATTGGTATGTCTTAATTGTTTTAGACCTTCTTCAACAAAGAATAGATTTTCCCCACTGATAGGAAGTTTTTTTGTCACTGTCCCAATCATAACTAAATCTAAATACTTTTGTATGCAAGTCATTTTATAATAAGAAGAAATAGTTTCTGCTAGCTTATAGGCAACCCCAACAGAACCTAAATCCTTAAAAGGATATATGCATCTTGAACTGTTAGGATTTATTACTATTTCCTCTAAGCTATTAAAATCACATTTGTGATAATCTGTAACTATAACATCTATATTATTTTTCCTGCAAAACTCAATATCTTCAAGAGAGCTTGTCCCGCAACCTACAGTAATTATCAAACTTGCTCCAAGGTACTTTATATAGCTACTTATATCATTTTTACATAGATTTCTTCCATCTCTCACTTCGCTTGGAATAAAGTACTCTACGTCAGCATTTAAATACTTTAAAACTAACATCAATAGTGAAACAGCAGTTACTCCATCGAAATCATAATAGCCATAGATAACTATCTTTTCTCTTTCATTTATTGCTTTAACTATTCTATTCAATGCATTTTTCATGTTTCTTAAAAGTAGCGGATTGTACTGATTAACCTTGAAAAATTCTTCCATGTGCTCTCCTCCAAATAAATAGAAAACACATATATTATAATTTAAAAACTGCTTTATTACAAACATTTTTCGAAAAAACACGCCAGAAATCTACAAAAATTGATTTCTGGCGTGTTTTTTATGTTTTTATACATAAGCATTTATGCTTTTGCATTTATGCTTTTGCATTTATACTTTTGCAACTTCAATCCTAATTATGCTGCTGCTGCATTTTTATTCTTTCTTTTTCTATTCTTTAGTACCACCCAAAGTGGACTAGCTATAAATATGGAAGAATACGCTCCACAAGCTATTCCAATTATAAGTGGTAAAGTAAATTCTCTAATTGTTGGCACAAATATATAAACTGCTGTTATAGTTATTAAAGTTGTTAATGTAGTATTTATAGATCTTGCCATAGTTTCATTTACACTAAGATTAGCAACTTCCTCTGGTGACATTCTTCTGTTTTTCTTAACATTCTCCCTAACTCTATCAAACACAACTATAGTATCGTTTATTGAATAACCTACTATAGTTAGTACTGCTGCAATAAATGGAGTATTAACTTGTATTCCAAATATAGCATAGAAGGATACTGTTAAGAATACATCATGGATAAGAGCAATTATGGCTGCAATAGCAAAGTTTAATTCAAAACGCATAGCAACATAAATTAATATGGCTGCATTAGCTACAATCAATGCCCAAATTGCTTTTTCTTTAAGCTCATTACCAACACTTGCACCTATAGTTTCACTGCCTATTACTGCGCTTTCTTCTAAAGAGTATTGAGTTTTTACATCTTTAATAAGATTGTTAACTCCTTCCTCATTTAAGACACCTTCTTGAACAAGAATTTCTATCTCTTTTCCCTCATTGGCAACCTTTGTGGAATATTTTCCTTTTGCATACTTATCTACAATAGTATCTACGTCTGCCTTTTTAAATTCTTTATTTATGTTCATAGATATTAAAGTACCACCTCTAAAGTCTATACCATAGTTTAATCCTTTAGTAAAAAGGAAGGCTATTCCGATTATTGTTAGAACTATTGAAATTGTAAACCAAACTTTAGTCTTTTTAATTATCTGTAACATAATCCTACCCCCTCTTCACACCAAAATGAGATGGTTTAGTTATTATTCCTGCATTTATAGCATGCTTCAATAAAAACTTAGTAACTACAAGTGCTGTAAATATACTTACTATTATACCTATCATTAAAGTTACAGCAAAACCTTTAACTGCTCCTGTTCCCATGAAGTATAGTACTAAGCCAGCAATTATAGTTGTTATATTTGAGTCTAAAATTGAGGATAAAGCTCTATCAAACCCTGAATCTACAGCAGATTTAACAGATTTTCCTGTTTTTAACTCTTCTTTAGTTCTCTCAAATATAAGTACGTTAGCATCAACGGCCATACCAATTGTTAGGATTACTGCCGCTGCCCCTGACAAAGTTAAAACTACGCCAAAAGCTGAGAACACGTATAGAACTAAAACAACGTATAAGGATACTGCTACTGAAGCAATTATTCCTGGTGCTCTGTAATAAAGCATCATAAATAACATAACACAGATTAATCCTACCATACCTGCTTTTTTACTAAGTCCCATAGCCTCAAGTCCAATAGTAGGTCCTACTGTTTTAACTGAAACTGCTTCTACTGGCACTGGTAATGCTCCTGATTGAATAATGTTTGCAATTGAATTTGCCTCTTCAAGAGTCTTCATTCCCGTAATAACTGCTTCACCTGCATTTATTACTTCATTTACTGTTGGAGCTGTTAAAACATCTTCATCCATTTTAATTGTAATTTGTTTACCTATAAACTTTTCTGTGGCTTCAGCAAATTTTTGCTTTCCTTCCTCATTAAGCTTTAAGTTAACTACATTTTGATTTTCTTGAGTAATATAAGCTGATGCTTTATCAACTTCTTTTCCTGTTAAGATAACATTTCCATCTGGGTCAACAAAGGTTAATTCACCTGTTTTACCAATTGTATTCAACACCTTATTTGTGTCAGATTCCCCTGGTATTTCGATTCTAATTCTCTTGTTGCCCTCTGGAACTACTGAAACTTCACTTGTACCCTCTTTATTAATTCTTCTAGAAATTAAAGTTACAGTCCTATCCAAAACGCTTGAATCCACATTATCTGCTTTAATTTCCATTAATAGAGAAGTTCCACCAACTAAGTCAAGACCTTTACTTATTGATTGACCAAAGGACTTAACCCTATAGTCCCCTAGATTTATTCCGTAAAGTCCTGAATAAGCTAATAGGGCAATTACTAAAATACTAATAATTAAAAAAAATCCACTTTTACCCTTTCTCATTTTTATCCCCTTTCACGTTATTCAAAATAATCTTATAATGTAGATTATAAGTCTTCCTAAAAAATTAGTCAATGACAGAAGGTAACTAGTGGAATCCCACTAGTTACCCATTACCTTGCTCTTTAATGCTATGGCACATTCTATCCTTTTCTTCTGCATCTCACACCCTACTTCATAAGGAACATGGATATCTCCATTGAAGTTAAAGTTATTTGCTTGACAGCCTCCACTACAGTAGAATCTAGCCCAGCAGTCTTTACAAGTTGGTTTATTGTATATGTGAGCTTCTTTAAAATTCTTGACTAAATCATAGTTTTTTACACCATCAAAAATATTTCCCATTAAAAACTCATCTTTTCCTACGAACTGATGACATGGATAAATATCTCCATCTGGAGTTATAGCAACATATTCATGACCTGCTCCACAACCTGAGATTCTCTTGTAAACACAAGGCCCCCCCTGCAAATCTATGTTAAAATGATAAAACTTAAACTCTTTTCCTTCTTCATGACGTCTTAACATTTCATCATAAAGCATATCATATTGCTTAAATATAGTAGGCAAATCTTCTTTTCTTAAAGAAAGTGGATGCTCATCTGGAAGCACCACTGGCTCAATAGAAATTTCCTCAAAACCTAAATCAGCCATGTGCTTTACATCCTCAAAGAAATCTGTATTTTCTCTAGTAAAAGTACCTCTAACATAATAAGATTTTGATTTATCTCTAACTTCCACCATTTTTTTGATTTTAGGAAGTATACTGTCATAACAGCCAGTGCCATCAAATCTTATTCTTACCTTATCATTGATCTCTTTTCTTCCATCAATGCTAAGAACTATATTTCCCATATTTTTATCTAAATAATCCATAGTTTCATCATTTAAAAGAGTGGCATTAGTAGTCATAGTAAATCTAATTACCTTTTTATGAAGCTTTTCCTGCTCTCTTGCATAGTCAACTATTTCCTTTATGGTTTCAAAAGCCATTAAAGGTTCTCCACCAAATAGATCTACCTCAATATTTCTTCTTGGTCCAGAATTTTTAATAACGAAATCTATGGCTCTTTTTCCTATTTCAGCAGACATAGGCTTTCTACAACCACTATTATACTCTCCTTCATCTGCAAAGCAGTACTTACATTTCAAATTACAATCATGAATAATATTTAAGCAAAGAGCCTTTATATTAACTTCCGCTTGTCCGCTTTCCATTGCTATATCTTCATATAAATCCTTAGAGTATAGCACTTCTTCTCTTACTAACTCCTCTAA
Organism: Clostridium punense; assembly: GCF_017874425.1. Lineage (GTDB taxonomy): Bacteria > Bacillota > Clostridia > Clostridiales > Clostridiaceae > Clostridium_J > Clostridium_J punense. The sequence continues at coordinate 253,206 of NZ_JAGGLL010000001.1, forward strand.
CTCATCATACACTTCATTTATTTCTTCTACAGAATATTTATTACTATATTCTTTTATAATCTCTTCCTTAGATCTTAGCTTGTCCTCATCTAGAAGGTCATAAACTATTTCGTCTACTAGGTGTACTGCTCCAGAATTAACATCTATAATATAAAAATCATTTCCTTGTATAAATTTATGAACTAATGACATTTTTTTCCTCCCAACTAAACACAAAGCAGTAACCCTTAGTTACTGCCTCTTTAGATAATTAGTTTTCACAAGCTAAATTAGCTACTGTGCATGAAGTTTTGCATGCTGATTGGCAAGAGTTTGCACACTCTTTGCAACCTGGTTTCTTTAAGCTTTCTTTGATGTTTGATTTGTTGATTGTTTTGATGTGTTTCATTTTTGTTCCTCCACTTGCATTATTAATAATTATTTATAATAAGGCATTTGAAAATAAATAACAAGTCAAAGATGTGAAGGATATTTTGAGTTAGACAAGAAAACAGGTTCCGTGGATAGTAGCGCTATCTAAGGGTTCTGTTGACGCAGTATAACTCAAAATAGACAAACATACTGACTTATTTATTTTTTGAAAATGCCTAAAGTTAACAAAAGCTTTGATAACCTCACTACCTTAGTTTTCTAGGTTTATTGCAAGCATTCCAGATAGTGAACCCACTGCCATGGCAAGCAATAATCTTATGAAGTCACCCCCATCAACACCAAAACCTTTCCCACATAATACAGATACTATATATAGTATTAGCATGTAGAAAACTGCAACTAACAATCCTATAAGCCATCCTTTACTTCCTGATTGTAATGTGGCATAAACTGAACCGTATAGCACACTGACTAAAGTTAACACTACAATAAATGCAGAGGTAACCTTAGGGCTAAAAGGTGTAAAAGCTGTTACTAAAGAATAAATTAGTACGCATAGCATGGTAACTATTGATGCTCTTAGGACTCCTTGACCTACACATGAGTATTTCAATTTTTTATACATATATAATCCCCCCCATCTATATAATAAATATGAGTAAATAGGGGGAATTATTCACAATATATTATTTTTCAGTTTCGTTAGTTGTAACTTGACCGATTCCCATTTTAGCAAGTTTAATTCTCGCTCTATCTGGACCTGTTTCTAATATAATGTAGTCTTCTTGGATATTAATGATTTTACCCATTATACCGCCTTTTGACACTACCTCATCATTTACTTTTAAAGATTCAAGCATGTCATTGTACTGTTTTTTTCTCTTCTTTTCTGGAACGAAAATCATAAAATAAAACATTGCAAGTATAGCTACCATAGGTAAAAAAGCTATTATTTGTTGCATAATATTCCCTCCTTTCCTTTAAGCCTTTCCATTCCATTGATTTAGCTTCTCTTCTTTAAATTCTTCGAAGTAATCTCCATCAATGGCACTTCTGATATCTTCCATAAGCTTATTATAGAAATATAAATTATGCAGTACACAAAGTCTCATTGCTAGCATTTCCTTAGCTTTGAATAGATGTCTTATGTAAGCTCTTGTATAATGCTTGCATGCAGGACAATCACATCCTTCATCTATAGGACTGCTATCTAATTCAAACTTTGCATTCATCAAATTTATTTTACCATATTTAGTGAACACATGTCCATGTCTTCCATTTCTAGCTGGTAGTACACAATCGAAAAAGTCTACTCCTCTAGAAACGGCTTCTAATATATTACTTGGAAGTCCCACTCCCATTAAATAAATTGGTTTATCCTGTGGAAGGTGTGGCACTACCGCATCAATAACTCTATACATTTCCTCATGAGTTTCTCCAACGGCAAGACCTCCAATAGCATAACCATCCAAATCCATTTTAGTGATAGTCTTAGCATGTTCTATTCTTATATCTTCATAAGTTCCACCTTGGTTTATACCAAAGAGCATTTGTTTTTTATTTATAGTATCTGGAAGAGAATTTAATCTATCCATTTCAATTTTGCATCTTTCAAGCCATCTAGTAGTTCTAGCTACAGAGTTAATTACATACTCTCTTGTGGATGGATTTGGAATACACTCATCAAAGGCCATGGCAATGGTAGAAGCAAGGTTACTTTGTATTTGCATACTTTCTTCTGGACCCATAAATATTCTTCTTCCATCTATATGTGAATTAAAGTAAACTCCTTCTTCTTGTATTTTTCTCATAGCTGCTAAAGAAAACACTTGGAAGCCACCTGAGTCTGTTAAAATTGGTCTATCCCAATTCATAAACTGATGAAGTCCGCCCATTTGCTTTACAACTTTATCTCCTGGTCTTAAATGAAGGTGATATGTATTAGATAATTCAACTTGGCAGCTTATTTCTTTTAGATCCATAGAGGATACGGCTCCCTTTATTGCCGCTAGAGTTCCCACATTCATAAAAACTGGAGTTTGAATTACTCCATGGGGTGTATGAAACTCTCCCCTTCTAACTTTTCCCGACTTTTTTAGTAACTTATACATGTTATCCCGTCCTTTTAGTTACTTATATATTATTATCAATAATAAATTAAATCATAAGGCTATGAAACCTATTATAATGGTGCCTTTTAAATCGTAATCAAAATTGATGTTTTTATTAAAACTATTGATAGGTTCCTAAAACAATGCACCATTTTCATTATTTATCAGCACTAATCAAATTAGTGAACACTAATTAAATTAGTGAATAAACATAGCATCTCCAAAACTAAAGAATCTATATTTATTTTCTACAGCAATATTATAAGCATTCATAATTATTTCTCTATTTGAGAAAGCACTAATTAACATAATTAGGGTAGATTCTGGAAGATGAAAATTTGTAATAAGTGCATCTACAATTTTAAACTTATATCCTGGGTAAATAAAGATGCTGGTGTATCCAGATTGTTCTTTTACTCTTCCATTATCATCAGCAATACTTTCAAGAGTTCTGTTAGAAGTAGTACCTACTGCTATAACTCTTTTCCCGCTTTCCTTAGTCTTGTTTATTATATCTGCATTTTCACCATTTAAATAATAGTACTCAGCATGCATTTCATGTTCTTCTATATTTTCAGCCTTTACTGGTCTAAAAGTACCCAAACCCACATGAAGAGTAACAAAGGCAATATTAACACCCTTTGCTTTAATTTTATTTAGTAACTCTTCAGTAAAGTGAAGTCCTGCCGTAGGTGCTGCTGCTGAACCTACCTCTTTTGAATATACAGTTTGATATCTTTCTTTATCTTCTAATTTTTCAGTGATATAAGGTGGTAGTGGCATTTCTCCTAGAGAATCTAACACCGCCTCGAAAACACCTTCATAGAAAAACTTAACTTTTCTATTTCCATTATCCAAAACTTCTATTACTTCAGCTTTAAGCTCCCCATTTCCAAAGGTGAAGGTAGCTCCAACCTTAGCTCTTTTTCCTGGTTTTACAAGAGTTTCCCATACATCCTTTTCCAATCTTCTTAGAAGAAGAAACTCCATTTTACCTCCTGAACCTTCTTTTGCTCCATAAAGTCTTGCTGGCATAACTCTAGTATCATTTAATACTAAGCAGTCTCCTTCTTCAAGGTAATCAATTATATCCTTAAAAACCCTATGGTCAATATGTCCAGTATTTTTATCTAATACCATTAATCTTGATTCATCTCTTTTTTCTAAAGGATGTTGTGCTATCAATTCTTCTGGTAGATGAAAACTAAAATCTTTAACCTTCAAAGTTAACACCCCTTTTCTTTATTGTTAAAATACTTTTCCTTCTGGAATTATTCTATTTAAATGATTATAAGCTTTATTTGAAGCAATTCTTCCTCTAGGTGTTCTGATAATAAAACCTTTTTGAATTAAATAAGGTTCATATACGTCCTCTATAGTTCCTACCTCTTCACCTATATAATAAGCAAGAGTCTCAAGACCTACAGGGCCACCCCCAAAATTATCTATTATAGCTTCTAGAATCTTATTATCAACCTGATCAAAACCTTCATCATCAATTTCTAAAAGCTGTGCTGCTGCCTTTACTGTAGCATAATCTATATGTCCATGACCTTTAACTAAACAATAATCACGAACTCTTTTTAAAAGTCTATTGGCAATTCTAGGTGTTCCTCTAGATCTCTTTGCAACTTCAATTGCAGCCTCTTCATCTATTGTCACACTTAAAATTCCTGAGGATCTCATGACAATCTCCTTTAACTCTTCCTCATCATAGTATTCCATTGGGCACATTACCCCAAACCTATCTCTCAAAGGTGAAGTTAGTAGCCCCGCTCTGGTAGTTGCTCCAATTAAAGTGAACTTTGGCAGATCAAGTCTTATAGACTTTGCTGAAGCCCCTTTACCTATAACAATATCTAAGGAATAATCCTCCATAGCTGGATAGAGAATTTCCTCTACAGCCCTATTTAGCCTGTGAATCTCATCTATAAAAAGCACATCAAAGTTGCTTAATCCCGTAAGTATGGCAGCTAAATCTCCAGCTCTTTCAATGGCTGGCCCTGAGGTTATTTTTAGGTTCCCACCCATTTCCTTAGCAATAATATTAGCTAAAGTAGTCTTTCCAAGACCTGGAGGTCCATATAAAAGTACATGATCTAAAGGCTCTTTTCTAATTTGTGCTGCTTGTAAAAATATGCTTAATCTTTCCTTAACCTTCTTCTGACCTATATATTCCTTAAGCCTTTGGGGTCTTAAAGAGTATTCTACCTCAACATCCTCTTCTTTAAATTCAGAAGTAATAATCCTTTCCTCCATAGCACCCTCCCCTTTACAAAGAGTTTCTAATTAAAACTTTTAATAAATTAAAGCTCTTTAATAAATTAAAGCTCTTTAATAAATTAAATCTCTTTAATAAGCAAAACTTCTCTAATCAATTAAACTTTTAGTTCATTAAAAATTGTAAACATCCCTTTATCATTTCTTCAATAGATTTAGATTTATCTATATTACTTAACGCCTTTTCTGCTTCTTTTTCTGAATATCCTAAGGCAATAAGCGCTCCAAACACCTCTGAAGTGTTATCTTCATTATTGTTAGCAGTACTAGCACTATTATTTTTCGAAACTACCTCTTCTAATTTAATCTTATCCTTAAGTTCTAATATTATTCTTTGAGCTATTTTTTTACCAATGCCAGGGGCCTTTGTTAGTATTGTTTCTTCCCCACTCAATATTGCATACTGAAGATTTGTTACATTACAAATAGACATTAAGGATAAGGTAGCTTTAGCACCTACTCCGTTAATGGTAAGTAAAAGATTAAACATGTCTATTTCCTCTTTAGTCAAAAATCCATATAGTCCAATAAAATCTTCCCTTACTATCTGCTGTAAATATAAAGTAATCTCTTCTCCTACAGAAGGTAAGTTTGATATGGTGCTTCCTGAGGTAAATATTTTATATCCAATTCCATTATTTTCAATTATCACATAATCTTTAGTAAATCCAATAAAAATTCCTTTTATGTATTCGTACATATATGATCACCTGTTATCTACTTATTTTATCAGCTACACTCCATTAGCATAATGGTGCTATCTTTGCTACAATTGGATTAGATTAAATTCTAAAACCTTACAATCTTTGAATCTACTATAGCTTTCCTAATTATCTTTGCATTGGAAGCCAATAACAACTATATATTACTTTACCATCTATAATAACACAATTCAACAAAAAACCTTAAGGAATAATCATCCTTAAGGTTTTTTGTTATGTGCTACAAAGAGACTGACCATATTCTACAGCATCTTGTATATTTGAAAACTGATAATCTTTGTCACCATAATATAAGGATTTTAAAAGATTACCTTTGTCTTCTATGTCCTTTAATGTGATATTGGAATTATCTTCTCTTTTTAAATTTATAATTTTGCCTTCAACTACTCTGATGCTTTCATCCTTTTCCTTCTTATATATAACCATATTGTCATCTTTAATACCTATAAAATAACTATCTGGAGAATAGTTATATCCTGCCACATCTTTAACAAAAACAGCTTCTACTTTTGTGAACTTTTCTAGGTTATATCCAAATTTCTTAAAAATTTCTTCTAATTGTTTCTCATTAAGGCCTAAGAGTTTTTCTTTCTCAACCTTAATGCTTTCATCAATTTTGTTATCAGCTTTAATGTAATCTAAGCAGTTGGCATATCTTACAAGAAACTCTAATTTAGTATCCTTTGTAACTATAACTCCACTTTCTTTAATAAAGCTAGTTTGCTTACTTTCAGCTAATACACTATCATCTTGAGCATCTCCATGGTTTCCTTTATTAATGAAGCTCAAACTAAGAGCGTAACTAGCAGTAAAAATACATAGACCAAGAATTGTTATAACTATATAAAACATCTTATTTTGTTTAAATTCTTTTAACATAATATCCCTCCTATAAGGGATTATCACCACTCCAAAGATTTTTATACAATTATTCATCTAATTTTTAAATATTTTGTGAAATAGTTCTTTAATTATTCACTGATATAAATTCATTCCATATAACTTACACTGACTATTACATTTAGGTCTATAAATCACTTCCTTAGCCACAAACCCGCATGAATACTATATCTTCCTATCTTTTTTTCTTTTTTTATTGTTTTCTTGTTTTTTTCTTATATTCATATCTATACTTTGTCCATGAAATTACACTAACACTAAACTCAACTTTTATATTTATTTATCATTTTACTGTGGCTTAACTATTTATCTTAACTTATATGGACTTAACTTCCCCTTTTGCCGCCAAAAATACTTCATCTCTACATAAATAAAAAGGAACTGTTTACAATGCACCCTTGTGCACTATAACCCAGTTCCTTTATTTAGGATTACTAATTCCTACAATATTTTATTTTAGCCAGCCCTTAAAAAAGTAACTGTCTCCTGCTGTTTAAGTTAGAATTAAATTTCCTTCTAAAGTGATTTTATCTAATGAACTTGTTCATTCCTTAATAATTTCTATCTCTTCAAGCTTAACTCTAAGAACTTCTCAATATCTTCTTCAATGATACTTAAAGAACCTCTCCAGAAATCTACTGAATTAATATCAATGTTCATTATGTTAGTAACTTCAGCCACCTTTAACTTTCCTGTAACACTAAGTAACTTATCGTACTCCTCAACAAAGGATTCTCCTCTTTTTAGGTACTCTGCATATAAACCTTTTGCAAATAATAATCCAAAGGCATAAGGGAAGTTATAGAAGTTATATCCTGCTTCATAATAGTGAGGTTTGCATACCCACATGTAAGGATGTAAGTATTCCTGATCTAGTCCATCTCCATAAGCTTCTTTTTGAGCTTCTAACATTAATCCCTTTAGTTCTTCACTACTTAAAGAGCTTACTTTTCTATTTTCAAATAAGTTACTTTCAAATATAAATCTACTTAGAATGTCTACAATTATTTGAGTACTATCTGAAATTTCATTTTCTAATATAGAAAAAGCTTCTTCCTCTGTAGCAGTTTTTATAGCAGCCTTCTTTACTATGGTTTCACAGAAGGTAGATGCAGTTTCTGCAATTGGCATTGGATAGTCACTATTTAGATATAGTTCATCCTTTAAGCATTCTCCATGATATCCATGTCCAAGCTCATGGGCCATAGTTATTACATCACTTAAGGTGTTACCATAATTAAGCATTATACGGCTTTCACCTATCATATGAAGATTACTACAGAAAGCTCCTCCTACTTTTCCTTCTCTTGGATATACATCTATCCAGCAGTTGTCAAAGGCTCTCTTTGCGAAATCACCTAGCTTATCACTAAAGCTTCTAAAGTTTTCCTCAACAAAAGCTTTTCCTTTTTCATAATCAAATTCCATTTCTGCATTTCCTATTGGTGCAAATAGCTCATAAAAAGGAAGTCCGTTATTATGTCCTAATAACTCACCCTTTCTTCTTAAGTACTTTCTGAAAGTTGGAAGACTTTCTTTCATTGCAGTTATCATGGCATCTAGAGTTTCTTTCTCCATTCTAGATTTGAATAAGCTCTCATGTAGTGGAGATTCAAAACCTCTTAAGTTAGCTACAGTTATAACTTCACCTTTAATTCCATTTAGAGCTGCTGCCACTGCTTCTTCAACCTTTGAGTAAGCTTTAAGTTCTGCCTCATAAGCAGCTTTTCTTACCTTGCTGTCCTTATGATGAGCTAAATTTCTTGCTACAGTAAGAGGTACTGATTTTATTTCTCCATTTTCTTCAATCTCTACTCTTAAGTTTGAAGTTACTAGGTTTTTCATTTTTGACCAAGCACTTGAACCAGTGGTTCTCATCTTAGCAATGATTCCCTCTTCTTTATCACTGAGCATGTATTTGCTTTCTTCAGCTATAGCTGTTAAGAAGAATTCATATTCCTTTAATTTGTCTGAGCTTTGTACAACTTCCTGTAGATTTTCTATAGCTCCAATAAACTTATAAATTTTAGCAGATGGTTCTGCAATTTTGCTATACTTTTCTTCCCCAATTTCCATATTCTTTTGTGCTTCTGAATTATTAGTGTCTACACTTAAAATTAAAGATGCAAAACTTAAAACTTTGTTAAAATTTATTATCATGTCGGTATTAAGGGTAATATATTTTTCTAGTAGTTCTTTTTTGCACTCATAGGTATCTAGCGAATTAGCAAAATCTACATAAGCTTTAACATACTCATCACATTTTGCCATATCACTTTTATATTCTTCACTATCAAAAGAAGAATATAATTCTTTTAAACTCCAATTTTCTTTCATCTACTTCGCCCCCTGTAAAAATTAATGTTATCATTTACCATTTTAACACTTTTCCTTAATGATTTGAATATATTTATATGATTACACAAAAGTTTTACATTTATAAACTAAAGTGCACAGCTACACCTACTTTTTTACATTAATGAATTATATTAAACTTTTCTCCAAAATATTAATGAAATAAAAAGAAGCTTTAATATAAAGCTCCTTAATTACAAATTACATATCGCATTGCTCAACTTCAATAGCCCAGGTACCGCAGTTTTTACAAACTAAGATACTTACTATGTGGCTATTATCTATTTTTTTATCTCTTACTAAAGAAGTTAGCGTAACCTCCTGGTACTCAGGAGATATAGTGCTTAAAACATAGTTATTTTCCTTTGTAAATATATAAAAATGATACTCTAAAAACTCAAAGAATTTAGTATCATCTTTTCTATTGAATTTACACTCTTCACAACAGCTATCATAGTACTCAACGGTAAATCCAACCTCTTCACCTTTATTTAATAAATCTAGCACCGTTGAAATATTAAAGTTTTCTACCTCTTCATTATTTATGTAGTCACAATTATCTTCTTTAAGCTCAAACTCTTTGTCTTCATATTGAAATTTGTAGTTACTCATTTTTATCAAACCCTTCTATATCCTATGATTCTCCAACTTTAAGTCTATTATAGATATATCACAACCAATATAAGTTTTCAAGCATATATAAACTACAGCAATCTTATTATTTCACTAAAACAGCTTATTTATTAAGTCTTTTTTATAAACAAGATTAGTAATAATTCATGACTAGTGCTCCTGATAATTATTTTAGGTTATAATTCTTTCTAAAAGTTAAACTTCCTTTTTCTCATCCCTACATTTAAAACCAGTGCTAAACACATAAAAGCTGTTAACATAGAACTACGCCCATAACTCATAAAGGGCAGTGTAATTCCCGTTATAGGCATTATTCCTATGGTCATGCCTATATTTTGCAGTACAGAAAATAATATTGTAGATATTATCCCTACTGAAATAACTGAGCCAAATATATCCTTTGCATTTTGGGCTATTCTGACAAGCCTATATATAAGAATTCCATACAAAAGTAATAATACCACTGCACCAATTAACCCCCACTCTTCACATACAACTGCAAATATAAAGTCAGTATGATCCTCCGGAATAAACCCTCCTGATATCTGAGTGCTCTGCATAAATCCTTTTCCTAAGACTCCTCCAGAGCCTATTGCAATTTTAGATTGTTCAAGTTGATAGCCTGCTCCTAAGGGATCCGCCCCTGGATTTATAAAAGAAGTTAACCTACTTTTCCAATGTGGTTGCATCAAAGGTGAATTCCAAAACATAGCAACAGAAATTATTGTAGCTAAAATAATTCCTAGTATAGCTTTTAGATTTAGTCCCGATGTAAAATATATTCCTAATACAATAAAAAAACAAACCATGGTCATTCCCATATCTGGTTGGGTAACAATTAAAAGCATTGGAAAGCCTGCATAAGCAGTTAACTTAAAAAAATTTTTAAAATCATTAATTTTACCTTCCATATCATCGAGTTCTTTCGCCAGCATCATTATAATCCCAATCTTGGCAAATTCAGAAGGTTGCATCGTAATAGGTCCAATTTTAATCCATGATGAAGCGCCATTAACAGTTACTTGAAACATAGGCAGACAATTTAATATAAGTAGAAAAACACCAAACATATAAATTACAACAGCATAATCCTTAACAATAGAGTAATCCGGTATCAAAACTAAATAACCTAAAATTAATCCTACAACTAACCCTATAAGTTGAGATTTTAGGTAATAATTACCATATCTTAAATGAGTTGCACTATGTACATTAATTGTACTAAATGCTACCAACAATATTATTAATATTATAACAACAAAATCTAATTCTCTTAAAAGTTTTCTTCCAATTTTAAGCTTTTTTAACATCTTATCTCCCCCATTATATTACAAATTATAACATATAAACTAAATAAAGGGGGATGATTAAGTATTTGTTATCTATTTATTTACATTCAATGACATCAAAGTAAATAAATAAACTGAAGCAGGTAGGTCGAACTTAGCAAAATTTTTCTGATTTTTAAATTAATAATGCTGATTTAAGAGGTTAATTATAAGATATGGTATAATAAAAAAATCACTCCTTCAGTTGTTTTCATGCAACCTTTAGAGTGATTTTACTTATTTTCTTATTAACCTTCAAACTCCTCTGGGAACTCTGCATTGTGCCAAACATCTTGCACATCATCATCATCCTCAAGGGCATCAAGCATCTTTTGGAACTTAACTGACGTTTCCATATCTAGTGCAGTAGTTGTATCTGCTACTAACTTAACTTCAGCTTCTAAGAACTCTATTCCGTTACTTTCAAGATTCTCTCTAACTGTGCCGAAATCTTCTGAAGTTGTTGTTACAACATAAACTTCTTCCTCAGCGGAGAAATCCTCTGCACCAGCATCAAGAGCCATCATCATTAATTCATCTTCATCGATGCTATCAGTTTTTTCTATGATTATTTCGCCTTTCTTTTGGAACATAAATCCTACACAGCCACTTGAACCCATATTTCCGCCATGCTTAGAAAATGCATATCTTACGTTTCCAGCAGTTCTATTTTTGTTGTCAGTTAATGCTTCTACTATAACTGCAACTCCATTTGGGCCATAACCTTCATATGTAATTTCTTCGTAAGTTACACCTTCAAGTTCCCCTGCTGCCTTTTTAATTGCTCTAGTAATTGTATCTTGAGGCATGTTTGAAGCCTTAGCTTTAGCAATAACGTCTCTTAATTTGTTATTAGTTTCTGGATTAGAACCACCAGTTTTAGCAGCTACCATTAACTCTTTACCAATTTTCGTGAAGATCTTTCCTCTTTTTGCATCTACTTTGCTTTTCTTAGCTTGTATATTATGCCACTTTGAATGTCCTGACATATTATTTTCCTCCTAACTATATATAAGACATTTTCAAAAAATAAATAAGTCAGTATGTATGTGTATTTTGAGTTATACTGCGTCAACAGAAGCCTTAGATAGCTCTACTATCTACGAAACCTGTTTCCTGGTTGCACAAGCTTGCTTGTGAACATAAGCTTGCTTGTGAACTCAAAATATCCTTCACATCTTTGACTTGTTATTTATTTTCAAACGCCTAAAGTATCCTCATTATACAAAATAACCTAATTATTATATCATAACTTATCTATTAATTTCAAATCTGGTTAATCCACTACATAAAGCCTATTTTCCTGTTTAAAGAAATATGCTTCATCCCCTTCATTAATAGCTAATTTTCCATTGGTACTTTCAGTTAAAGTATTACTTATTTCTTTAATCTTTGTAGTTTCACAGTACATTAAAATTTCCACCTTGTCTGTATATAGAGTATCTTCAATATGCCACTGATTAGTGCTGCAAACGTACTGAATTTTTCCTAATAAGTCATAATCTATAGTAATTTTAAAAGGAACCCCAAGAACTTTTTCTACCACTCCACTTTCACCAATGGCTAAAGAAGCTCCTTTTGAATACGCCCTAGCAAGACCTCCTGTACCTAATAAAATCCCACCAAAGTATCTAGTTACCACCACAACTATGTCCGTTAAATCACTTTTTTTAAGGACCTCAAGTACTGGAATTCCTCCTGTTCCCTGTGGCTCTCCATCATCACTATATCTTTGAACTCCTTTATTAACACCTATGATATAAGCATAAACATTGTGTCTTGCTTCTTTATGTAGTCCTTTTACCTTGTTTATAAACTCCTTAGCTTCCTCTTCATTATGTACTCTTTTAACATGTCCAATAAATACGGACTTTTTCTCCTCAAACTCAGCAGAAGCTTCCTTTTTCACTGTAAAATAACTCAAAACTATTCCCCCTCCCCTAAGGTTTCTCCATGTTCTAATGCTGTTAAAAATTCCTCACAAGCCTTTTTAATATAAGGCTTGTCACTGATGCTTAAAATTTCTTTAATTCTTTGAACAGCTCTTTTAGATTTAAGCTTTTGAAGGGATTTTATTGCATAGGAAACCACTTGGGAATTTTCATCACTTAAGGCTCTAATTAATGCAATTTCTCCTTTTTCATGAGCAAGTTTACCTAAGGCAGATACTGATAGTCTTCTTATATTAACATGATTATTTACAGTTCCCTTAATTAGAATATCTACACACTCTTCTATTCTTAATTCTCCTATAATCCAAATTGCCGATTCCTTGTTCTTTAAGGTTAAGTCCATAAAGTTTCTTTTTATAAAATCTTTAAGTTTTTCCCTATTAACCCTATCTAAGCTATTTAAAACATAAACCCTTTCTGACTTATCAGCTTGGGCTAAAGATTTAAATAATTCATCTATACTACTACTTTTAACTAAATATCTATATTTAATTTTTGCATTAATTATATGCTTTTGTATTGTTCCCTTATCTAAGTTTCTAATTTTGCTGATGGCCTCTAAAGATTTTCCCTCTAAGTGTAGAAAATAGGTTATTTCCTCTTCACTATAGTTTTCTATAAAGTCCCAATTATATTTTACTAATCCACTGCTCAAAATCTTACCACCTTAAAATCTTCTATTCTTACTATTAATAAATAAAAATTTAAACCACCTAACAGTATATTTTTAATTTCTAAAGAAAAAACTTATTTGGTCTGGAAGGCTAAAGTAAATTTGAATTTGTATAATTTGTCTTTATATAAATCAATCTTTATTTACATACTAATTTTACGACTATACATGAATTTTCTCAACGTTTTTTCTTTCGAAGCCTCCACATTTATTACATTTAAATATATGAACACAACAATTTCCATTATCATCTACAGGATCATCAGCACTATAATCATCAAAATACTCCTGTTCTCTCCCCTTATTTTCCATAACTCCCTCACAGTGACCACAATTATAAACTGTATTATATAAATCATTGCATAATGGACAAATAATTTCCTCCATAGTATTCTCCTCCTAAGAACTAAGTATTTTTCTTTATTATTCTAGCCATTATCAGTGCAATATATTATTAAAGAAAAATGTTGTAACAAAACTAATATTTAGGCATCTGAAATAAATAACAAGTCCAAGATGTGAAGGATATTTTGTGTTCACAAGCTTGCTTGTGCAGACAAGGAAACAGGTTCCGCAGATAGTGGGGCTATCTAAGGGTTCTGTTGACGCAGTATAGCACAAAATAGACGAGCAGATTGACTTATTTATTTTTTGAAGATGCCTTATTAAGTTAACATGAATAAAGCCATGAATAAATAGAGAACTAGCATCTCTATTATCCATGGCTGACCTAGTACTTAGGATTTTTACCCATTCTGCAACAATCCTTAACTATTCTATAATATAAGCTTTACACTTATTATAAACTTCCTCATCACCCTGAACTTTAACTAAAGTTCCTTGTTCCTCATACTCTTCACTTTCCACCTTAGCATTTCTATGAAGATACGCAACTGTTGAAGAATCGCTGTAAGGGATTAAAACCTTAAAGCTTTTTAACTTATATGGAAGAACTTTTGTGCATTCTTCAAGCAAACCATCTAAGTTTTCTCCACTTTTTGCTGAAATCTCTATGATGTTATGTTTTGAGAACTTATCTCTTAAAACTTTAATTTGCTCTTCTGAAGCCTTATCTACCTTATTTAAAACTAATATTGTAGGCTTTTCTCCTGCACCTAATTCCTTTAATACTTCTTCAACCACCTCTACTTGCAGTGCTGCAGTGCTGCTAGATGAATCCACCACATGGAGAAGTACATCTGAATACACAACTTCCTCTAGTGTTGATTTAAAGGCTTCAACTAAATCATGAGGGAGCTTTCTTATAAATCCAACAGTGTCAGTTACTGTTGCCTCTCTATTATCTGGAAGCACTATACCTCTTGTAGTAATATCTAAAGTTGCAAAAAGCATATCTGCTTCAAAAACTTTCTCCTTTGTTACTGATGATTTTTGAGGAGAAAAATCACATAAAGCATTTCTTAAAGTAGATTTACCTGCATTAGTATAACCTACAAGAGAAATTCTTGATACGTTATCTTTATTTCTTCCTTCTCTTTGAGTAGCTCTTGTGGTTTTTATTTTTTCTAGTTCCCTGTTTAAATCATATATGGTTTCTTTAATGTGTCTTCTATCTGTTTCAAGTTTTTTCTCTCCAGGTCCTCTTGTACCTATTCCTCCACCGGTTCTTGAAAGCACAGTTCCAAGACCACTTAGCCTACTTAGTCTATATTTTAATTGAGATAATTCCACCTGAATTTTCGATTCCTTAGATTTAGCACGTCTTGCAAATATATCTAAAATTAAAGTAGTTCTATCTACCACTTTTACCCCTAAAGCTTGCTCTAGATTTCTAACTTGTGACCCTGATAATTCTTCATCAAAAATCACTACATTAGCTCTTAAGGCTTGCCTTAACATGGCAATTTCTTCAACCTTTCCACTTCCAATGTATAAGGCAGGATCAATTTTATTTCTTTTTTGCAGTATGCTGTGTACTGGCTCTACATTACAAGCCTTTGTAAGCTCTTCAAGTTCTTCAAGGCTTTCTTCATCTTCTACGGCTACAAGGATTGCTCTTTCGCTGTTATCTTCTATAATTTCATTGTCCTTCATTAAGCTTTCAATGTGTTTTACCTTATCTAAAAAGTTAAAATCTAACACTTTAGATATGCTTAAAGGTCCTATTTCTTCTTCAATTAAAATATTGTCTTTCACATCACAAAAACCCAGATTACAATAGAGAGGATTATCCTTAGAAACTCCAATAGCTACAATGCAGTCTAGCTTCAATTTAAGCAATGCTGAAATATCTAAAGCAGATAGCTTTGGATTTCCATTAGGATGAGTGTGAATTACTCTCACTGCGGATAGTTTTCCTTCTTTTATATTAATTTCAGGCATATCCACTGTGGAGCTATCTCCTATGGCTACACTTACCACTGAGCCTTTTCTATCTATAGCTACACTTACTTCTCTTTCTAATTCTAAGGTAACTTCCTTTAAAAGGTTTGCTAATTCTTCTGAAAGTATTTCAACTTTTCCAAATTTCATGTCATATATGCTGTCTAGTTTGTTTAAAATAAACTTTTTTACACCTTCGGTATTTCCATTTACCATAACATCATCTCCACCCTGTCTAAAATTAAGTTATTGTAGAATACTATATGTTGAATCTTATAATAAGTATTTATATTTTTATATTCTTATATACCCTTGACAACTTTCATATTATTTTATACTATAAAACCATTATTGTAAATATAGATTAGAGGGCGTGAATCTTATGGAGAATAAAGAAAAAAACATATTGTTTTCTAAGGAACAAATTGATGAGGCGATTGTAAAAATCGGTGCACAAATCTCTAAAGACTATGCAGATAAAAAGTTATATGTTCTATCCCTTTTAAGAGGAAGCTTTATTTTTACTGCTGATTTAGTTAGAGAAATTTCAGTTCCAACTAAAATTGGATTTATGACAACTTCAAGCTACGGTCATGGAGAAGAAAGTTCTGGGGTTTGTAAGGTTGTTAATGATGTGCCAGATAATATAGAAGGTTACGATGTTCTAGTTGTTGATGATATTGTAGACAGCGGAATAACTATGGACTTTGTAATGAATCATGTTAAAAGCCTTGGAGCTAATAGTGTAAAATGTTGTACATTATTAGATAAACCTGAAAGAAGAAAAGTAGAAATCAAACCAGATTATTGCTGTTTTGAAATTCCTGATTTATTTGTAGTAGGTTATGGACTAAACTATGGCGATTACTACAGAAATATACCATATGTATTCAATTGGGAATCATAAAAATTAATTAGTAAATCAAAAAAACCACCTAGAAAAAGTCTATGGTGGTTTTTTTGCCACAAAATTAAGTGATAACAACTATATGGAAGTTAATGGCTTTTCTAATTAATAAAGCATCTAATTTCTTACTAAAAAAATAAGAGCAACCTATTATAAGTTGCTTCTCTTCCAGTATTAAGCTTAGGCAACTTCAAAAATAAATAAATCAGTGTCCTCGTCTACATGGCTTATTATTTATTTTCACATGCCTTATTAAATAGCTGCTGTGCTATAGCTATAATTTATTCCATCACTGTAATCACGTAAAAGTCCTGTATAAACTACATCTTTGTCTTTCATATTATAAAAGTGTGTAGGTTGTACAAGAGCTGATGGAATATTAAAATTCAAGACCCCACTTTTCAGTAATACCTCTGATACAAACTGTGAACAAAAATAATGATTTCTTCTTTCTATAGGCACATTAACCAGTACCCCTAATAACCCTATCATATTATAATGAAGATTATGTTTTTTTATTTCAAAGTCTTTTATTATATTACTGATGGTTTCGTATTGTTCATCAGTTACTTCTAGAGAATAAATATAGCATTTAGTGTTTTCGAACTTTTTATAAATACCACCATTTATATCTTCCTTTATAAAACCACCAATAAAAGGATTATTTACTTTCTTTCTTGCAAAACTATATAATTCCTTTAACTGCGAATCCAAAGCAATAGAAACATGCGAGTATTTTTCCTTAGAGAAAAGCTTGATTACTTTAGATGGAGCTGTTCCAGTATATGAAAGCATAATATATATTTTTTTCATATGTGTCCTCCATTAAATTAATAAATAATAAATAATTGCAATTTGACTTATTGGTCAAATTAATCTTACCATAAATTTTATAGTTTGTCCCTATAAATCTACTAGAAAAACTTCTATTTAGTTCCAAATAAGTAATTTCTTTTAATCAACTTAATTTACTTTATATAGGCTTCCTAAGTAAAGCCTTTAACTTTTTAATTTTAATAAAAGCCTTAAGGGACCCAAGGTAGCTTCTATGTATAAACTAAGTCTTAGCTTTGGTTCCCTATAGTATAAGTTTACTGTCCTATAAGTTCTTCACCCATCTGATTGTTTTTCAAATCCATTTGCAAGGAGGTTTGAGGAACTTTTCCTACTATTATAGTTTCAGCAATGGGGACTTGATTAACTATTTCCACATCACTGCTAGCCATAGGAAGTATAACCTTAATTTTAGTTTTTGCTTCCACATATATCTTATGTCTAGTTTGATTTATGCCTGCTGTTTCAAACTTAGAAATATACTTGGTTTCTATATGACCTATAGGCTGCATTCTTACAGTTACCTTTGGTCCGTAGTAGGCAAGAATATTATTTTTTGTTAGATATCCCAAGGGAAGCCTAATCCCAATTTCCCCAACTTTCTTTATCTCTTCTTGTGCACTTAAGGCTACATTTGTAGCAATTTTGTTCATTTTTAGTGTGTCTGTTTTTAGCATTGAGATATTGCCTTCCCCGTCCTTTTCTACAGTAATTATTTCTCCATAGTTAAAGTTGTTTGAATACTCATTAAAAATAGCCTTATTAATTATTTCTGATGCCTTAGCTTTCATTTCTGCATCACAGGTTACCATAACAGTTGGCATAATAACAGCATCTAGCGCATATATAGCAGTAAAGCATAGCGACATTAAAAAAAATATTATAATCAGTACTTTAAATTTTGTTATAGCTTTCATAGCTGAACCCCTTTAAAATGTAATATAGTGGAAATGATTATATAAATGTATATTTTTGTATATACTTATATATATGTTCATGTCCACTAAGAATAACTTTGTTTTGAAATTTTTAAAATTATGGTATAATACTAGAAATACTAGTAAAAAATGAAATCTTAAGGAGGATACCTTATGGGGGAAAATAAGCAAACAGAAGTAAAAAAGAAAAAACCCGTAAAGAAAAAGAAAAGAAAATTCTTTAAAATTCTATATATACTTCTTTTATTAATTATTCTAAGTACAGTTGCTATTGGCAGCGGGATTTTTCTAGCAGTTATAAAAACTGCTCCAAAGCTTGAAGTAAATAATTTCCTAAAGGTTAGAGAGACTTCTATACTTTATGATAATAGCGGACAAAAGATGGATGAATATATTTCTGAGCAAAGAAGAATTGTTATTACACTAGATAAAGCACCTGAGAACTTAAAGGATGCCTTTATTAGTATTGAGGATGAAAGATTTAAGCTACATCACGGCATAGACTATAAGAGATTAGTCGGCTCTCAGCTTCAAAATTTAAAAATTATTGCTGGATTATCAAGGGGTGATTATGCTGGAGCCTCTACTATCACACAGCAGCTTGTTAAATACAAATTCTTCTTGCAAGAGTCCTTAGATGATAGACTTTCTATAAAAAGAAAAATTCAAGAAATGTATTTAGCAACTGAAATCGAAAAAAAGTTAAGTAAAGATCAAATTTTAGAAGCTTATATGAATACCATATTCCTAGGGGGAGATTCCCACGGAGTTGAAGCAGCTTCCAATATGTATTTTAATAAATCTGTTACAGACTTATCACTAAAACAAGCAGCTTTTTTAGCTGGTGCAGCTCAAAATCCATCCCTATCCTTTAGTATGGCTCGTGCTGCATTTGAAAAGAACCAGCCTTTTGACTCACCTAGAACAAACTCAGTTTTAGGAAAAATGCTAGAAACTGGTGCCATTACTCAAAATGAGTATGATGAAGCTATGCATGAGGACTTATTATTTACTTTTTCTACAGTTGCAATAGATAAGATGAATTATGAATGGTTTTCTCGCCCAGTAGTTGACCAAGTTAAAAAGGATTTAATCAAAATTTATGGATATACTGAAGCTGAAGCCTATGAACATCTTAATTCTGGTGGATTGCAAATATACACTACTATGGATAAAAAGATTCAAGACTCCACTCAAAATGTTATAAATGAATCCTTCCCTGGCTATAAAAACTTGCAAGCTTCTGCAGTGGTAGTAGATTATTTAAAGGGAGAAGTTAAGGCCATTGTTGGTGGTCGTGGAGATCAACCTGCTCTATCTTATAACAGAGCGGCTTCTGATAACTTTTTAAGAGCACCTGGTTCAAGTATTAAACCATTAACAGTTTATGCTCCTGCCATTGATTCTAAAAAAATAACGGCAGGTTCAGTATTTGAAGATGCACCAATTTCTAAAAGTATTGGTACTAAATATGCTGCACCTGGTGCAGAGCCTTATAACCCTACTAACCTACCTAATAAATATGCTGGATTTATAACTTTAAGAGATGCTGTAAAGTATTCAAAAAATACTATCTCAGTAAAAATTGATGATGAAATCGGACTCCAAACTGCAGTAAAATATGGTGAGAAATTTGGTATACACCTAGATAATGTAGATAAAACTAGTATCTCAGCCCTTGCCTTAGGTCAGCTTGATGGTGGAGAGCTGAAAGGAACTAATCCTCTTGCCCTTGCACAAGCTTATGGCACCTTTGGAAATCAAGGAATGATGTCTAAGGCTAGAATGTATACTAAGGTTACAGATAAAAGTGGAAAAGTTCTTTTAGAACCTAAATATGAGTCTACTCAAGTAATTTCACCTCAGGCAGCCTATATAATGTATGATCTATTAAAAGAGCCAATTGCAGGAACTGGCCCTGGCGCTAGATTTAGTGATATGCCTGTTAGAGGTAAAACTGGAACCTCTTCAGACTATGTAGATATTTCTTTTGCGGGACTTACTCCTTATTATTCTGCTGCTGTATGGGTTGGTTACGATAATAATGCTGAACTTGAGCCTGGAATTAGAGGAAGTAATAATTCAGCTACTCTTTGGGGTAAAATTATGAAACCTATTCATGAAGGTTTAGAAATAAAAGATATACAAAAACCTGATGGAATTGTTAATGCTTATGTTTCTAAGGATTCAGGAAAAATTCCAACAGAACTTACTAAACGTGACCCAAGGGGAAACAGAGCTTACTCTGAAATATTTATAGAAGGAACTCAACCTACTACTCTTGATGATGTACATGTTGAGTTAGACGTAACAAAAGGAGCAGATGGCAAGTACTATCTAGCTACTGAGTTTACACCAAAGGATAAGGTCGAAAAAAGAGTGTTTATTAAGAGGGAACATAAATATAATGTGAAGCTTGAGGACGATGCTTACTTGGCTCCTACAGAAAAAGATCCTGCTAAGCCTGAAGAAAAACCTCCAGTAACACCACAAAACCCAGTTACTCCTGGCACTACTACACCTGGAACTACTCCAGGAGGTACAGGAACCACTCCTGGTGGCACTGACCCTACTAAGCCTGGAGATCCAACTGACCCTACTAAGCCGACTAAGCCTGGAGATCCAACAACCCCACCAGTAAAACCAAATCCTTAATAATTTATTGTTAATAACTTATGTTTTTAAACCCCGATATTGAAAAAATATCGGGGTTTTTAGCTTCTTATATTCTACTTTGCTTACTTTACTCCTTTATCATTACTTCAATTTTCATAAACTAAAAAAATAATTGCATTTTTTAGTTTAAACCTAAATTGGTTCATTATTTGACTCATTTCATAATAAATATTAAGTATAGTAACCTGCCTTTTTCATAACTCTATTTTGTCTTTGAATTAAAACAAAGGGACATAATATATCCAAAGACAATGGCAGCGGTAATTCCCCCTGCTGTTCCCTTTACGCCACCTATAAAAACACCAATAATTCCATTTTCATCAACTTCCTTCATTACTCCTTTTGCAAGAGAGTATCCAAACCCAGGAAGTGGTACTGTTGCCCCCGATCTTCCCACCTCTACTATTTTTTCATATATTCCAAAGCCCTGAAGTATAACTCCAGCAGTAACAAAAATAACTAGTATTCTTGCTGGTGTAAGCTTTGTAGTATCCATTAATATCTGTGCTATAACGCAAATTATTCCTCCCACAAGAAATACTCTTATATACTCACCCAAATTAATCACCTCCGCACTCCACAGCAACAGCGTGAGCTATTCCTGGAATACTTTGTCCTTGAAGAGATGAGGTTGAACTTAAAAGTGCCCCTGTAGAAATTAAAAGTACTCTTTTGTACTTTTTACTTAACAGACCTTTATATATCATGCTAGACATGACCGCAGCTGAGCAGGCTGCTCCACTTCCTCCACAATTAGTACCTTGACTTTCACCATGAAAAATTTCATCTCCACAATCTATATAATTACTTTCTATATTATATCCATATTCCTTTAAAAGCTCTATGGTAATAGCCTTTCCTACTTTCCCTAAATCTCCACTGACAATTAAATCATAATCTTTCTCAGTTCTATTGGTATCTTGAAAATGTTGCTTTAAGGTATCCACAGCAGCTGGTGCCATAGCTGCCCCCATTTCATTGGGATCTTTTACCCCATAATCCTTGACTTTTCCTGTTGTAACATGGGTTATATAAGGGTAATTTCCTTCTCTCCCAATGAGCAATGCTGCCGCTCCTGTCACAGTCCACTGAGAAGATGGTGCCCTTTGGCTCCCCATCTCTAATGGTAGTCTAAATTGTCTTTCTGCAGAGGAAAAGTGAGAAGAGGTTGATGCAATAGTATAGGATGCAAACTCTGCTTCTATAGCCATTGCTGCCATGGTCATTGCTTCAGTGAAAGTGGAGCAAGCTCCATATAGTCCAATAAAAGGAATTTCTAAATCTCTTGCCATAAAGGTTGACGCCATTATTTGATTTAGTAAGTCCCCAGCAAAAATATAGTTGATGTCAGCTTCCTTTTTTCCTGCACTTTTTATGCAGCTAGTTACTGCTTTATAATGAATTTTACTTTCAGCTAATTCAAAGCTTTTACAATCACACATATCATCACTAAGAATTTCATGGAAGTATTCTCTTAAGGGTCCTTCACCTTCTTTCGGACCCACAATTGTATAGGACTGAAGAATTTTAGGTTTACTACTTAGTTCTACTGTTTGAAACCCTATTCTCTTTCCCACAAATATCACCACCTAAAAAAATAATATAGTAGTCCTAATATAAAAGATGAAGTAATTCCATAAACTAGAACTGGACCTGCAACCGTAAACATTTTTGCTCCTACACCAAATACAAAACCCTCTTTTTTAAATTCTATAGCTGGTGAAACTATAGAATTAGCAAAGCCTGTTATTGGTACTACTGAACCTGCTCCAGCATAATCTCCAATCTTATCATAGACTCCTACACCTGTAAGTAAAGCACCAATAAAAATCATCGCTATTGACTCGAAAGCTGAGGCTTCTGTTTTAGCTACTCCAAAATAGATTAAGAAGTCATATATTATTTCTCCTACTATACAAATTAGACCTCCAGTCCAAAAGGCCCTAAAACTATTTTTGTATAAATTAGGTCTAGGCTTAGACTCTTTATAAAGCTGCTGGAACTTTTGTTTTATGTTTTTTTCTTTAACTTTCATATTCTTTCAGCTCCTTATAACTCTTGTAGCATAAGTATATTTTAAAAAGTCTAATACAAGTATATTATCTGCAGAAATGTTATTTTTACTCAAAAAGAAGATACCATTGCAGATTACTCTTTGGTATCCTCTGCAATGGTATCTTATCCACTCAGTTTTTCCTTCATTATTTTTAGAACCTTTTTTTCAATTCTCGATACTTGAACTTGACTTATGCCCATCATTTTTGCCACTTGAATTTGGGTCTTATCCTTAAAGTACCTTAGGAGAATTATTTGCCTTGATTTCATGTCTAGTTTAGTTAATGCTTCCTTTAGTGCTAGTTTATCTATGACTTCATTATCTTCCTCGTAATCTTCACTTAACTTATCAATTAATAGCACTGGAGCTCCATCATCTTGATGAATAGTATCGTAAAGATATTGCATACTGCTAGAAGATTCTAAAGCAGTGATAATTTCTTCCTTATCTATTCCTGAAAACTGTGATAGCTCCTCAATGGTTGGCTCTCTCCCCAATTTTTTAGTTAAAGCATCTTTGTCATAGTGAAGTTTTCTTGCTGTATTTTTTACACTCCTGCTAACCTTAATGATCCCATCGTCTCTTAAAAATCTCTTTATCTCTCCTATTATCATTGGAACAGCATATGTAGAGAATTTCACATTAAAGCTATCATCAAAATTATTTACAGCCTTTACAAGTCCAATACAGCCTATTTGAAATATATCATCATATTCATACCCTCTATTTAAAAACTTTTTACTAATAGAAGATACTAAGGGTAGGTTCATTTCAATAAGATAATCTAATGCTACCTTATCTCCAGCTTTAGCAAGCTTGATTAACTGCATGTTGTCATCGTAGTTGTAATTGTTGTTTTTATGCCCCTTATCACTCATACTTGTCACCTATCTTACTGAGTTAAAGATCTTTTTCATTGTAATAGTTGTTCCCCTGCCTTTTTCTGATTTAACTTCTAAGGAATCCATAAATGTTTCCATAACAGTAAATCCCATACCTGATCTTTCCAAATCTGGTCTTGATGTGTATAAAGGTTGCATTGCAAGCTCTACGTTATCAATTCCCTCACCTTCATCAGTTACACTAACAGTTAACTCATTACCATCTATTGTAGCTTCTACTATAACATTTTTATCTTCATTTTCACTTCCATAACCATGAATTATGGCATTAGTTACAGCTTCTGAAATTGCAGTTTTTATATCACTTATCTCATCTATAGTGGGATCTAACTGAGCAGCAAAAGCAGACACTACCACCCTAGCAAAACTCTCATTTTCAGAAATACTTTTAAATTCCACTTTCATTCTATTTTGCTTCATTACAATCCCTCCATTAAATGTTGCTTATTGCTTGTTCAACATCATCAAAAACTGAAATTATCTTAAACATGCCTGATAGCTCAAATACTCTTTTCACTGAAGCTCTTGGATTAGTAATACAAACTTTACCATTTCTCATAGCAACTTTTTTATACCTCCCAATCACTGCACCTATACCTGAACTGTCCATAAAATTTACCCCGGTAAAGTCTAATATTAGTTTTGTATACCCTTCTTTGTCTATCATATCGTCAACTCTGTTTCTAACTTCTTCAGCACTGTGGTGATCTAACTCCCCCTGTAAGTAAACCACAAGCTTATCCATTTTCGGCTCAAATCTTAGCAACATGTGTATCCCTCCAAAATATTTATATATATTCAAAACCTTTCCACTTATGATAATTAATTATACACTAATTATTCTATAAATTACAGTTTTTTCCTTCTTTTTAACAATATTTTCATATTAATTTTTAAAAACTTTTTTATTACCTTAAAAATTGTAGTTAAGAATCACTTTTTTCACATAATATATAGGCATATTTCAAGTGTTATACGATTAAATTTTGAAAACTATTAAAATATTGCATAGTACTAAGTACATTGTTATAATAATATTGTTTATTTTTTACAAGTATTTAGTTAAGGCATCTTCAAAAAATAAATAAGTCAATCTGCTTGTCTATTTTGTGTTATACTGCGTCAACAGAACCCTTTGATAGCTCCACTATCTGCGGAACCTGTTTCCTTGTCTGCACAAGCTTGCTTGTGAACACAAAATAGTCTTCACATCTTTGACTTGTTATTTATTTTCAGATGCCTAATGGAATTTTATAACATGGAGGAATTCAACATGGAAATGTGGTTAAAAGAAGAACAAATAGAAAGCGCCGCTATGACCTATAAGGTTAAAGAAACTTTAGTAAGAAGAAAAACTGACTTTCAAGATTTAGCTATATTAGACACAGAGGCTTTTGGAAGAATGTTAGTACTAGATGGAATAGTTCAAACAACAATCAATGACGAATATGTTTATCATGAGATGATATCTCATATCCCTCTATTTACTCACCCAAACCCTAAGAAGGTTTTAGTTGTTGGTGGTGGAGATGGTGGTGCCATAAGAGAGGTTTTAAAGCATCCTTCAGTAGAAAAGGCTGTGCTTTGTGAAATTGATGGAGTTGTAGTGGAGGAGTGTAAAAAACACTTACCTGAAATTTCTTGTGCATTAGAAGACCCAAGATGTGAAGTTTTCATAGGTGATGGAATAAAATATGTTCATGAGCATAAAAATGAGTTTGATGTAATAATTGTAGACTCTACTGATCCTTTTGGCGCAGCTGAAGGCTTGTTCGGAGGAAGCTTTTATAAGGAGATATATGAATGTCTAACTGAAGAAGGTATATTCATTGCTCAAACTGAAACTCCTTTCTATTTACCTGAAGTAGTAAAGAGTGTATTTAGTGATGCTAAGGCTGTATTCCCAGTGACTAAGTTATTTATGGCAGCCATTCCTACCTATCCAAGCGGATACTGGAGTTTCACCGTAGGTTCTAAAAAGCATGATCCTGAAAATGCTGATTTATCTAAAACTATAGATATTAGCACAAAATACTACACTAAAAAATTACATAAAGCTTGCTTTAGTCTTCCTAAATATGTGGAAGATCTAATTAAGTAATAGCTTTAAAACTTTTAAGTGTTCTTATAATTAGGAATCGAGTAGGAGCTGAATAATTATTTTATTCAGCGACCTCTCACACCACCGTACGTACCGTTCGGTATACGGCGGTTCAATAGAAATTAATGTA
>NZ_JAGGLL010000002.1 GCF_017874425.1 Clostridium punense
ATAATAATGCTAAATAATAATGCTAAATAATAATTATTATTACTTGAATAATATTAATTTTATGGTATTATATAGTAAAATAACTTTGTACAAAGATTAATTCATACATATTTTTACTTTAAATTAAACCTATAAAATTGGTTTATGCCTATTATTGAATGTGTATACTACATAAAGAGTACAAAGAAAGTTTTTATACAAGGAGGATTCTATAATGATAAGCGAAAGATTATTTAATGAACTGAATAAACAGATGAACTATGAATTTTATTCATCTCATGTCTATCTAGCATTAGCTGGATATTGTGCATCACAGGACCTAGACGGTTTCACTAACTTCTTTACTGTTCAAGCTGAAGAAGAAAAATTTCATGCTATGAAGTTCTTTAATTTTATAAAAGAAATGGACGGAAGAATTAACTTTGAGTCTATTGGAGAACCAAGGAATGAATACGATTCAGTTCTAGATGCTTTTAATGTTACTTTAGAGCATGAAAAATCAGTTACTGATAGAATATATAATTTAATGGATATTGCTACAGAAGAAAGAGAACACGCAACTATCAGTTTCTTGAAATGGTTTATAGATGAGCAAGTTGAAGAAATGTCTACTGTAGGCAATATAATTAAAAAACTTCAAAGAATAGAAAATGATCCGCATGCCCTTTATACTTTGGATTCTGAACTAGCTACAAGAACTTTTGTACCACCAGTAGCTCCATAATTGAAATATAAACTTACATAAATAGTATTGACATGAAGTTTTTCCCATGATACTATTGTTATAATAAATAAAATTTAATTCTTATTTTGAGTTAGGGTAGAGAGTTAGCTCGTTGACCCTATACCAACCTACAATAGTAAGGTGGTTCAGCTAACAGCGATAAGAGGAAACTTATTATATTTTAGTAATATAAGTCTTCTTAACTCTGTTAGGAAGACTTTTTATTATGTTTTAATTTTTGCCGGCTAAGATTAGGACTTAAAAACTAGAAATTTGCAACAGTATGTTTTAACAACATTTTGGAAGCTTCAAGTCTGCCATCTTCTAAGGTGTCTACTTGGCAGACTTGCAGTTGCTCAGCTTATAAAATATGCTTTGGCTACAGTGAAAATCTGCTTCCAAAGTTGTTAGACAAAATGAACTTGTTCATTATTTAATAAAATTCATAGTGGTCTAGTTAAAATTTGAGATTAGGTCATTATGATTAAAATTTATTTTCATTAGTAGAATATTATTTCAAAAATAAAATTTCATATTTTCATTCTTATTAAGAGTGGTGGAGGGACTGGCCCTATGAAACCCAGCAACACCTATATAAATTATTTATATAGGAATGTGCTAAATCCTGCAGCTTAAAAGCTGAGAGATAAGAATTGGTTTTCATTTTTTGTAATTAAAACCGCTTCTTATACTTAAGAAGCGGTTTTTTGTTTTAAATTTTATTTATTAAAAATTTATCTTAATAAAGGTTCTTAGGGCATCTGAAAATAAATAACTAGTCCAAGACGTGAAGGCTATTTTGTGTTCACAAGCAAGCTTGTGCCGACAAGGAAACAGGTTCCGCAGATAGTGGGGCTATCTAAGGGTTTTGTTGACGCAATATATCACAAAATAGACGAGCAGATTGACTTATTTATTTTTTGAAGATGCCTAAACTTAAAGTTTCCTTAATTCATTCCCAAAAATCTTCTGGGAGCTAGGATAGATTCCCTGTATAAGCTAAGGCTTAATCTTAGTTTCTTATATTGATAACTTTAAGCTGATTTAAGAGCCTGAAACTTTGAGAGTATCAATTAATAAAAAAGTATTAAACTTATTAATAATTTACAAGGAGGTAATATAAATGAGTAATTTATGGAAAAAAGAAACTTTATGTGTTCAAGGGGGTTATGCTCCTAAGGTTGGAGAACCTAGAATCTCACCTATAGTTCAAAGTACAACGTACAAATATGAGGATCCAGATCACTTAGCTGAAATTTTTGATTTAAAAGCTTCAGGGCATATGTATTCAAGAATAAGCAATCCTACAATTTCAGCTCTCGAAGAAAAAATATCCTTATTAGAGAAGGGAGTTGGTGCATTAGCAACCGCTTCTGGTCAGTCAGCAACTCTTATATCCATACTAAATATTTGTAGTTCGGGGGATCATATTCTGTCTACCTCCACTCTTTATGGAGGAACTTTTACTTTATTTTCTTCCTCCTTAAAAAAGTTTGGGATACACGTAACTTTTGTTGATCCTAATCTATCAGTAGAAGAAATATTAACTTATGGCACTGAAAATACGAAAGCTATCTTTGCTGAAACTATTAGTAATCCTAGTTTAAATATATTGGATTTTGAAAAATTTTCAAAAATAGCTAAAACTTTAGATGTTCCTTTTATTGTTGATAATACTTTTCCTACCCCTATTCTCTGCAACCCTTTTGATCATGGTGCTAACATAGTTATTCACTCAGCCACAAAGTATATTGACGGTCATGGGTGCAGCCTTGGTGGCATAGTAGTGGATGGTGGAAATTTTGACTGGTCCAATGGTAAATTTCCTCAATTAACAGAGCCTGACCCAAGTTACCATGGAATCTCCTATGTGAAGGAGTTCAAAGAATTAGCTTATATAACTAAAGCTAGAGTACATCTCCTTCGTGATTTAGGTACCACTCTGAGCCCCTTCAATGGATTTTTATTAAACTTAGGTTTAGATACCCTAAGTGTTAGGATGGAAAGACATAGTGAAAATGCTTTGGCTTTAGCAACATTCTTATCTAGCCATCCTAAGGTTGGGTGGGTTAATTATCCTAATCTTCCTGGAGGCCCAAGTTATGGCCTTTCAAAAAAATATCTTCCCTTAGGAGGTAGTGGTATTTTAACTTTTGGAATAAAAGGTGGAAGAGTTACAGCTAAAGAATTCATAAAGAACCTAACCTTGGCCGCATTAGTGGTTCACCTTGGAGATGTGAGAACCTCTGTAATTCACCCTGCAAGTACAACTCACAGGCAATTAAGTGATGAAGAACTAGAAGCTTCTGGAGTATCATCTGACCTAATTAGAGTTTCAGTAGGAATTGAGCATATTGAAGACCTTATAAATGATTTCGATAAGGCATTGAATAAACTTAAATAATGCTAGGAGTGATAACTTGCCTATTATATTAAGTAAAAATTTACTTTCCTGTGAGGCACTACTAAAGGAAAATGTAAGTTTATTATATAAGGAAGATATTGTAGAAATTCCTGTTAATACTCTTAAAATAGCTATTTTAAATCTCATGCCCAATAAGATTACTGCAGAAACTCAAATTTTAAAGTTACTTAATAATCCCAATTTTGTAGTAGAAGTGGTATTTTTATATCCTATTACTCATAGCTTTAAAACTACTTCCAGGGACTATTTATCAACAGCTTATAAGACCTTTTATGATGTTATGGATTATAACTTTCATGGATTAATAATAACCGGTGCACCCTTAGAAAAAATAGATTTTAAATCTGTAGACTATTGGACTGAACTAAAAGCTATAATGGAATTTTCAAAGCTAAAGGTTAAATCTACTATCCATATATGTTGGGCTGCTTGTGCTGGTCTTTACTATCATTATAATATAAGTAAAATTCTAGTAAGGGAAAAAATCTTCGGCCTATATTCAAATCATATTGAAAATAACAACTCGAATTTACTAGCTGGTTTAAACGAAAATCTTTGGATTCCTCAATCTAGATTCTTTTATATAGATAAAAACTCTATAGATAAAATAGAACCGCTTAGAGTATTAATATCTTCTGAAATCTCAGGGGTACATTGCATCTCTTCTAGTGATTATAAACAAATATTTTTGACTGGTCACTGGGAGTATGATAGTTACACTTTGTTAGATGAGTATAAAAGAGATATGTTAATGGGTTTGAATTCTAAGTTCCCTGAAAATTATTCTTGTGCCAACTTACCAAAATATAATTGGTTAGAAGATGCTATAAAGTTTTTTATTAACTGGCTTAGCATAATCAGTAATCAGTAAACCTTGCTTAGCTTTTTAAAATAGCAATTAGTATGGTTACCATATTTTTTATCTATCTATTATATATTCTAAATTAAATAAACGAAACAATGAAATAAGTTATATCTGAAAGGAGTTTTTGTATGATAAATATTGGTTTGCTTGGATTTGGAACTGTAGGCTCTGGGGTTTATGAATTGCTCACGAAATATCAGTCTATTAGTAGTTGTATAAATGAAGATATTGCAGTTAGCAAAATATTAGTTAAAAATCTTAATAAAAAACGTGATCCAAATGTTCCTGAAGAGTTATTTACTAATGATTTTAATGATATATTAAATGACCCTAAAATAAATATTATAATAGAAGCTATTAATGGCTTTAGTCCCGCTTATTCTTATTTACTTAAAAGTTTAAGTAATGGGAAACATGTAATTACTGCGAATAAAGCTGTTGTAGCTAGACATCTTAAAGAATTATTAAACCTTGCTGAAAAAAAGAATAAAGCTTTTCTTTTTGAAGCTAGTGTAGGTGGGGGAATTCCTATCATTAAACCCTTAAAGCACCACTCTGTTTTTAATAAAATTAATGAAATTAGAGGAATTCTTAATGGTACTAGCAATTTTATATTAACCCAAATGAAAGACAACAACTTATCCTTTGAAGAAGCTTTAGTTCTAGCGCAGAAGTTAGGCTATGCTGAAATAAATTCTTCAGATGATGTGGATGGATATGATGTTAGCAGAAAGCTTGCTATATTATCTACTATTGCTTTTAAGAAAGTAATAACAGAGGATTTAATTCCTTGCCGTGGAATCCGCTCTATAAATTCTTTGGATATAAAAATATTTAAAAACTTAAATTGCACAGTTAAATTAATAGGAACAGCTTCAAATCATAACAACAGGCTTTCTGCTTCTGTAGAACCCGTTTTAGTTAGCAACAGTTCTACTTTATCCAGTATAAAAAATGCCTGTAATATAATTTCTGTGAATGGTAGTATAGTTGGTGAACTTCATTTTATTGGAGAGGGCGCAGGAAAAAATCCTACTTCCAATGCAATAATATGTGATCTTATAGATATTATTAACGGTTCCTATAGTTCGGATAATCTTTCATCAAAGAGCATAATTTCTACCGAAACAGTTCACTTCATCTCTGGGGAATACTATGTAAGACTTACCCCTATAATTGAGGATGAAAAGAGTACACTAATTAAACTTCTACAAAAAGCCCCTTGGGTATGTAAAACTATAGAATGCGAAGACAATATAGTTGTTTTCACCAAGAAACTTTCTAGTTCAGACCTTGAAAAAAAACTTAATAACCTTAGTTGCATTGTTAAAGACTATTCTTTTATAAGGTTAGATGAAAATATTCAAATTAAGCACCCAAATTAGACTTTAAACAATTGTAATTAAAAACTTAGTTAATTATACCCAAATGCAAAAGAACACCCATGCTAGCTTCACACTAGTCTATGGGTGTATCTAATTTGCAAATTATAATCAATGGTTAATAACAAAATTATTTTTCCAAATTCTCATTGAACCACTTATCTTTTAATTGTTTTATAGTTCCTTTCTCCTCCATTCCCTTTAAGGATTCGTTTACAACCTTAAGCAAATCTTTGCCTCTTGAATCATCCTTAAAAGGGAATTGATTTATTGTAGTTATTGGTACATCAACAATAGGTACCGTTAATTCATAATTAAATTGAGATTTTTCCCCTTGATCAAACTTATATACTATGGTGTCTATTTTACCTGATTTATATAAATCTATAATGGAATCTTTATCAGCAGATTTAAAATTTATTTTATAGTCAGTATGCTTTCCAACTTCTTCCCATAGAGCTGTTTGAAAGCCTTGATTTTTATCCACTGGGGTTGTACAACAACTATCACTGCTACTTATAAAACCTACAGTTATTTCCTTCTTATTATTAGCAACTTCTTCATTTAAATTCTTATCAGCTTTTACTTCACAACCACTAAGTAACACAATAGTGATGAAAGATAATACAATTAATGAAATAATTTTTCTAAAATTAAAATTCATGTTTTTTCTCCTTTGGTTCATGTTCTATGTTGTAATATGATAAAATCTCTGCAACTTATTTATTATATTCTTAAGTTTTATCCCACAATAAATATTATCATAATATTTATGATTTAGTTATTTGTTTTATTTATATGATTATGTTCATCTATTGTATCTGCAAATAGGTTTTTCTCATAACTATCACCAGACGTTATTTAAATTATTGTTATATAATTTTTATTTATATAGTTGGAATTATATGATTAAAGAATAAATGCTAGTTATGGTACAAGAATTACATAAATAAAAACACCATATAGCAAACCACTTAATGTCAAAACAAAAGGGCTAATAGTTTCTTTTGTTTCTAGATAAAGATATTGCACTAATGCTGAAATTAGCGTAAGAGTCATTATGAAAAGCGAAGTAGTATTTAAGTTCCAATTAGTAGCTGCAAGCCCAAAAGCAACTGGTATGGTACTTTGAAAAACCATTGCTCCTGTAATATTTCCTAGAGCTAGATTATCCTTTCTACTCCTTATCCACATTATAGAGTTAAACTTTTCCGGTAGCTCCGTAATTATAGGTGAAATTATCATGGATAACACAAAGGAAGATATCCCCAAAGTAGTAGACATTCTATTTATGTTGTCCACAAATTCCTCACTAGCTAAAATTATCCCTATTAAAGATAAAGCTAATTGAAGTAGTATAACAATCATTCCACTACTTCTAGTAATTCTACTTAGCATAAGAGTTGGTGCAGCCTCTTCTTTTCCTCCTTGATGTTTAAGAGTACTTACTATGTAAATAAAATAGAGTAGCACTAAAAACATTGCTCCAGAATAAAAAATAGATTTATTTTTAGTAATAGAAATTAAAATTGTAGCTATATATGAAATGATAAAAAAGAAAAAGTCTCGCGAAAATATCCCTTTGTCCACATGTAGCATTATTGTTCTTTTATTAACTGAAGAATAAAAAAACACAGCAAATCCAGTAACAAGAAAACCTAAAGTAGACAGCATAAAAGGAGCACCTAAAATTGCACCGGTGCTTATTCCATTTCCTGAAGGTTTATTACTAATAACCGCAATAATGGGAATCATAGTTTCAGGCAGTGCTGTACCCACAGCAGATAAAACACTACCTACTACCCCATCTCCTAAATTTAATTTCTTTCCTAAATTTTCTACACTATTAGAAAACATATGACAAAAGAATAAAATAAGAGCGATATTAACTACTATTAAAAGTACAAAAGTCCACATATAAATCAAACTCCCTCTTGAAAAACTTCATTACCTAATATATATAGGACTTGTACTAAAAAAATGAATAAAAAAATAAAAGAATGTAGAGAAATAAAATTCCCTACACCCTAAAGTAATCAACAAGGTTATTTAGTTTGCATATTTTCTCCACTATCTTGTTGAGAAATGCTGTGTTGCATAAACATAGTTTCCTTGGCTGCTAAACACAACTCCAGCACCCATCTTAGTCCAGTTTGAATTTAAAATATTTGCTCTATGTCCTGGTGAGTTCATCCATTGATCAACTAGATATTTTGCAGTAGTTGTAGCTTCTGGATAACCCATGCTATAAAATATATTTTCACCATATCCATTGGTATTATACTTAAAGTATTTAGTTGCTAAATCCATTGGGCTAGCATTGTTTAAAGATGGTGTATTATGCTCAAAGTAGTTATATTGAAGCATATTGTTTGATTTATATCTAGCTATAGGTCTCATAGCTTCTTCCCACGCTAATGGTTTAAGTCCAGCCTTTGTTCTCTCCTGATTAACATAAGTTAATATTTCTTTTTCAACTGCCTCTAAATATTTAAAGCTCTTATTATTTGGATTAGCTGGCAACCCACTTGGAGTAGATGTAGCTGGGTTTGTAGCAGGTTGCTCTGGTTTTGGTGCTTCTGGCTTTGTAGTTACAGTTCCTGGAGTCTCAGTTTTTGGTTGCTCTGGCTTTGTTACTACATTTGTTGGAGCTTCTGGTTTTGGTGCTTCAGTAGAAGGAGCTTGTCCTCCTGTTTGATTATCTGTTGGACTTTGATTATTTATAGGAATTTCAATAATTTGTCCATTATTAATGTTACCTTGATTTATCTTTTGCACAATTGAATCAAGTGGGAGTTTAATAAATTGACTGTTATTTGCAACAGTTCCTGCAGTTGCTCCCCCTATTGTACAAAGTGATAAGATTAATGCTAAAATTTTATTTGTTATCATTGATCAACAACTCCTTATTTTTTATTTTGCTTTTACTTCCTTGAGGTATAACCTATTACCCCAACTGAGAATTGGAAGCTTTTATTTCTTCAGTTCCTTGCTGATGAATACATGATAACATGAGGCTTGTACCAAAAACAACCCCTTTCCAGTAGTTTCATACTTAACCCACAATAACCCATAATGGTTTAAACAACCTTTTTTTATAATTCTGAAAACTATATTTTTCTCTCAATTTATTAATAAGTGAAATTCATAATTAAGCATTAAAACTTGCAAATCATTGAACATTCTACTCAATTTCAAACCAGTATTCATTTAATACTTGTAACGTTTGAGAGTTGATTTCATAACCGGATATATCACCTAAAACACTATCCATATCACATTTGGGACATTTCGCTGTCCTGCCTTCATCCATCCATGAGTTAATTTCTTCAGGTTTAAAAATGTTTAAGCAATGATAACACCCGCATATGGAACTTTTCTCAACCTTTTTTTTATTGTAAATTGAATGCTTTGATGCTTCTTGTATGGTTCTCATAATCCCCCCGCCTTTCATCCCTAAATATTAATTTCAGAGAATTTTTTGTCATAATAGTCAACTATAAATTACTAATTAAGCAAAACTCAATTTATGCAGTAATTTTTATGTAACATACATACTAGCCATGCCAATATTATTGAGATTCAAACTCTTACTGCTTCTCCAAGTTAATCTTCGTACTAATAGACTATTTAATTTATACTGAAACTATTGGAAACTCTGCATATTATTAGTGATAGAATGCCTTAATTATCTCTAATAAGTCCAAAAGCTAGCAAGAATTACTATTCTTGCTAGCTGTTCTTAGTATTATATTTAGCTGTCTGATTCTGATAATTTAAATTTACTAACTTCATCTTGTAATTTTTGGGAAAGTCCCTGTAACTCCTCCGCATAGTTAGTAAACTCAGTCATTGACGCACTAACTTCTTCTGTAGATGCTGCCACCTCTTCTGTAGATGAAGCAGTTTCTTCAGAAATAGAAGAAACACTTTCAATTTCTTGAAGTATAGAATCCTTTTTATTATTTATTTCTAGAGTGGCTTGTTTTATTTCTTCTACCTTATCTGTTAAAATAAAGATTCCATCTATAATGTTATTAAATATTTCCTCGGTTTTATTTACTGAATTTTCTTGTTCTAAAACTGTATTCTCAGCTTTATTAATTGCTTTTACTGCTTTTTGAGACTTACTTTGAATAGTTTCTACAATTCTTCTTATTTCTTCAGTAGAATTCTTAGATTGTTCTGCTAGCTTTCTAATTTCATCTGCAACTACTGCAAATCCTCTACCCGATTCTCCTGCTCTTGCTGCTTCTATAGATGCATTTAAAGATAGGAGATTTGTTTGCTCAGTAATTTGAGCGATAGTATCTGATATTGAATTAATTTGAGCCATACTGCTATTTACATCTTCTACAATTTCACTTACTTCTGTAGTAGACACTTTAGTTTCCTTAGATTTTTCTGTTAGTTCCTTTACCATTGTTAATCCATTAGAACTTAACTCTTGAGTCGAGGTTGAAATTCCGCCCATTTCTTGAGCTGATTCAGTTACTTTCTCAAGTTTTTCAGAAAACTCCTCCATACTTGAAAGTGCTTCTAAAGAACTCTGAGCTTGCTTTGTTGCTCCTGAAGAAATCTCGTCTACAGCTTGTGAAACTTGAGTTATAGCTGCTGATGTTTCTTCTGACATTGCTGCAACATTTGTAGCAGTGTCTAAAACTACCTTTGATGAAGCTTCTACACTTTTTAATGAACTTGATATATTTACCATCATTGAATTGAACTCTTCACCTAATGCTCGTATTTCATCCCTAGATTTAATATGTACCGAAACAGTTAAATCACCATCAGATGCCTTCTTGAATGCTTTTCTCACTTTATTTATATTAGAAGCCATCCCTTGACTTATAATATAGGAGACTATTGCAGATATCACAATTACAATTAATACAGTTAATAACATCATATTTCTTATGCTATTTGTATCTTTTATAAGTTCCATTTCATCCATAGGTGCTATTAACTTCCATCCTGTAGCTTCATTGGTATCATATGATGCAAATTTATTCTTTCCTTGGAACTCATAATGTCCAAAACCTCTTGTATTAGCTTTGGCTTCATCCCATATTGCTATAGTAGTTGGTGAATCCCCTCCAATAAGTGATGGATCCTTATGGGCTATCATTTTCCCATTGCTATCAGCTACAAAAACGTATCCACTATCTCCAACTCTAATTTGAGCTAACTCACCCGATAGTTTCTCTAGATTTACATTCATTGCTACTACCCCAATAAGTTTTTCATCTTTCATAACCCCTTTTGCAATAGATACTACATACTTACCTGTAGACGCGCTTTTAAAAGGATTTGTGATTACTACTTGTCCTTTTTTTGCAGCTGCAAGAGTATACCAGTCCCTAGTTTTATGGTTGTAGTCCTTCCCCATATCTGCTTCAGGATAAATCGCAAATTTTCCTGATTCTGTTCCAAAGTATACATTTGATATGTCATCAGTACTGCCCTGAACATCTTTAAGCAATGATTTTGCAAAATCTATATATGTTGGATTGTCATCCACATTTACAAAGTCAAAATTTCCTGCTAAAGTTGTTATCTGATTGGCCATTGCATTAAAATAGTTACTAAGTCCTCTATTAACCTCTAGTAGGGTTTGCGAACTAGTAACCTCAAGTTTTTTGCTAAGAATTGCTTGAGAATTAATATAAGTTGAGCTCCCAAGTGCAATTAAAGGTATTAAACACATAGCCATAAAACTGAACATTAGTTTTGTCCTAATATTCATTTTCATTCTTTTATTCTTCAATTATAATTCCTCCTAAATATTACTTTTAGCATATTCTTACATATTGTAACATATAGTGTTATTTTATTACAATTATTTCTTAGTAATTATTGAGATTTTTCATTATTTTAAATATAATTTATTTTTCATTTAACGTAGCTAATACTATGCTCTCACCTAAATAATAGTATATCTAAATAAACTATATAAAGAATAAAATTCTTCATTACTTTGATAATATACTAAATACCTACCATTTCTTTCTTTTATAATTTAGGACCTACTATTTTCATTTATGATTTGAAATATTATCAATAAAATTCATGATGGTATCTTTTAAATCACTTACACTAAAATGCTTTAAAACCTAAAAGGCTGTTCACTCTTTTTGTGAACAGCCTTTTATTAAAACCTAATTTATTTCAAATACCTTATCTAAACGAGTTAGCTTAAACACTTTCATCACATTATCATTTAACTTAACAAGTTTTAAACTTCCCTTATGTTCGTTGATTCTCTTATAAACAGAAACCAAAACCCCTAATCCTGTACTATCTATGAAAGTACAGTTACTAAAATCAAGAAGAAAATCATACTTATTATTTTCAATCATATCAATAAGTTTTTCTCTTAATTCAGTAGCCTCGTCTATAGCAAAGTTCCTTGGTATCATGACTGTATTTATCATCTTATTCACCTCTTATCCTGAATCTTTCAACTAAAATATTTAACTCATTAGCCATAGCACTGACTTCTTCTGCTACAGAAGATAAATTTTGAATTGTAGCCACCTGCTCTTCTGTAGAAGCCGAAACCTGCTCACTACTTGCTGCTGTCCCCTCAGTCCTTGTAGCTACAGAATCAATTAGTTTTATAATTTGTTCTGAACTTGCTACTTCACTCTTAGTTATCTCATCTATCTGTTTAATATCCTTAACGATTTGTTCTACTGAACCAATTATGCTTAGGAAAGCCTCATCAGTTTGAGAAACCACTGCTACTCCTTCATTCACTGCATTCATTCCATATTCCATGGATTTTACGGCTAAGCTAATTTGATGAACCATTTCTCCTACTAAAGTTGTTATTTCATTAGCTCCTTTTGTAGATTCCTCTGAAAGTTTTCTTACTTCATCAGCAACTACAGCAAAGCCTCTTCCCTGTTCACCAGCTCTTGCAGCTTCAATAGCGGCATTTAATGCTAGTAAGTTGGTTTGCTCAGCAATACCGTTTATGGTTGTGACAATTACTCCCACCTTATTAGAAAGCTGCTCTAAAGCCTTAAGGGTCTCAGAAGTTTCCGTAGACACTTCACTTATACCGTCCATAGCTTGTACAGTTTGTTTAAGGTAGGTCCTTCCTCCTTGAGCTACTTGTAAACAAGTATCAGAGTTACCTTTAGCTGTTGAGGATTTATTTTGAGCTATTTGAACTAAGCTAGATAGTTCTACTAAGACTTTAGATGCTTCTACCACTGCATTATTTTGCTCTTCTGCGTCTGCGGCCACACCTTGTATACTATTAGTAATCTCTTCAGATGCTGCACCTATAATTTCTGTAGAAGAAGCCATTTCTTCCGAGGAAGCTGCTAATTCTTCTGCACTTTTTCTTACATTATTTATGATGTCACCTTGACTTTGTATCATGTCATTAAACTTCTCTCCAAGAGTTTGTATTTCATCTCTTGTTTTTATATTGGATAAAACAGTTAAATCCCCTTGTCCTGCTTGAATCATAAGATCTTCAAGTTGTTTTATTGGTTTTATAATATTTCTTGTAGTCATTCCATAAGCAGCACCAATAGCCAATATTAAGGATATTATAGTTAACACCAAGGTATTAGTTCTTATTTTAAAAGCTGCGTCCATATATTCATTATAATTAGCCGTAACTGCTACAATCCAATCTCCTACAGGAACAAAGGCCATATATTTTTCTACACCTTCATAGTTATATTCCCCTGAGCCTGACTTTCCAGTTTTCATAATTTCGGTTAATGCTTTTAAGCTAGGACTTGTAGTTTCAAATACCTTTTCTTTAAGGATTTTGTCTCCCACTGGGTGATGGAGCATAAGACCATCCTTATTAAGCA
This sequence comes from Clostridium punense, assembly GCF_017874425.1. Taxonomy (GTDB): domain Bacteria; phylum Bacillota; class Clostridia; order Clostridiales; family Clostridiaceae; genus Clostridium_J; species Clostridium_J punense. Next base: position 13,235 of record NZ_JAGGLL010000002.1, read on the forward strand.
TAAAGGCATAGCCACCTTTTCCGATTTTAACCTTATCAAGATGTTCTGTTATTGTTTCTAATTTTATAGATGCTAGTATTGCACCTACCACCTTATTTTCATATGTAAGAGGATAAGCAATAGCAATAACTCTTTTGCCCGTAGTTTTTGATTCTATTACGCCACTTTTGCCTGCTATTCCACTTAGAGCTGTTTTAATATAATCTCTATCGCTTAAATCAATATTTTCATTCATGTTAGCATTAGAAATAATTCCTTTGCTTGATAAATCTACGATAACAATTTGCTCAATTTCCTTGCTATATGCACTTTGAACTGCTGCTATGTAATCAAATGCATTTTTCTTATCTTCTGTGCTATTAGTCTTTAAAGCGGTTGGTATGTCTTTATTCATAGTCATTAATTGTATGTACTTTTCTACTGAACTAACAGTACTTTGAACTATTTGTCCAGTTTTATTTGTAATTTCTACTAAATTTCCCTCTGTAGACTTTTCCATTGCAGTTGAAGCAGAAATATATGAAAATACTCCCGATGCAATTAAAGGTACAGATATAAAAATTACAAACATTATAATTAGCTTAGCTTTCAAACTTTTCTTCATTTATGTCTCTCCTATTTACAAATTAAGTCATTCTTAAATTATCACAAAAATTAACTTTACTATACATATATTAACGAATACACATGTTAAATTACTATTACCTTATAGTTGCAAGCTCTTTGAAGTCGGAAATAGTTTATTAATATAGTAATTGCCCTAAACCTTTGTTAACCCTCTTTATCCACTAAGTATTATTATTTTAATTACTTAAGCAAATACCTTTTTTATTACCAAGGTATTTTTGAAAAACTCCACTTTATCACAAAGACACTTTAATAAAAACAGCCCTTTCCCCCCCTCCTTTAATATGTCTTCATCCTTCAATTCTTCTGGAACAGAAAGAATTTCTTCACTCACACCACAGTCTACTATGTGAAAAGTTAAATTTGTACCATCAAAAGAGTAATTTACAATAATAGGTTTATTTCTATCTTCATTATTACCATGCTTATATGCATTCGTAAGGGCTTCTGTAAGTATTAATTTGATATCAAATAAACTTTCCATAAGCCCTAACTCCTCAACAATTTTATTAATTACTGAGTCATAATTTTTCAATCCATATAAGGTGCACTTACCTTCTACAGTTTTCATAACATATCCCCCATTATCTATAAAATTTCTACTATTAATAATGTGCTATCATCTACTAAGACATTTACATCTAAAGTTTTATCCATAAAGCGGCTATATATATAATCCTTAGTTATACCTACGTTTTGAAGGTTAACAACTTCACTAGTTATCTTTTCATCATCAAAAACTATATCTAGTCCATCAGTAAAAAAGAAAATCCTATCTCCCTTGTTAACTTGAATAACTTCTTCATCAAATAAACTATTAGGAAACATCCCCAAAAAAGGACCTTTAACAATTTTTTCTTCGATAATATGTTCACTTTGGTACATGAATCTATTTATACCTGCACCTACAACCTTTAACTGGTTCTCCTTAAAATTAAAACTAAAGCAGCAAGCTGCTATATAGCTTTCATCAAGATAATCAGAAACCTTTTTATTTAGTTCATCAAGTAACTCTTTCGGATTTGTAAAGACATTCATTGCTTCTTGAAAGAGTACACGAAAAGCGGAAATACTCATAGCAGCACTAACCCCTTTTCCGCTAACATCGAATAGCACTCCTAATACTAGGTCTTCACTTATTTTTTTTATTATGTAGTAATCTCCACTCAGGATCTTGGAGGGTATATACAAAGTTTCTAAAACAGCCTTACTTTTAATTGGAAAAATTTTTTCAAGAGATTTTATCTGTTCCTTTAAGGCTGTATTTAATGATTTTTTATACTCTGTAATATCTCTTATAACACATTGAATTGCAGGCCTACCTCCATAAATTACATATTTAGAAGATACTTGCACATCAATAACATTACTATGAAGAGTAATTAATTTATAATCAAACAGTGGACTCGATACCTTTTCTCTTAATATGTACTCAATCCTTGCTTGTATTAAACTATGGTACTCAATAGATACAAAAGTTTCAATTGATAGTCCTATAAGTTTTTCTTTAGTTGTATCTGCTATCCTTGCTGCCTCTTTATTGGCTAAAACAATTTTTCCATCTACTAAGACAACAATAGCATCTGGTGATAAGTCAATAATTCTTCTATAGCGTTCTTCACTTTCTATAAGTTCCTGTTGCAACTTTTTTTCCTTGGTAATGTCTCTTAACTGTTCAACTACAAGTACTATATTCCCCTCTTCATCAAATACAGGGTTGCATGTTACATCCATATATCTATCAATCTCAGGCATATATTTTTCAAGTTTCATCATAGTTTTTGTGTTTAACACTTCCATGGTTGTACAGTTGCTACATCTTGTACATCTACCAAGCATTTCATAGCACTTCTTTCCTTCCATTTGGGAAGGAGTTTTCTTAAAAAACTCATATCCTACCTCATTATAAAACATGATTGTGCCGTCAGGCTTGTACACACCAATAATATCTGTTATACCTTTAAAAACAGCATCAAAAATCTTCGATTTTATTAATTCATTTTCATCTATAATTCCCTTATTGAGTGAATAGTAACTTTTAATATCTTTGTCTTTTGTTTTCTCCATGCTAATCAAGCATGGATCTTTTGTGTGATTTTCCATAAAACTTTCTCCCTGTTATGAAATGAATATTTTCATTATAAATGGAATTTTCTGAACTTATTTCCCGGGCAAAATTAATTTGAAACTCTAACTTAAAATCTGGATCATAATAAATAAATTATCTTTCAGTTTTAAGAATCCTTAGCTTTTTATTAGGCTTATAACATAGTTCACTAATAAAAAACAAATACCTTATATTTTATATTATATTTCAAAATATGACAAATCCACCTTTATTTCGCTTATATCTTCCTAAGATTATACAGCAACTACTAGGTTTTGTAAATAAACTTGTTAATTTTTCACATAGTCGAATAAAATCCATCCATTATTTATCTTTGTTAATTAATGGATGGTTAAGGCTTAGCATATTTTTATTTTTATGAATATGATTAAAATTCTTCTTTTGAATCTTTGTAAAACTCTATATGATTTTACTCTATCTTTACGGACAGAGTAAATATGTTTCATAATCTAACTAAGGTATCATATAAAATATCTATTTTACATTTAAATATTTTAGCATTTTGTGAATTATAAAACTTTACTAACTCTACTAGTATTAAAATTTAAAAGCCCACTGTATCTTTAACTACTGTGGGCCACACTTAAGTAATTAGTTTGGTTCTTTACTTTATACATTATTTCACCAAAGTTCTATAATAGGTTTAATATAACACTATGATTTTTCACCATGAGAGTTATTAACATTTAATTTGCAGTTTTATATTTTGTGCAAAGTCTTTGCTTTTTTCTTCAATTCCTTCCACTTCGAAGATTGCTTTTGGATCGTTTGCTATTGCCATGATAGAGAAGTAAGGTGGAAGTCTAAAGCCTTTATTTATGTTTAGTGCTCCAATCAATTGCTTAGCAATTGAGTCACTACCAGAATTACCTGACACTATAACTGCAAAAACACTTTTTTCATGAAAAGACATTTGTCTATATAGTACAGTAAGTCTATTTATAACTGCTGTTAGGTTTGCTGCAACTGCATCATTGTAATTTGGGCACAACCATACAATTGCATCTGATTCAGCAATAGCTGGAAGAACTTCTTCAGCCATTATTCCTCCATAAAAACATCTATTATTCTTACCATAGTGAGTACATAACTTAAAAGAGCATCCATGGCAATCCTTTACTTCTCCAGCTTCAATTAACAATTCTCTTAAATCATATCCCTTTAAATGCTTTGAAACCAGATGCCATAAGTCTAGGGTATTTGAAGTCTTGTGAGGACTCGAGTAGAGTGCTAAAATTTTAGGATTTTCCAATACTTCTAAATTATAGCTCATTAATCTCCCAATTAAATCTTTACAATTTTTATAGCAAATTTCTTCGAGAGACAAATCTAGAGTTTTTTGCCAGGTAAGAAGATTCTTTAAACTGTTTATTGCCTCAACCAAAGGATGACCAATAAAGCTGCAACCTAGGCTGTTAGCAGCAAATATAATATCTTGAGCAGTTCTTTTTGTTCCATGTTCTGTTTCGCTATGAACTAAAAGGGCACCTATTGAGCCTTTGAGGCAATCTCTCCCCCTTTTTATCATCCGTAATAAGTACTCTATCATATATAAGTCTGTCCCTAATTCATTAACTTCACTAATAAATAATAATTTCTTATTTTGCAAATTAGGAGTAAATTCAATGCTAGTTACTAGAGTATAGTTGCTATTCCCTAAAGCTGCCTGAACCATATTTTCTATGGTTTCGCTCCTATTAGGATTTGGTGATATTACATATAGAATTTCCATAGAACCCTCCTTATATGGAATCTGAGTGAAGACTTAATTGATATATGAAGTCCAGCTTGATTCTTTTAAATCTTTTTAAGATTGATTTATTCATCATAATTCAATTAATGATGATAAAAATAATTTTCATCTCTTAAGTCTCCACATTACTAAGATTTATTTTAATTTTTCTTCCCTTTTACACCATGTAGGTAATTTCTTATCCTTATGGTTTTCTTTACATTCCTTACAGTTTCCATGCCTTTTACATTTTCTTGTACAAGGACAACTAGGATTAAGTATTATTTGTTTTTCTTCCAAAGATTAGCTCCTCCTAACCTATACATTATCTTTATCATAGTTCTAAAGCTTTTGGAAATAATTTATTCAAGTTGTTAACTTTGGATAATCAAATTCAACACTTAATTCGTAAATTAAAACTACCTTCTTCCCTTAAGTTCTTTTGAGGATAAATGAATTAAATTTCACTAAGAAAACCTATTGTAAACTCTAAATTCTCAACTGTTGTAAAGTTCGTCCAACAGTTTATAGGTATGTTGAAGTTCTTCAAATAGCTGTAATGGGAATTCTAAGGTTTCAACTTCCGTACATCCCTTTAAAAATCTATTCTTGCATCCCATAAATGTTCCACCAATAAAGTTAGCGCTATAGTGCCACTGAGAATTAATTGTACTAAGTAACGCTAAACTTCCTGAGGATAATGCTGGTGCTATATAGGGCTTAAATCCAGTACCACGAACTTCTAAATTGGCAGTTTTTGTTTTTTGTGTTAATTCCTTAGATAAATCTTCCCTATAATTCTCAATACTATTTGCTATTATAAGTCCTTCTCCGTGAGGACCAAAAGCTCTACCTTCTAGCGGATAATTTTCAGTTTGTTTATTTTCCATAGCATAATAACAGGCTCTTGCGTTCATAACACCTAACCCATAACCCCTTATTTGCTCTGGAGCTAGTCCTTTAAAGTCCACTATTCCACTTTGGTCTTTATTACTCTCTTCAAAAGCTACCTTGCATAGCAAATCTACAGGGTCAGAGATCACTGCAAATATTCCCTTGAATCCACATTCTCTGGCCATCTTTGCATAAGAACTTATTATTTTAGAGTTGCCTTTAAATTGAATAAGTCTTACATCCTGAACTTCTTTCCCAACCTCAGGAACTCCAACAGATACACAGAATACAAATAGATCACAGTTAAAAATATCCCCTTCTTTAAGCCTTACAATATTTATATCTCTTTCCACCATATTGGGAGAAAGAATTTGCCCTAACTCTAACTTCCAACGATTAGTCTTATTTTCATCTCTATCATAAAGACCTAACTGCGATACCTTTTCACATCCTAGTAATTTAAGTCCTGTTAGTAGGGTTCCACCTACATCTCCTAACCCAACGACATTTATTTTCCACTTTTCGGGTTCCTTGTATTCAATTACATCTTTCCAGTTTTCGTAACCTATATTTAAGGAAATTATCCTTTTTTCCTCAATAGCATCAGCTACCCACTGGGGAATTGCTGGATTAGCTCCATTTAAGCTTTTTTCTTCTTCTATTTTTTGGGGTTTCTTAAGTAAGTCTAGAGTTTCTTCCTCTATAAATAAATGTTCCTTATGACTTACAACAAAGCTTCTTCTTGAATATTTAGGATTTAATAAATTAAGTGCATAAATTGTCCCGTCATATTCTTCTCCTTCATCCTGCGAAATCTCATGAAAATCCTCAAAACTGCTTGAGGTTAGCAAATTAGTATTAATCTCACTTTTTATATTATGTTCCTCAGGAATATTTGAAGCATATTCTTCATACTTTTTCTTTGAAATAATTAATTTATCTTTGTATTTATAATAAAACATAGGTTTCTCCTCTTAGTAATAATTTTTAGTAGTCAATTATTTGGCTAATACTTAAATGTTAATCTAAAAAAACATATTCTCCAGTCTTCTTAATTGCTCTAGATCATTTTGAAGATAATGAGATGGAGCTATAGTTAAATCATAGTACATATCCTTTCCAATATCAGGCCTACGTGGAGTGGTTAATACTTCCCCTAAAGAGCCTAAGGTTAGATTTCGAGTATATAATATGTGGTACTCATTTTCTAAGGCTCTTAGTATTTCAATGGAATTTTCTATACAAACCTTAGATAACTCAAAAATCTTGTTTTTATCTGCATTTCTTATAAAAATTGGATAAGTATAGGGAAGTATCGAGGTCACTGATGGAATTAGATTTCTCCTTGGATAAGCTCCTCTCCACAGGGCATCTCCTCCGATGAAGGGATACATAGAGTTTTCATTAAACCAAACCTTTAGCTTTGGAATAAAGTATACTGCATCTACTTCCCGTTCTTGCATATCCATTAAATCTTTTCCTCTTCCTGAAAGGATTCCAGCAATAATTTTCTTTACCTCAACCCCTTCCTTTTTTAAAAGTGGGTCTAAAGCTTTCATCCTGTAACCTTTATGAAGTATATTATCAACAAGAATCACTGGCCTATTAAAGGACTTTATCGTTTTCATTTGATTTTCTAGATTCAAATAATAAGGTGATTCTCCTATAAAAAAGCTCTTCATATCTGGACTATAATATTTTTCTGTATGAAGTGACTTTGTTACTGTGTTTGGCACCACATATCTATCAAGAATATCCCCATATGGAACACACATAGTTTCTCCATATTCCTTATTATGACTTACCTTTGTGGATACTCCATTTTCCTCACATATTTTTTTAATCATTTTTTGATGAAGAACATCTGTTTCAAAAGGAAGTATTAGCTCTCCTGGATATAGTCCAGTTAAAGCCTCCTGTAACCTCCTTCTTGTAGAGGAAACCACTGTTTTCACTCTACTGCTACTTCTAAAAGGTTCCTTTAGTACATTTTCAATATCTAAGTTCAGTACACAAGGATTGCTCATATCAACACCTAGAACAGGGATTCTATCATTGATTGTATCTAGTTCTTTAAACCCACACAAAGATAAACCTTGTAATATAGCATCTGTGTAAAACTCATCTTGCCTTGGTTTAAATAAAGCATACTCATAATCTTTAGATATAGCATAAGCTAAGGTTTCTGTGATTAATATTTCTTCCATAGCCTTATTCTTATCTTTATTATTTAAATAAATTGCATCAATAAGGATAAGCCTCCCTGTTCCACTTTCACGGATAAATCTAGCAACTTTATCACAGAGAACTTCCCTGTAAAGGTCATTGGAACGCACCCAATGCAGCGCTGAAAAACCTATAATTTCATGAGTTTCTGTATTTTTAATTATAACTAGCTTTGCAGCAGTCTTTTCTGAGTGTTCTTTTAAAAACACCTTAACTAATTCCTTGTGCTTGGAAGAAATACTAACACTTTTAATTAAATCCTCTGTAATTTCCTCCGCAAATTCAACATCTATATTAGAAGAGGTCAAAGATGTTTTTTCTAAAGGTTCCCTTTGATAGAAGCCTCTCTCATATACATACTGCTGAACTAACGGGTCTATTAAACTTGATATGTCACGATTTCTATCAATGTAGTCTCTAATTTGACTTGAACTAATAGTTGCATAGCTTGGAGGAAGATTTAAAACCATTACTTCCTCATTAATTTTCTGTTTAACATCCTCTAAATATTTACTTTTTCCTCTTTCAAAAATAATATGTGGAAAAGTATGGATAGAATTTTCGCTTTGAGACTTTTTATAACAAGAAGCATTTAGTACAACGTCACTACCAGCTACAAAATAAACTTGTGAATGACTAAAGTTTTCTCTGAGCTTTCTTAAATCCTCTGAATTCGATATATTGGTTTGGAATACTTCTGGATAAATAAATATATTTAATTCATCTGCAATGGACATATTTATTAGAATTTTCCTTAGTATGTTAGGCAAGGTTTTCTTTGACCAGGAAAACTCATCTACTGCTAGATAGACTTCAAAGCCCATGTCCCTAATTGCCCTTGCAATTATTTTATGACTTAAGGAGAAGGGGTCAAAGGTTCCAGGAAAAAAGGCTACTTTAGAACATGTAGGTATATCAATTTCCCCTTTGAAAAAGCTATAATCAGAAATAAATCTATATATGTGATTTAGGGCTGCTGAGTTAGTAAGGAAAATAATTCTGTCTCTCTCATCATCAGTAATTAAGGTTAGTACCTTCTTACCAATAAGTTTAAAAATATCATATTTTTCTTCTAAGGATAGGGTTTTCGCTCCAAAAATATCCTTACCTAAAGTGCTTATTGCTGCCTGTTTCACTCTAATTTTATAATCACCAAGACCATTTAATAATATGCCTATCATACTTACAAGTCTGCTACTATTGGATTCCTTCTTTTCACTAAATCTATCTTTATATTTCCCATAGCCTGCAACACAGATTCCAATAGTTTTTAAGATTAAAGGTTGTATATTTTCTTCTGATGCCTTTATTTTAATTTTAAAATCATCAATTACTTCATTTAGTTCCTTTGGCTCTAACCAAAGAAGTACTTCTCCAAGTAGTGGTGGGATATATTCTGTAAATCTATGCTCATCTATTTCTAATGCTCTTAAAAGTTCTACAGCCACTTCATTTCTTTCTGCTAAGGTTAACCGAGGCATAATCCTCAAAATAGCAAAACCAGCCCTTTTTCTTACAGTTTCAACTGCACTTACCTTCAATAAATTGCAAAAATGAATAGCTGTATGCAGTCCAGTTAGCTCTACATTTCTCAAGGTATACTCTAAAAGCAGTTGAATTTGGTGTTTTTTCTTTACCCAATCCGTGGCTGACTTTAAGTTGCTTAGAAAAATTTCTGGAATTCTTACAGAATCAAGATCACAAAATCTTTGAAACAAACAGATTTTTTCTTCTAAATCCATTAGGTTGGCTAAATTTAATTTCATTAAGTTCTCTGTAGGAATTTTACTCCTAGTATTTGTAACATTCAAATATTCACTAGTGATTTCTCTAATTAGGCTGTTGTTAGGTATTTTTTCTAGTACATCTCCAATAGCTTCTAAGGCTGCTAGTCTTAAACTAGCATTTCTCTTTTTAGCCATAGAAATTATATATTTGAATACCACTGTTAAACTTTCATCAAAGGGCTCCATAGGAATATACTTTACAGTTTCAATAAGAAATAACTGAGTTTCATTACTTAAAACACCTGTTGTCCTATAATAATCCATAAGTATATTTCTATATGTTGTTATCATGGTTTTTCTACAATTTTTAAAAAGCGAATTTACCATTATTCTAGTGCTATAACCTATCCAAGTTCTATGTCCTGGTATTATTTTATGACTTGGATTAAGAAGTAGGTCTAAATACTCTTTAAAAAGCTGCCCACTATTTATTTCTGGTCTATCTAAAATTACCTTTTTAGGGATTTCCTTATTATAGTCCTCATCAAAAATCCCTATTAAGACTCCTATAAGTTCAGCGCAATGACGTCTAATATCATCTTCTGGATGAATTAAATTATCATATAAGAATCTCATAGTTTGAATTTTTTGTTTCTGAGTTAAATAAGTGGAATACTCCTCAAAAACTCTTATATATTGCCTTAAATTTTTCCAATGTTCTTCACTTCTTGCTTGCTCAAAAATCTCTTCAATAGAGTACTCATCACGAAGAGCATACATAAGCTTTATGTTGTGGTTTATTGAAAGGTACCTTAAATTCTGAACTACTTCTTTTCCATGCATTAAGGAATAGATAGGTCTTTCATTAAGAGTTAGATTTTGAGTTTCTTCAAGGGTAGTATTAACTCCAATGCTCACTAAATAATCTTCGAAATCCTTTAGCTTTGCATAAACTCTTCTATATCTTTTTTCCTTTTTTTCATCTATATTTTCTAACTTATCTAAAATTACCTTAAAGGAATCTGCAAGGGAAAAAATGTGCATTTTCACACCTTTATCTGTTTCAATATTTTTCACTCTAAAGTCTGAATATATTAAAATCAAATTTTCAAGGGAAAGATTTTCAAGTTCCAAATCCCAAGTAGAGTGATTTATAGCTATATTTCTAATATAGTTTATATTATGCTTTTTAAACCATTGGTCTGTATAATAATAATGTAGATGAGGAACTCTTCTTAGTTCTTCCCCCTTGCAGCCATACTTACCGATGTCATGACCTGCTGCAGCTCCTGAAACTCTTCCTAAATCCACTGGAAGGTTCTTGAGTTTTGCCTGTCTTCCAATATATAAGGATAAATGATGAACCCCACAAATATGATCTAAGGTATTATATCCAAAGACCTCACCATTAAGCTTCATGGTTTCATAAATATAATCTCTCTTAAAAGCTTTAAGAAATCTAATATATTCTTCATCACTTTCAAGCCCTTGTATTTCTCCTTCAGTCAAAAACTTCATTGGATATAAGCTTTGCCAAGTATTATCCTCTGTGATCTTTTGAAACTCACATACTACTCTTAAAACCTTAAGGTAAGCCTCACAAATAGCATCATAATCTGAATTTAGCTTAATTGATATTGCATCAGGAAAAGCCTTTTTTAGGGAATAATTGTACAAATAACTTAGCCACTGCTTTTCATTATTTTCATCTTTGAAGTTGATATCTAAATTAAATTCTTCTTCTTTAAGCACATAATCTTTTTTCGACTTAACACTATCTAGTATATTTTTCATTAGACCTTCACATAAGTAAAGGGTCTTCCTGCAGGTAAAGTCCTTTTCTTCTGACATAGCAATTAAATTTTCTATATATGAATCGCTTTTTAAGAATTCTCCAATTAACGCCTTTGAAATATTACTTACTCTTAGATACCTTGAAGTCAAAAGTTTTTTCGATATCTTTTGATTGAGTTCCTTAAAGCTTAAGTTTTCCATCGCTACCCTCCTAATAAAATCTTTATGAGTTTTTAATGCAACTCTTTTACCTGTATTATATTTTAAATTATACCCTTCTAATCTTCTTATTTATAGGGTGTATCTTATTGTATTTTTAATGTATAGATTAAAAACTAGTTTTGATTTATAATATGGTGGTGAATTAAGTAAAAAGGAGCAATTTATTATGAGACTTACTATAAATTATTTAAATAAAAGCAACCTTTTAGTACAATTTATAAAAAAAGAACTAGTGCTTATCCTTGCACTAACCCTCGCACTATTATCTTCACTTTGGAACGTGCCTAAATTGGAATATATTGATTATAAAGTTCTAATTTTACTGTTTAACTTAATGGTAGTAGTTGAAGCCTATAAAGATTTAAAGGTTTTAGATGCTATGGCCACTTACATATTAAATAAAAGTACAAGCTACAAATATATCAGTTTAGGTTTAATCTTTATGACATTTTTCACTTCCATGCTTGTAACCAATGATGTAGCTCTCATCACCTTCGTTCCTCTAACTTTAATCATTGGAAAAAAGACAAAGATTAATGTAATGAAATTAATAGTTTTTCAAACCTTAGGTGCAAATCTTGGGAGTAGTTTAACTCCTATGGGAAATCCACAAAATTTATATATATATTCTTTCTACACTGTTAAGCCCTTGGAATTTTTTAAAACAACAATACCTTTAATGATTTTAGGTATTCTATTTCTTCTTGTATTAATACTTTTAGAGAAAAATAGAGATTTAACTTTTAAATTAGAGAATGTTGCTATAAAAAATACCACCCATACTATTATTTTCTCTATTTTATTCTTTTTAATTATTCTCTCAGTATTTCATATAGTTGACTACAAAACTACCTTTATTATAACCTTGCTAACAGTTTTAATTTTAAATAAAAATCTATTTTCTAGGGTTGATTATAGTTTACTTCTTACTTTTGTGGGCTTTTTTATTTTTATTGGAAATATATCCAATCTAGAGGAAGTTAAATCTTATATGTCTGCATTATTAAATAATAAGCCCTCTTCTTACTTTAGTGGGATTGTCCTGAGTCAAATTATCAGCAATGTACCTGCAACTATGCTGCTATCTAAGTTTACCCTCTATTATAAAGAACTTTTACTTGGGGTAAACATTGGGGGTATGGGTACTCTTATTGCATCTTTAGCTAGTGTAATTTCATACAAACTTTATATAAATGAATATTCGGATGAAAACAATAAATATCTAAAAGTCTTTACAGTATATAATTTAATAGGTTTACTATTATTTACATCTATAATTTATTTTCTACTAATAGTCCACTGAATATTAGTGCTTCATTTAAGAGATAATAAGGTTAGAGAAATGCTAGAAAGGATGTTTTATAAATGAAATTAACTATAGATGAATCCTTAGTATGCCCAAAATGTAACTCTAGTCACTTTGAAATGAAGCGTGAAGCCACTTATGTGTATACTTATGAAGTAAATCCACCTGATATGGTTTCCGATATTAAGGAGACTAAAGAAACTCCTTATTTATTTGATAATAGAGAACAGATTAATGAAAAAGAGTACCTAATTTGCAAGGATTGTGGTTCTACCTATCCTTGTTCTATTGATAGAAAGGATAATAAAATTAGTCTTACAATACTTCAAAAGGCTCTTCGTGCAGATCACCAAGAAAAACCTGAATTTTGGGGCTAATAATATCACAAGGACTAAAAATAGAACATATTGCTCTACCTTTAGTCCTTTATTTGCATTTAGGGGTTATGTTTAAACATTATTTCTAAAATTCTAGAGATTATAAAACCCACTAAAACTTACACTCTAATTCTATGGATAAACGTATATATTTTCTGGTGTTTCTATTTTTTCTATATTTACAATCTCTACTAAAGGTAGTATTAAAGTTCCTTCACTTTCTGCGCTCTTCTCCTCTGTGCTTCCAATAATTCCTTCCACCTTAACCCAAGTATCCTTTTCTAAATTAGGAGTTTCAGTCCATTTTGACATTAAGCCCATCACCTGAGCATCAGCTGCACAACAAGCCATGGACATCCTACCTACAACAAATTGGTCTGGCTTAAAATCTTCTCTTTTGAACACAAACCCACTAAGGATTACTTTTTTTCCTCTATATTTTTCTATATTCATTCCTATATCATTAACTGCCTTATAAAAATTATTATGTTCTATTACTATAGTGTTTCCATCAGTTGAAAATAGGGTTTCCTTTAACTTATCTTCTGTAGTCTTATTATTTTTTTCTAAAGCTGAATTTTTAAACTTATCACCTTTAACATAGCTTGGCAGATTTACACTTTTATTATTTGATATAGATAGATTCACTCCTTTTTCAGCTGCCGCAAAGCCTATAAATATAGTTAGAAGAAGTATGGTAAAACTCTTGTTAATTGGTTTAACGGTTTTAGGGATAAAAACCTTATTTCCTTGGTAGAAGGTTAGTATGGTAAATACCACCAAAGCAAAAATTATATATTTTATCATTTTGGGACTGATAAAATTATTTATTTTTCCTGTAAATAATAAAAAGTAAAAAAGAGTTGAAAATCCCAATAGTATTATAAATATTAAAAATTCTTCAAAATTAAACTTCTTCATTTAATCACCCCAAAACCAGTTAGAACATTTGTATAAGCAGCTATTATAAAAATTATTAATCCAATATAAACTACAAGTTTACCAGCTACTTTCCCTTTAAAATTACCTAAAAGCATAAAGGTGTTTTTTATATCTAACATTGGTCCAAGAAGCAAAAATCCTAATACTGATCCCGTAGTAAATTGTGACAAAAAGGTTCTTCCAATAAAGGCATCTGCCTCTGAACAAATTGATAAAAGAAAAGCAAGTGCCATCATTATACCAATGGAAGCCATAGGCTTATTACCTAATGATGATATTAGTTCCCTTGGAACTAAGGTTTGGAAAACTGCTGATATAAAAGCTCCAAAGATTAAATACTTGCTTATAGACAAAAATTCTCTAATGCTATGTTCCAAAATTATATTAAGTTTAGATTTATACTTGTTTAAGACATCATTACTATCGCAACCACAGTAACAGCCATATTCCTCTCTATATCCCTTGTTTTTCAAGGGTGATGATTTCCCATCTTCAGTTAGTGACACTAAAAGCCCAATAGTTATTGCTGCCAGAATTCCAAAGCCACCTCTCATTAATACCATAGAGGGTTTGTCATAAAAAGCATAATAAGTTGATAGTAGTACCACTGGATTTACTATTGGCACTGCTAACATAAAGGTTACCCCTAAACCTAAAGGAAGGCCTTTTTTAATTAATCTTCTAGCTATTGGAATTACAGCACATTCACAGACTGGGAAAATAAATCCCAAAAGGGAGGCTCCTAGAAATCCTAAAATTTTATTCTTGGGGATAATTTTAGCTATAGCCTCTTCTGACACAAACACTTGAATTAAAGCTGAAATTAAAGCTCCCAATAAAATAAAAGGAATTCCTTCTAGAATAATACTTATAAATATAGCTGCAAAGTTTTGAAGTGTGGCTCCATCTATAATTTCTAGTGTTTTTAGCTTTAGTAAACTAATAGCAATAATTCCCACTATAGCTGCGTAAATAAAGAGTTCATATCTTTTTTCATAAATTACTCTATTCTCCACTACTCTTCTCCTTTAATTTTTCATTTACTATATAGACATATTTACACTGAATCCCTACTATCACAATTACTTTTCAATTAATAATTATTCAAAGTAAATTGTTGGATAATATTAGTTTTCACTGTGGCTGTCTATACAAGATTTTATCTTGTAATCTTGATTTATTTATACTCAAAACCCTAACATAATCAATATAAATTTCATATATAAGTCAAGTGTTGCTTTTAATTTCTATAGATAAAACGCTGAAAGCTCTTATTTAAATAAATCTTTTAAAAATACATCCCAATTTTTTAGAGTTCCCCTATGAAATAGCTTGCTATATTTTACTATTTCTTTTATATTTTCTATATCTTTAACCTCTAAAACTGGAACAAATTCTTTATATTCCTTTATAAATTCTTTTAACCTTGCTACAGAGTTGTCTTCCATGTACTTTGTATTATTTATAACTACTAAATTGCTTAACTGCATACAAGGCATTAAAAATCTTCCCATATTACTTAAATATGGCTGAAGAGTTGCTGCTTCTGATATAAAATAAGTGGAAGTTAACTTTGAAAATTTCTTTATTTCTTTACAATGAATTAATTCCAATAATTCATTAATATCTTCGGTGCCATTAAATTCAATTATGACTCTATGAGGTGTAACTCTTTGCAGTATGTGACTAAATCTTTTTTCTGAAAACTCTCCATAAGTTAAAGTTGTGAATCTTACCCTGTTATCTTCTTTGAACTTTCTTTCTATTTCTGTTTCCCCTGTTTCAAGCTGTACTACAATAACCTTTTCATTTTTACTTAATGTACTTTCTAGAAGGGCATTAATAAACTTAGTTTTTCCTGAACCTATAAAACCTGTAACAATCTCAATATCTGTTTTCATAATAATCACTACTCCTATTTTGAGTTAAGAAATAGCTTTTTTATTGCTTCTTTATTTAATCCACTACCAATAATACATACTCTTCCTGTATATTCCGCATGACTTTCTCTAATTTGAAATTCATCTGGTACATAATCAAACTGTACCCACTTTTTATCTTCAGTTTCTACAATTCCTTTTGCTCTTAAAACTGTTCCATATGCTGAATTCTTTTCCATAATCTTCAAGAAATTCTCAAGGGATTTTTTACTGAAAGTCTTTGGTGTTTCGATGCCTACTGTTTGGAAAACTTCATTTGCCTTATGGTTTACAGTGGTTCTTACGCCAACTAACGCTACTGGCTTTTTCACTAAATTTACCACTTCTAAGTTATCCTTTTCCTTGCCTTCTCCAAGGGCAATTATTTTTTCCCCAGTTATACTATCCCAAGGAGTTGTAATTATATTTGCTTTACCATTAATTTTTTGTAAGTTCTCTACTACTTCTATGAGCTTGTATAAGGATAATTTTTGACTTCTACTGATTACTAAAGTATTAGCATGTTGAATTTGATTTTTGTAAAACTCACTAAAATTTTTTATATAGGTGTGATATTTCATTCCATCTACCACTGTGATTACCATATTAATCTCTGCCAGCTTTCTTATATCCTCTCCTCTACAAACCTTTAATATATCAGAAAGCTTTCCTACTCCCGAAGGTTCAATTATTATTCTAGTAGGCTTAAATCTTTCTATAACTTCTTTAATGGATTTATTAAAATCGGAAGTAACAGTACAACAAATGCACCCTGCATTTATTTCTTTTACTTGAACATTAGAGTCCTTTAAAATACTACCATCAATACCTACTTCTCCAAACTCATTTTCAATAATAACAAGGTTTTCCCCCTGTAATTTTTCCTTTATTAGTTTTTTAATGAGCATGGTTTTCCCTGCTCCTAAAAATCCTGAGAAAATATCTATTTTTGTTTTCAAGTTCATCTCCTCCATGTTTAACTTTTATTTTATTTCTTTTTTATTTGATTTTAAAAATCTCAGTTTTAAACTAATAGAGCTAGTTATGTAGATGTTAATTTAATATTTGTTTATAAAATTTATAAGATCTACATGTCTAACTAGACTAGTTATATTAACTTTTATAAAAGCTCACCTATATAACTCTGATAAAAGCAAGTTTGTCTCCTCTAATTTATATTTCTGCTAAGCTACATTTATTCATAAGATAGGATATTATGAACTTCAATGATAAAATCTTATTTTATTAATATATATGTTCTAATAAATAAACTACATTATAACCTTTAGAGTCCTCTATATTTGACAACTGCTTGGATGTAGAAAGTTAATTAGACCTTATATATACAAAAGGTTTGAGGAAAATTGGATAGACTTCCTAAATATATTGATTCTTCTCTTTTATTTTCTATAAGACAATGTCACCTAATTTATCCAAAACTCTTTTCTATACCATAATACAACCAAAAAGAAGTAAATGCAAATAATTTGCATTTACTTCTTTCTTCTTATATTTTTTCCCATAGGATGTCTATTAGATTCTAACCTTCACAAGCATCTATTCTTTACCCAAAATCATCCGCTCCACAAAGTATCTGTGAAAGCTTAAGTCCTCAGTCAATTCTGGATGAAAAGACGTTGCTAACATATTATTTTCCCTACAAGCTACAATGTTACCTTCTACTTCAGCTATAACTCGTGCTTCTCCCCAAAACCTTTCTACATAGGGAGCACGAATAAATACTAAAGGTATAGGATTTTCTAAAATTTCTTCTATAATTTTTGTAGTACTGAAACTGTTTAATTGACTTCCATAGGCATTTCTTTTAACTGCTATATTCATTACTTCTAGATGACCAGTTGGCTCTTTACATATTTCCTTAGCAAGAAGTATCATCCCTGCACAGGTTCCCCAAACTGGAAGTCCCTGCTCTATTCTCTGCTTAAGTGGCTCCATCAGTGAGAACTCCTTTAAGAGTTTTCCAATTGCGGTACTTTCTCCCCCCGGAATTATTATCCCTTGAACCTTATTAAGCTCCTGATGAGTTTTAACTGTAATAGCCTCCACATTTGGTATGAGCCTGAGCTTTTCTAAGTGCTCTTTAACTGCCCCTTGAATTCCTAGCACCCCAACTGTAACCATAGAATTCTCCTTACCATCCTCTATTTGCATATAAATTACCTTCTGGAATTTCTCTTATATCTAAGCTGCTCATTGCTTCTCCAAGCTCCTCAGACACCTCTGCAAGAACTTCAGGATTATTATAGTAAGTGGTAGCTTTAACTATAGCTTGCGCTCTTTTTTCAGGGTTTGAGGACTTAAATATACCTGAACCAACAAATACCCCATCACTTCCTAGCTGCATCATTAATGCTGCGTCCGCTGGAGTTGCAATTCCTCCTGCTGCAAAGTTTACTACCGGTAACTTTCCGTGCTCTTTTACATATAAAATCAGCTCATAGGGTGCTCCCATTTCCTTTGCAATGGTCATCAATTCCTCCTGTGATGCAAGTTGAACTTTTCTTACGTCTGAAATCATAGTTCTCATGTGTCTTACAGCTTCAACTACATTTCCCGTTCCTGCTTCTCCTTTTGTTCTTATCATGGATGCTCCTTCCCCAATTCTTCTAAGAGCTTCTCCTAGATTTCTAGCTCCACAAACAAAAGGAACCTTAAAAGCTTTTTTGTCTATATGAAAAACCTCATCTGCTGGTGTTAGAACCTCACTTTCATCTATATAATCCACATTTAGTGCTTCTAAAATTTGAGCCTCTACAAAATGTCCAATTCTAACCTTTGCCATAACAGGAATACTTACAGCACTTTGTATTTCTTTAATCATCTTAGGATCAGACATTCTAGCAACTCCCCCTTGCTTTCTAATATCTGATGGGACACGCTCCAGGGCCATAACTGCCACTGCTCCAGCCTTTTGTGCAATTTCTGCCTCTTTTGCGTTAACTACATCCATTATTACTCCACCTTTTAACATCTGAGCAAGGTTTTTGTTTAATTCATATCTTTCCATGATAATATACACTCCTTTACAAATATATAATGGTATTATATAATAACTGTACCGTTACAATTATTGTATGCACGGTTAAATTCACCCAATTATTACATACACTCTTTTTTAAGTCAATACAATTAGAAAGGAAAAAGAAAATTATGGTTAATGTATCGATACAATTAAATAAAGATATAACTACACCTATGTATCTTCAGCTTTCAAGCTCCATAGGTAATCTAATAAAAAGTGGGAAAATAAAACCCAAAGAAAAACTTCCTCCTATAAGAAAACTTGCTAATGATTTAGGCGTTAATAATGTGACAGTAGTAAATGCTTACAAACAGTTAGAAGCAAATGGTTATATAAAAGCCATTAAAGGAAGTGGATATTATGTACTAAATCTAGAAGATAAGCCTACTGAGAAAGCTTCTTCTATGACAAACCTAGAGGAAGATGAATTTTTAGAGCATGAAGATATAAAACTTATGTCAAATGGTCAAATAGAAATTTCTTCTAACACCATTAACTTTGCCAGTACCACTCCCGATCCTAGTATTTTCCCTATTGAGGCTTTTAAAAATTGTTTAAATGAAGTACTAGATAGGGATAAGGGCTATGCTTTTGGCTATCAAGAAAGTAATGGTTTCGAACCCTTAAGAGAATCTCTTTGTAGCTTTCTTGAGGTTTATACTAATATAACTGTAAAAAAAGAATATATTCAAATAGTGTCTGGTGCTCAGCAAGGTATAGATATTATTGGGAAGACGCTTTTAAATCCAGGTGATTATGTTATTACGGAAAACCCAACTTATACAGGAGCAGTTTCTGTTTTTAAATCTAGAGGAGCGCAAATTGTAGGAGTTCCTATTAATGAAAGTGGTATAGATTTGAAGGTTCTAGAAAGACAAATAATTAGGTATAACCCTAAACTAATTTATGTAATGACTAGATTTCAAAGTCCTACTACAATTTCCTACTCTAAGGAAAATCTTCAAGGTTTACTGAAGCTTTCTGAAAAATACGGAGTATACCTAGTAGAAGATGATTCTCTTGCGGGGCTTTCTTTTGAAAACTTTGATGAAAGTCCTTCCCTAAAATCACTTGACACAAAGGATAAAGTAATTTATATCAAAAGCTTTTCTAAGCTTTTAATGCCTGGTCTTAGAATAGGCTTCATAATATCTCCTGAAAATCTTTCTAGCGAACTTCTTAAGGCAAAGCATTCAACGGATATTTCTTCCTCTGGATTGATACAAAGAGCACTTCATTTATACTTTGAAAAGGGCCACTGGGAAGATCATATAAATTATATGAAGGATATTTACAAAGAAAAATATGAAGCTATGTTAAAATACCTAAATGAGCTAAAAAAATATGGAATAAATTTTACTGAGCCTAAGGGCGGGCTTAACTTTTGGATTACTCTTCCCCAAGGTGTTGAGGCTACAAAACTTTATCTTGAATGTGTAAAAGAAGATGTACTTATAGTACCTTGTAAAATCTTTTATGTGAACAATTATAGAAATAATGACAATACTATAAGATTGAGCTATGCAGCTACAAATCTAGAAGAAATAAAAGCAGGAATGAAAGTGCTTGAATACTCTATTATTAAATTACTAAATAAATCTAAAAGTCGAACTTATATGAGCCCTATGATCTAGTCATATTGAAAAAAACAACAGGGAATTCAAGCTTTATGCAGAATTCCCTGTTCTATTTTATTCTCCAGCAATATTTACATTTATAAGTTCTAACATCTTAGGTCCTGTAAAGCTTCCATCTTTATAAACCTCTTTAGATAAGAACATGTTATTTTGTAAATTTTTAATATTACCAGACATTGAACCTCCAGTTACTGGAGTTATTTTTTCTCCGTCATAGTAGAAACCAAGTCTAATCTCTCCAGCAAAGTCTCCTGTTAAAGAGTCCATTTGGAAGTCTGAAAAAGCAACCAATTCTAAATATGGTTCCCTTGTCATTTCCTCTATAGACTTTTCCCCACATTTAACTACAGTCTCATCTAGATTACCTGTAGGTATTACCTCTAAGTAATGAGAAAATCTTGTATTTCCATGATAAGTTTTTAAAACTCCCTCTTCGATAATAGTTACTTCTTGAAGCTTAAGTCCATCATTATCATAAGGTGCAGAACCTTTTAGAGTTATAGTCACCTTATCTCCCTTAATTTCTTCTCCTTGGACTCCTTCGCCAGGCTTAAAATTTGAAAGATTATTATAAACTGCTCCAACACTTGCCTTGTCAGTGTAATAAGAGAACATACTCTTTAGGGATGATTTTCTTAAAAGAACTCTGTAGTTCCCCGTTTTTACTGCATTTTTTGCTTTAACTCTCCATTTAGTAAGCTCTATGGCATCTTTAACACTATCAGCAATTAATTCTTCATCTAAATCACTATATCTAAACACATTAAAAAGCTCTACGTCTTGCTCTTCAATCCATTGAGTAATACATTCAACTTCAGAAGAAAATTTCACAAAAGTCACATCAACACCCTCAGAGTTAACTATTCTTTTTGTAGTTTTATTTAGGAATATTTCTGAAGAGTTTATGCCTCCCTTTTCATAAATATCATTTTTATATAAGGCCTTTTGTATGGCAAGTGCCCCCTCTTCTAAGCTATATCCATTAAATTTTGATGGAAGGGTTATTTCCCCACACTTTTCTCCTTTTACTAATGGATAAAATTTATTTTTCACAAACCCTGCTGCATATAAACCGTCTTTTAGTATATTCCCTATCTCTTCATCCTTCATAGTGGGATATATGTCCACTTCTGAAGAACCCCTATAAGTCTCTCCATTTTCTTCGAAATCCTTATAAACTGTTACTTTATAATTTGTAACCTTCTTTTTTCTATTCATATCTAGGGCTTTTTTAATAAAAAATAGCTCTACACTTTCTGATGTTTCAATATTTATTTTATATATATTTATATTAACTTTTATTAATTCATTTATAATTCTTTCAACCATTATCCTAACCTCACTCTCGCCTTAATATATGGCCCTCCGCAAGATACTTTAACCCATTCCTTATATCCTTTTCCACAGAAGCCTGCTCCACCCATTTCTAAATCCTCTGAGACCATAGATATAGATTTTAAAAGATCTGGAACATAGCCAGTAAGAATTACAGGAGAATAAATTTTCCCTGTTAACTTCCCATTCTTTATTTCCTTAGCCACATTAACCATACACTGAATTCCCCAGTTCTTAGGGTCTTCCATTCCACTTGCTGATTGCTCAAGTAGAAAGCCGTATTCAACTGAAGCTATCATATCTTCTAGCTTGTGTTTTCCTGGTGAGAAATAAGTGTTTGTCATTCTTGTGTAAGCCTTTCTTTCGTAAGATTCTCTTTTTCCATTTCCAGTAGGCGCAACTCCAAGACTTAGAGCTGAAAGGCTATCAGCAATACCTTGCTTTAAAATACCATTCTGTATAATTATGGTGTCCTGAGCTAGTACACCCTCATCATCAAAGCTATAAGAAGATGTCTCTTCAACGCCCTTAGCTCCATCATGCATAACAGTTAACTCTGAAGCCACATATTCACCTAAATACTCCTTGGATTTAGCCCTGTCTTTTAGGAACATATCCATCTCTACTCCATGTCCAAAAGCTTCATGAGCAATAAGTCCTGTCACATCTGGATCACAAATAACTTCATATTCCCCTGGTGGCATTGGCTCTGCATCTAATAACACAAGGGTATTATTAACAACTATTTCTACAGAAGCTTCTATCTCATCTAAAAGCTCTCCACCCTTTAAGCCTGAAAAACCTTTATAAGAATACTTTGTTTTATCATCTTTTGAAGCAATACAAATATTAGCTCCATTTGCCCACATATAGCTTTGCTCTAATTCTTTGTTGTTAGAAAGATATAGCTTATTTACATGAAGATATTCAAATCTAACTCTGTAATCTACTATAGCTTCATCTTGGCTTAAACCTCTATTCATTATGCCTGTAAGTCTTTTTATTACCTCTTCATCATTTAAAGCTCTTGGATTTACCTTTACAGGTTTTTCAAAAACTTTCTTAATTTCCTCTTCCTGAATTACTTCATATTGGTTTAATTCCAAAACTTCTTTAGCCTTATTTGTCATTTGAACTAGATCTTTTCTTATAGTAGAAGCAATTTCTTCTATATTATCTTTTGATATTTCATTAAAGGAATACTCTGCGTAGTTTACTCTATTGTGCACTCTTACAACAAAACCTCTTTCATTGCTGCCATTTGCTGAAATAGCTGAAGTTCTTCTAGAAACAGCATAAACCTTTCCTGTGCAGTCTGTAGCTAGTACTGATACAAAATTAAAATCTTTAGAAAGATTCTCTATCAATACTTTTAAATCTTCTTTTATATCTGTAAGATAACTACTATATTTTAGTTCCATGTGATGCCCCCCTTTTACATGAACTGTACATAAATTATGATATAAGTTCGAAATATTCAGTATCTTATAATTATGGTACCTCTTTTTACCCAAAATTACAATAAAATCCTATTTCATTTATACTTATTCTGCTATGCTCTTAACAATTCTAACTCAATATATTAAATATACGTGAACAACTTTAAAATAGTAAAAAAGTAAATTCATTATATTGTAAACTAGAGTAATTCTCTAGTTTACAATATAATAAAAAAGCCAATGAACAGAATAAATATCCTTCAAAGGCTTTAAACAATCATCTATTTTTTTGAAAGAATCACATCCATAAAGCTTACATTAAGCTCCTTTGAAAGTTGGTCTAGTTTTGCTACTTGAGCTTGTGCTCCTTTCGCAGCCTCATATCCTTTAGCTCCAGCAATTACTGCCTCAAAGCCATTCATGTATTTATTATGAATAAATGTTGCTTCTTCACTATGTTCAACTTTCTCTGCTTTCTCTTTAATCTCCATTAACTTACTTACATTTTCATTTACACTTTTATTTTCTTTAATTTCCTCAATAGCTTTTGAAGCTTCTGAAGTTAAATTCTTCATTGCCTTTACATAAGCAAAATCTGTTTTATATCTGTTAATTTCATAAGTTATAGGTTTTTTAGCAATAAAAATATTATAGGCACTTACTCCTAAAGTTAAAATTAACACTAAAGATATAATGGTTTTTATTATTCCTTTTACAAACTTTATTGCTAAAATTAATAAGCCAAGTGCAACTAGAAGTATAATAACATTATCCATTGTAAACCCTTCCATACTTTTCCCCCTTTATTAAATAATTGACAAATTCCCTTTGTTCAGCAACTTCTGAAGCAAATTTAGAATACCACCAAGTCAACTTACCTAATCTGACCACCAACTGCTTAAAGAATATGGCAGACTTAACCTTCGAAAATGTTGCTAAACCTTTACTATGATTATACCATGAATATTTGTGCTTTCTGTATAAGATTATAAAAAAAACTCAGATTAGATTATATAATTACAATCATCAAATTATACTTTATAAATAATTAAAAATATGAAGTTCTAAATCTTACATTCTTCTATTTAGTATTGTAACTTATAAACGATAATAGTATAGTTAACATCATTTTTTCTTATAATTATACATAATAGGATAACTTTTTTAATTGATTATTGATTTAATTAAACTATAGTTATATAATTAGTTGTTGAAAACTTGGAAAAGTTTAGTTTTTCAACAAATATTTACATAATAATTTTATTTTGCCTCAACCTTATAGTTTACCTAAGTTATAGGGTTATGAAGAAGCAAAGCACTTCCATCAATATGTCCCTAAGGATTTGAGTAAAAGAATTTCCTTATCTATAGCTTTATTTTTATTCCCTAAAAACTTAAAAGTCATAGGAAATGAAATTGGAAGTCTCATTAATAATTAAAATTAAGCTATGTTAATTTTAACATTTAGCTTTTTATAGATAATACTTTATGGAGGTACAATATGTTTGGGAAAAAGAAAAAAACTGTTGCTTCAGAAGATATGAACTCATCTATAGCTTTTGATAGTATAACAGAGATTAATTCTACTGGCAGTAATTTGCCTATGCTGAAGTATAATCAACAATGCATTTCTCAAAGAATAGTTAATAAGGTTGAAGATGCTACTTCTGTTACTGAAAATCTTATTTCTATGATAAATGATATTGCAAGTCAAGTTGAGGTACAAATGGAATCTATTGAAAAGGTGTCTGACGGTGTTAGAGAGTATAGTGCTTTTGCAGAAGAAGTTATGGCTAACACTGACAATACTAGATCTATTGCAGAAGAGACTCTTGTTACTGCAAGAAAAGGAACTGAAGCTGTACATAAATCAATCGATGCTATGGATGAAATCAAGTCTTCTGTAGATAATGTAAGTTCCTTGGTAAATAATTTAAGTCATAAAGCAACTCAAATTAATGACATGCTAGAGATTATTAAAAGTATATCAAAGCAGACAAACCTACTTGCACTAAATGCTGCCATCGAAGCAGCAAGAGCTGGCGAAGCAGGAAAAGGCTTTACAGTAGTTGCTACAGAAGTAAAAAAGTTAGCCGAAATGAGTGCTGAGTCTGCTGAACACATATCTAAAAATATAGTGGAAATAAATAATAGCGTTGCACAAACCCTTGATGCAATGAAAGTAAGTTCTTCGAAAGTAAATGAGGGTACAGAAATAGCCCATAATACTCTTCAGGTTTTTGACGAAATCACTGAGGCTGTAACTAGCACTACTGAAGTTGTTAAAGAAATTAGTAATGCTACAGCTTCTCAAACTAACGTTTTAGAAAAAATTATGTATGCTACTGAAGATATGACAAAGGTTGCTGCTCACTTAGAGCAAATGGCTCAATATGCATCCCTTAACACTGCATATACCAAAACCTCATTAATTGCATTAGATGATGTATCAAAAGATATGCAAATTCTTACTAATGAATTGTTAAATGAAATAAAAATTAGTGAAGAAAAAAAGGAAACTGTGCTTCGTACATGCCAGGGAAAACCACTTAGTATTGACCCTGCTAATTGCATTGATATGGATGGTAACCAAATACTATCTAATGTTCATAGTGGGCTAATTTCTCTTTCCCCTGAAGGAAATATCCTTCCTGGAATTGCTAAAAGCTGGTATGTAGAAGAAGATGGTCTTACATGGATATTCAACTTAAGAAAAGGTATAAAGTTTCACAATGGAAAAGAAGTAACTTCTGAAGATGTTGTATACTCATTACAAAGATTATTAGATCCTAATTTAAAAGCTGATAATGCTTGGTACCTAGACTTCTTAGAAGGTGCTCATGAATTTATATCAAGGCAAGCTTCTTCCGTTTCAGGTATTAAAGCCCTAGACAAGTATAGAGTAAAATTAAAATTAATGTCTCCTTATATGGGATTTTTACTAAATTTAGGACAAGTTGCTACTTCTATAATGTGTAAAGATGATTCTTTAAAAGGAAATATAACTGGTTGCGGTGCCTTCGTTATTAAAGAGTTTACTGATAACATATGTATTTTAGAAGCCTTTAAAGATTATTATGGGGGTACTCCTTATGTAGATAAAGTTGAAATTAACTTTAATACTTCAGATTCTATTAATAAGTTTATAAACGGTGATTACGATTTTATAGTTGCTGATACTGATAATGCAATTAGTGAAATTAAATCTAAAACAGGTTTAGAGCCTAAAGTCGCTGGGGTGCTTGGTTCCGCTTACTTTGCCTTAAATTTAGAGAGCTCATCCCCTCTTGTTCATAGCAAAGAAGCTAGAAAAGCAATTAACTTAGCAATTAATAAAGATAGGATAGTTAAAGAAGTTCTTGGAAGACTAGGGATTGCTTCAAAAGGCCCAATTCCACCTGCTATGTTAAATGGAACTACTGGCAAAGGTTATGATTATAATCCATCACTTGCAAAAAGTATTCTTCAAAAGGAAGGACTTACAAATAAAACTTTTAAAATTAACTTGCGTGATACAGACACTGAAGATACTACCAATGGAAAAGTATTTAAACTTATCGTGGAAGACTTAAACTCCATCGGTATAAAGTGTGATATTAAGTTAGTTAAAGCTAGTGAATACATGAAAGCCGATGTGATTAAAAACTGTGATGGTTTCATGAGTAGGTGGATTGCAGATACTGGTGATTTGGATAACTTCCTTCAACCGATCTTTAATTATGAAAACCCTACTAACTTTACTAGATACAATAGCAAAGAAGTTATGGAATTACTGGACCTTGCTAAAAAGGTTATTAATCCTCAGAAGAGATTAGAAATGTATAAGCAAATTCAAAACATAGTTGTAGACGATGCTCCGTGGATTTTCTTATATCACCCACAAAAGGCATTTGTTCACAAAAAAGAAGTGCTTGGCTTAAGACAAAGTATTACTGGTGCATATAATTATGATGATGTAATTATATCTTAACTATATATACAGAGAGACCAAAGTGAAGACTTGACTTATACGTGAAACTTATCTTGGGTTTCTTAATACTATTAAACATAAATAAAATTAAATTCCGTTATGGAAGTCTATATATGTATAATTTTTAAAAAGAAGCTTGGGAAAGTTATTTCCTAAGCTTCTTTTTTAATAGTTTCAGAATAATGCTTATCTCTAATTAAAATATGATCAATAATCCATTTTGATAAAAATTCAAGTATATCTAAAATATAAGCGTCCTGCTGGTATTCAACCTTATTTAAATCAATCTCTGCGAATTTTCTTATAAAAGCATCATGTTCAATCTTATGAGATAGGAGCTTTTTATAATTATTCTTTATGAGATATTCTTCCTCTTGAGAAAAATGAAAAACAGTGTAGTCTTTTAGTTCTGATATTATTTCCATTATTCTATCATACTTATCAATTGCTAAACTATTATTTAAAAGTTCATAAGCTCTACTACTTATCTCAAACAATTTTTTATGTTGTTCATCTACAAAATCAACACCTAGTTTGTACTCTTCCTTCCATTGAAACATAATTATTCCTCCTAGCAAAATATATAGCATAAGTTCATAATACATTATTATAACACTTTTTTCATATAAATTCAGTAATCTATGTTACATTTTAATTAATGTTCTGTTTTTGTTTCTTATTTCACTAATTTTTTATTTTGGAAGAAAGCATCTTATTTTGTTAAGGATTATTATTAAATCCTGTATAAAATCAATTTTATACATTAATTCTTTCCTCAAAACTAGATAATCATCTTATTAAAACCATGTAATATATAACTATGACAAAATTTAATAAAGATTTGCATTTATACAAATCTTTAAGGTATCCAAAGTTAACTGTTATACAGCGCTTTCAGGAGATTTTATACCTCACAGGGCTTTCCTACAAACACCTGCTGTCTTTGCAATATAGTAAGAGTTATATTTATTACTGTATTTTCTTTTATTGTATCAAAGGTAGAAAATTTCTCTGGAGAGTTTTTCACAATTGTGGCTTCAAGTTTTCTATTAAACTCACTTATTTTCATATCTTCTAGATTGCAGTATATTTCATCGCTAAATTGCTGTGAAGTGCCTTTACCTTCCATGGTATTATCTAACTCTGTAGAATTAAACACCTTAATTGGAAGTATTTTATCACCACTCTTTTCACCTAACTTAGGTTCTCTAGAAAAGTTTAATTCTACAACGCACTTAAAGGGTTGCTTTAGTATAACTTTTTTAATACTACCAATTACTTTATTTATTTTTATCTCTTCAGCTGTAGTATATTTAACTTGTTTTTCAATAACTCCCTCTAGAAACATCTTATTTGAATATGGAACTAAATCACTAGAAGTTATGATTAATTTTTTATCCACATCTTCTATGCTAAAAATTTGTTCTGAAAACTTAGTAACCGCTTCTAAGGCAATTTCTATATCCATTGCTGATAATACCACTGGAAATACACCTACTACAGTTTCAGGTTTCATATTAATCTCCATAGCCTCACTGATGCATTGCTTTATATTTGTAATGGTCTGAAACTGATCCTTTGGGGTAACACTATTTTTTTCTGACTGTTCTCCTCCTTTATAATTTTTCTCTTTATCTTCCTTATCTATGTTTTCTGAGTCTATTTTCATAGTTTTTGCTTCTCCAATTCCCTCTAGTTTGTCTACTTCAACTACTTCATCCTTTTTTTCTTTATTTTTTTCTCGTGCCTTTTTTCTTGCAATGTCAAATAGTAACCTAATTGCCTGTGGCTGTTTTTCCTTTGGTACAGTTTTAGCTATATGTTCTAATGCTAAGGTAATATTATTCTTTTCTGTCATTTATAATGCTCCTTATAATTATTACTAGAAAACTAGGGTAAATAATTACCTTCTTTATAAAATTAAGTTCTATACTTATTGCATATTATATAGGAAAATAGAATTAATACTTAATTCTTTTACTAATTTTATGATCATTCTTTTAATGCTTTTTGAAAATCAACAAAACAAGTTTTACCATGCACCCCTATAAACTACTTGAAATTTTAAAGGAAAAATTGTATTACATTCATTAGGATTTTAACAAATTTTAAATTTAAGGTTTGACTAAAAATAAACTTTGGTTGAAGATTAATTATCTCAGCCAAAGTCATTGAATAACTGATGTTATTTGTTTGAGAAGGAAACCCCGAAGGGTTTCCAAAGTTTATTTTAAGCTGATTAGCAGCTTGATTTAGCCATAACTGAAAGTGATGGAGCCATTACATCAAGAATATTAGAAATTCCGCCACCTACTGCTGGGTTATTAGCTTCAATAATTCTTACATAGTAAGTGCAGCAGTTTGGACAGCTAGCACATTCACAGTAACTAAAGCAGAAAGAGGTTGTTAGCTCTTCAACTGGTGTATCAACAAAGTTTACTCTATATTCCCAAGTTCCGCATGGAATTTCTTCTCCATTATTATCGCAAACTTTAAATAATCCAAAAGTTAAAGTTGATGGAACTGTAGATGCAGCTATTGTTCTATATTGAATTATACAGTTGAAATCAAATTTTACTGTTGGCATTTTTAAACAACTTGTATCAATTGAAACACAACCTAAGGATCTTGGTACCCAGTTTATTGGTGCTCCAGTTGCAGTTGTTGTTGATGGTATTTTAGCCATAGTTCCATTATTGCACTCAAACAATATTCCATAAGCACATGGGCTCTTTGGATAGCAGTGAGCATATTTATGATCTTCACAGCATGGCTCATGGTAATCGCATCTATCACATTTTTTATCTTCATATTTATGGTCTTCTGGTCCATTGTAATTTAGTTTCATATTATAAAATCTCCTTTTTAATCTAATTTATTAATTCTATTTATATAAAAGAGTTACTCTCTCTAAAATTCTTAATAATGAAAAGGTAATTTTGTTAATTGCTTAAAGTCTTTTATAAGGCTTGTCCTAATATCTGTCTCTTCTAATGGGCCTTGCAACCATACCTTTTCCTGGTATGCAGCTTACTTCTACATCATTATAACAATCACAAGAATTATACTGTTCTTCACAATGTCTTTCTACTTGCACTTCACATTCAGGTTCTGGAATGAAAACCTGTTGAGTTTGTAAAACTTTAAGATCTATATAAACAACCATCTTTTCAATAAAGTTTGTGAAAAAATTTACTCCTGGGAATTGATCTAAAACTTGATTGTTACGATTGTAAATATCAGTCTCTAGAATTTTTGTCCATTCTACTTCACAGAAGATTGGTTCAAAGTATTTATTGTAGTGCATCCAGTTGTCTTCTCCCTCATCTTGACATACCATATTTTGATCTAAAACGTTTGATTTTGATTTATAGGAATTGCCAAAATCAGGTTGTCTAACAAATTTTACTGCTGTAACACATCTAAAGTCAGCATTAATAACCTGATGTCTTATACTTCCACTGAAGCTAGTTGGATTTTCTGTGTCAGATGTGGAATATTGTATATTCTTTTGAACATATCCTGCTAAGAATAATTTATTTGTATATGGTACTAAATGACATTGTGTTATGCATACTTTTTTATCAATTGTTTTGATATCAAAAGCTGGTTCATCTAAAACTACTTCTTTTTCTAAATCTATTTGAACTTTAACTTCAGATAGAACTACTGGAACCTTTACCACCATTGGACCTGCATATCCATATGGATGATAATGCTCGTTGCTACATTCTCCTACATTTACTGGATCAACTGCAATTGGTGGACAATCTCCGCAATTACAATTATTAAAGGTTGCATGATTCTTAAACACGATTTCATCTCCATTTTCATCTACAAGTATATGAAAACTTAAGATTATCTTATTTAACTAATTTTTAATCTTTAGATTGTTTGTGTTTGCTGCTCAACTCTTAAGTTTCATATCTAATAATATACTATTCTGGAGAATAAAAGTTGTTACAGCTTGTCAGAAAAATTTAGAACAACTTTTAAATTGTTTTTTTCGACAAAACTATGTATTTAAAATGAATTTACTAGAGAAATTAGACCATATTCATATGACCTCTTACACACAGTTAATGTTATTTGTATATCCGTTATTTTTCATTTCCACTATAAAACACCGTAGTATCGAGGCTTTATCAACATACTTTTCACTAAAAAAGAAGTGAGCCTATCATAGTTCACTTCTAAACCAACTTTTATAGTATTTACTCTTTATGTTCTAGCTCTGGTGAATGACCTTTATTAGAACTCATATTTTCTTTATTCAAAGCTATGCAATCTCCTAAGTTTGAGATGAATACCGACTGATTTTGTAGCACTTTTAAACCTATATGAAGTGCCATTTTCATAATTACTTTTTCACCCAACTGATTCTTTTTAACAACTTTATCCTTACAATCTAGGATATTAATAATATTTGTTTCCAAAATTTTAACCCAATCAAGTTCACAATAGACTTTTTCCTCAGGTTTATTATAGTAAACCCAAGACTGCTCCTTAACTTCTTTATTTAAACCAATACTTTTAAGTACTTCTACTGATTTCTTAGTGACTTTTCCATACCTTGGTTCTATCTCAAAGGGCACCTGGGTTACAACCTTAAAAGGTAGCCTTATGGTCATGTGTTTTAATTTACCACTACTTAAAGATTCAATGCTTTCTCTCTCTGAATACTCAATGTATTTCTCCACGTAACCTTCAACAAATAAGTTATTTGTTGAAGGTACAATATTACATTCCTTAATTACAGTATGTTTGCTTTCAGATGATGTATAGTTTGTTTTTATTTCCAATTCTAATTCATGCTCTATATTTACTTCCAACTCCACCTGAGATAATACTATGGGCACCTTTGCTATTATCACATTTTCTTCTGCTTTGTTATATTGTTTACTATGACATTTTATAATTGTATTACACTCTAATACTTCTGATTCACAGTGAATATTGCAGCGTGACATATCATTATTATTTTTATTATCATTTTTCATATACTTACTCCCCTTTCTCATCACCACAAATTCTCCTACGAATCTAATAGATAGAATATGTCACCATATCTTTTTTACAGTATATAATATTCATGCCTTTTAAAATTGCTACTAAAACTATTATGAAATAAATACTTGATTTGCATGTTATTCATAAAAAAATCCCCTATGCTTCTGCTTCAGAAGTATAGGGAAAAGTAACATTTCAAGCTTTGTATTTAATTTTCTAAGCTACTAACTCAACATCTTCTTTAAATAGTTTATTTCTTCTTAGTAAAATGGTAAAAACTCCAAATAATAAAACTCCCTTAATAACGCTACTCATGCTAATGCTCCACCAAACTCCATTCAAACCTAATAGGCTTTCTGAAGATAAAAGATATGCTGCAGGAACCCTAAGTCCAGTAAATATTACACTAATAAAGGATGGAATCATAGTTCTTCCAAGTCCATTAAAGGCACCACTTACCGTAATTTCTATGCACATAAATAGCTGAGAATAGCCTAAAATTTTTAAGTATACCACTCCGTACTTTATTGCCTCTTCCTCAGGAATAAATAGTGAAAATACAAGTCTTCCTCCTAAAGTTAAAAGTAAAGTAGCGAAAATACCAACTATTATAGCCATAACTAAAGTAGCATTATACCCTTCTTTAACTCTATGATATTTTTTAGCTCCATAGTTTTGTCCTACAAAAGTTCCTAAGGCTGTTGAAAATCCTCCTGCAGTCATCCAAGAAATCGCTTCAATTTGAGAACCTACCTTTTGAACCGCAATAGGTATGGGACCAAAATTAGCAATTACTCTAGCAATCAGTATGGAGAATATAGTAAATAGCCCGCTTTGTCCTCCTACTGGCAGTCCTAGCTTACAAATAGTTATAATATGTTCTTTATTAGGCTTGTCAAATATATTAAATTTTAAATATTGTTCCTTACTTCTTATTATTACAATTATAAAGCATAAAGTTACCACCATCTGAGCTAAAATAGTAGCAATAGCTGCTCCCAATACTTCCATTCTTGGAAAAGGTCCAATTCCTAAAATTAATACTGGGTCGAATACCATATTAAAAACTAAGCCAATGGTATTTATAAGAAACGGTGTTCTACTATTTCCTGCTCCATTAAAAATTGAGGTGAAAACTGGATTTATAAAATAAAAACCCATACCTATAATCATTACTACAAGATAAATCTCTGCCATATTAACAATGTTTGGATCTCCTAACTTAAAAAATCCTAGAAGGGGTTTTCTAAATATAAATAATACTAATCCATATACTAAAGCTAAAACTATATTGATTTGCACTGAACTTGTGATATAATTTCTTGCCTCACTATAATCTCCTCTTCCAAGACTTTGAGCAACCTTAACTTCTGCTCCAATTTTTGAAATCATTATAAATGCCATGGCAAGCCAAGTGAAAAACCCAGCAGTCCCCACAGCAGCAACGGCACTGCTTCCAACTCTTCCAATCCATATCATATCCGTCATGTTATAGGCCATCTGTATAAAAGAAGTTCCCATAATTGGAATAGCTAGCTTAATAAGACTTCCAAATATATGGCCTTCTACTAAGTTTATTCTTTTTTCCATATTTCATCTCCATCCTTTTATTTTAATTCTTACCTTCTTCAATAATACATTTATTTAGCTCATCTTTAAACCTTCTAATGGAAATAATGTTTATACTCCAAATATCCTAGCCATTTTAATTTAAATAAGGAATTAATGAGAGCATTCGCAAAGTTCCATGATTACCCATCTATTTTTTACTTCTAAGACTATAAAAAAAATTCATAATATAATATTTTTTTGTAGTTTTTTTGTTTTTTATTATGTATAAACACTATTTTATTTATATATTTAAACTTACAATTTTATTACACAAGTATATTGTATTTTGTTTGAATAAGATTGTCCACTAAATTGTTTTATATGGTAGAAAGTGCTTCGGATATTAATATTCATTTTAGAAATAATAAGTATTACGCACTATAAACTCATCCACAAAATGCTTTGTTTTAATATTAGTTGTACATAATCTTCCGATATGTATGTCCATTTTTGATAAAGCATTTACTATTAGTTACACTATAATAATACTTTTTCAAATATGTTGCGAAGTGGTATTTATAACTGTATAACCTTAGTTATATTATATATAAAAATTTATACATTTAATATTTATTTTAAGATGGAGGTATAGTATGAAACTAAAATCTTTTAAAACTTACTTAGTGGCTATATTATCTATGTGTTTTTTATTTAACTTTATACCTTGTTACACCGCAAAAGGAGATACTCTGGATCCTGGAGTTAATGATAAGATAATTTACCTAACCTTTGATGATGGTCCTAGTGTTTTAACCAGTGAAATTTTAGATATTCTAAAGAAATATGAAGTTAAAGGCACCTTTTTTCTTATAGGTAATCAAATAAAAGGTCAAGAAAAAGTGGTGAAAAGAATACATGATGAAGGTCATAGTATTGGGTTGCACACTTATACTCATAATTATCAAAAAATTTATTCTAGCCAGGATAGATTCATTGCTGAAATGTTAACTACTCAAAAAATTATAAATGAGCTTACTGGGTCAAATACTAACATTATAAGATTTCCCTTTGGAAGTAACAGAAAATTAAGTGAAAATTTCTTAAACAACCTTCATAAACATAACTTTAAAGTCTATGACTGGAATCTTTTTATGTCCGACGGTATCAATTGTAAGACACCTCCTTACAAGCTGTATAGAGAAGCAACTAAATCTGTGGATTCTGAAGAACCAGTAATTTTGTTAATGCATTGTGATTATACTCATAAAAATACTTGTATAGCCCTCCCTGAAGTAATAAAGTTTTATAAGGATAAAGGGTATGAGTTTAGAGTTATTGATGAAAATACCCCTGAACACTACTTTCCACTGAAAAAACAAGTATAAAGATAAAGGTATGTTGAAATTTTTACATTTCAACATACCTTTTAATTTTCTTATAACTATTTTAATCTTGTAATCTATACCTTATAAATTTCATAAGTTTCTTATAAACCTTGGAGTCTACTTTTTCTTAGTCCTCTAGATTCTACGCTATCCTGAAGTGAATTTCTTACATTTCATACTGTACTTTTAGTTCTTTTTTAAATAAATTTACCATTTTAAACTTCTTTTGTATATTTTACAAAAATCAATTTATAAACTTGCACTAACAGTAGTGGCATAAAGGATAATCCATAAACTATTGAATACTGATTAAAATTAAGAGTAGTCACCTCAAAAATCCCCATAATCGGTCTAAAGTTCAGTACTAAAATTAATAAGAAGTAACCTAATATAACGGCAAACCATAGGTATTTATTTGAAAAAACTCCTACTCTTAATATAGATTCCTTTGACCTACAGTTAAACCCATGAAGCAACCTAGCTAGACATAGAGTAGAAAAAGCCATGGTGCTAGCAGTAATAGTATCTGCGGTTTTAAGCCCCATATGGAAAGCTATCATGGTTACTAGGGCAATTAACAAACCTTCAAAAACCACTTCTAAATTGAACGCCTTGTCTAGTATAGGTGAGTCAGCTCCTCTTGGTTTTTCCTGCATTATATTAGGGTTATGGGGTTCCAAGCCAATTGCAATTGCAGGTAGACTATCTGTAACTAGATTTATAAAGAGTAAATGTACTGGAGCAAAAGGAACTGGTAGTGCCCATATAGAAGCATAAAGTACTGATAAAATCCCTGCAGTATTACCTGATAATAAGAACTTTATAGAGTTTCTTATATTTTCATAGATACTTCTTCCATGAGAAATAGCTTTTACAATCGTAGAGAAGTTGTCATCAGTTAGCACCATGGAAGCTGCGTCTTTTGCTACTTCTGTTCCTGTAATTCCCATGGCAATTCCTATATCTGCTTGCTTTAAAGCTGGAGCATCATTAACTCCATCTCCAGTCATAGCGACTACATTTCCCTTCTCTTGCCAAGCCCTCACAATTCTTATCTTATGTTCTGGGGATACTCTTGCATAAACAGAGATATTTTCAACTTTATTTTTCAACTCTTCGTCAGTAATAGAATCAAGTTCATATCCTTCCATAGCTTCCGACTGATTTTTTAATATTCCTATTTGCTTTGCTATGGCTGAAGCTGTTATTTTATGGTCACCTGTAATCATTATTGGTTTAATTCCTGCTTTAATACAGTTTTCCACAGCCTCAGTTGACTCTACTCTTGGTGGATCTATCATTGCAATTAGTCCTACAAAAGTTAAGTCCTTCTCATCCTCCAATTCAAGCTTTCTATTTTCATCTATTTCTTTAAAGGCAAAGGCTAAAACTCTAAGCCCATTTTTAGAAAACTCTATATTAGTGTGTTGTATTTTCTCTTTTATTTCTTCTGTCAATGATGCTATCCCTTTTGAATTTTCTACTTTAACAGATCTATCCAAGAGAACATCTAGGGCCCCTTTAGTAATCATTAAATTTTTCCCTGAAATTTTGTGCATAGTACTCATAAGTTTTCTATCAGAATCAAAGGGCAACTCTTGTAATCTTCCATACTCTTTTCTTATTTTTAACTCATCTAAACCATAGATTTCACCTAAGTTAACAAGGGCAATTTCTGTTGGATCTCCAATTTCCCTATTCTCTATGGTAACAGCATCATTACACAATAATGACATCAAAACTAATTGTTTTTCTATTTCTGTGTTATGATCTAACTCATCATGATCAATAATTTTCCCATCCACAAAAACCTTTTGTACTGTCATCTTATTTTGCGTTAGAGTTCCTGTCTTATCTGAACAAATAATAGAAATGCTACCTAAACTTTCAACAGCATGAAGCTTTCTTACAATGGCATTTTCTTTTGCCATCTTTTGAGTTCCTAAAGCGAGAACAACAGTAACTATAGAGCTTAAAGCCTCAGGTATAGCAGCTACTGCTAAAGATACTGCAAACATAAAAGCATCAATAATTGGCTCTCCTCTAAAAATATTTAATCCAAATATCACTGCAGAAATGGCTAATATTATGATAGCTAATTTCTTTCCAAAGCTATCTAACCCTATCTGCAGTGGAGTTTTCCTTTCCTTAGCAGTTTCTAAAAGATTGGCTATTTTACCCACTTCCGTATTCATTCCAATGTCAGTAACTAAAACTATTCCTCTACCATAGGTGACAAAACTTCCTGAAAATACCATATTTTTTCTATCACCTATTGCTACATTTTCTTCCTTTATAACTTCAGTTATTTTATTAACGCCTTCTGATTCTCCCGTTAGTGAGCTTTCATTAACCTGCAAACTATGACTTTCAATTATCCTAGCATCAGCGCTAATATAATCTCCTGCATCTAGGTACATAATATCACCAATTATCAATTCTCTTGACGGTATTTCTATTTTTTCTCCATTTCTAAGAACTTTTGCATTGGGTGATGAAAGAGCCTTAAGACTGTTTAAAGATTGTTCAGCCTTTAAATGTTGTACTGTTCCCAAAATTGAGTTAACTATAACAACTACTAAAATTACTACTGTGCTCTCAAACTTTCCAAGGAAAGCCGATATTAAAGCAGCAGCTATTAAAATTATGACTAAAAAATCTTTGAATTGTTCAAAGAACACCTGAAAAGCTGTTTTCTTTCTCCCTTCAATTAATTCGTTATATCCATGCACTTCTCTTCTTTTATTAACTTGATCACTACTTAATCCCCCAGAAGTTACATTAATAGCCTTTAAGGCTTCATCAGCAGTTTTGTTATAGAAATTATTCATATCATTTATTCCATCCTTACTTCAATAATATCTTTCTTTATTAGACTATAAATTAGTATTTATAAAATACAAGTTATGATTCTCTAGTAAAAACCTTAGACCTTTTTGCTTCAATAAATTTGTAGAAGTTTAATGTACCTAAGTAACCCATAGTAATTGATTTTCCTTTCCTTAATATTTTGATTTAATTTAAAAGTACGCTTTTATAGTAATTAACTCCTTTAATCTTTTATAAAAAGAAATAAAAAAGACCCTACAGCTAGTATAATACTAGCTGCAGAGTCTCACTAAACTAAATAAGTTATCAAAGCCGGGATGTTATCCGCAGTGACGACTTTGATTTCAGTTACTAATGAACAATCTTTATTGACTCAAATTATTTTTATCAAATCTTGTTCATAAGTAACATAAAGTTACTCCCTCTACACATATATAATTATCACGTTTTAACTTAAGAAAACCAAAATATACTTCTTTGTATTTTAATATTTTTCTAAGTAAATATGTCTTAAATACTAATTTATATTAAACATAATATGATATTCATAACCTTTTGTCAACAATAGCAATCAATTCTTAATCTACATTTAACATTCTACTGTTCTTCTGTTGATATTGGATTTTCATCGTAACTTGACCAATCACTCCAGCTTCCTACATATAGCTTTGAAGAAATGCCCACTTCTTCAAGAAAAAGTACATTGGCACAACCTGTTACGCCAGAACCACAATGAACTATTACTTCTTTATAATCATTTACTTTATCAAATCTTTCTCTAAGTTCTTCTATTGGACGCACCTTTCCATCTTTAAAATTTAGAGTCCAATCATAATTCTTAGCTCCTGGAATATGACCAGCTTTCTTATCCATTGGCTCTACAAGACCTAAATATCTTTCTCTTGCTCTTGAGTCAATAATTACTATATCCTCATTGTTAAGGTTTGCTTTTACATATTCCATAGGACATTGCATTTCTTCCCTTAAGTTCACTTCTATTTTACCTGGTTCTTTTCCTCTATATTCTTCCTTAGTAACTTCTCCCCCTGAAGATAACCAAGCATTTATGCCTCCTTCTAGTATATATATTGTGTCAAGTCCTATATATTTAAGCATCCACCATAGTCTTGAAGGTGCAGCTAAGTCTCCATCATCATAGATTAAAACTTTAGAATGGTTTGATACTCCTAAGCTTTCCATAAAACTAACAAATTCCTTTATATTTGGAAGCGGGTGTCTTCCTCCATGTTCCCTCTTTTCTCCTGCTAAGTCTTTATCAAGATTGACGGATGCAGCCTTTGGTATATGTGCTTCCTGGTAGGCTTTCTCTCCATAGGTTGGATCTTGAAGACTAAACCTACAATCAATAATTACAAGGCTTTCATCCTTAATATGTTCTTTTAACCAATTTATATCAACTATATTTTTCATATAAGCAACTCCTTTTTTTCCTTACACATTATGTTTTAACATGTATAATATTTACAATATGCCCAGTTATAATTATAATAGCACTTAAGGCGTTAAAAATCCACTTATCTCATTTTATAAGCAGACTTTAGTTAATAGAATTTAAATCTACTTAATGGTGAAAGCTGTATACTATCAAAAATTATTTTTCCATAAAAAGCAATAAGGTGAAAAAATAAAAAATCACCTTATTGCTTTACATTTCAATAAATTTCATAGTTATAATTCCACTACAAGCTTAATTAAGCCTTGGCTTTATCATAGGTTTAGTAAGGTATTTTATTCTTTGTAAATCAGATGTAAAACTCCCTTAATGAGTAATGCATATTAAGTTTCCCTAAACTTATCTATTTAAAATATTCCTCTTAATTTTATCAATAAAAGACTGCTTGCCTGGCAAATTAATAGTAGATTGATTTATCCATATATCCTTAGCAAAATCCCTAGCTTTAATTTCAACTCGATTTTTATAAACATTGACTAGTAGTCCCTGCATATCTCCTGACCTTACTGTCCCATCCTCCCCTAATATATATCTTATTGCTCCTGTATTTACCATGGTAAAGTTATTTTGATATAAGGTTTTAGGATGATTTAGCGGGTAGTGGGAGTGTGCTGTAAATAATATAGCTTGTGGATACTCTCTAAGTAAATTGTATAATCTACCATCACTTAATCCCCCACCCCACTGTGTACTTCCATAAACCGTATTATCTATAGGTTGATGTAAAAATATAAAGATTGGTTTATCTGGTCTGACCTTTTTTTGTAAGACTTTCTCCAACCACTTATATTGCTCTTCTGAAATTATAGCTTTATCTCCAATAGTTTCATCAGATAAGTTAGATTTTTCTCCTCCAAGGACTATACAGTGATATCCTTCTATCCACTTATCATAATAAACTCCTGGCATTTGTGTTTTTCTTATAAATCTATCTGTTAAAATTTCATCTGTAAGTCCAGGCTTCTTGAAAAATCTACCCTCGAAAAATTCATGATTCCCAATGGTAATAATTTTTTCAGCTCCTTGGCTCATATTTTCTTCAAGAAGCTTATTAAACTTATCATACTGTTCTTCTAACCCACAATCTGTCATATCTCCTACTATGGCTATTGCCCTATAACCTGGTGCCAGGGTTTTGTAGTCTTTTAGCACCTTTGTTGTTTTATCCTCAGCTTTTCCATCTCCAATATGAACATCACTTATTACAGGTATCTGCAAAATGGGGACTTCTCCTTTTTCTTTAGAAGCAAAGGATACAATAGGAAAACCTGCTAAAATAATTATAAGAAATAAGATAAGCCTTATAAACTTCTTCAACATAACACCTCCAACTAAAGTTATAGGTTATTTTGTGCTTAAAAAAGAAATTTATAAGGCCTTACTATGATAAAATTGAGATGCTTTAATCTGCATTACTCATAAATAGCACGATATAAAATTTATATTTTTTAAATTAGGCTACTGTTTATGTACCCCCATTTGTACATATGTTCTTTAGTAACCTTAGTATTTTAAAAAAGTTATAATAAATCTAGTGCCTATACCTAAGTCGCTATGGGCTTCTATCATACCACCATGAGCTTCTACTATAGATTTGGCTAGTGCTAAGCCTATTCCCACTGAGTTAGTATTTTTAGCCCCCTTAGCTTTGTAGAATCTTTTAAAGATATTAGGTAAATCCTCCTCACTAATACCTTCCCCTTGATCTTCAATAGTAACTCTTCTATATACAGGGTTTTCTATTAGACTTACATAAACTTCTGTATTTACTTCGCTATGCTCTATTGCATTTTTTATAATATTAATTAACGCTTCCTGAAGCCAAAGAGTATCATGATTAAATATTATATTCTCTTTCTCATGAATCTTTACCTTAATGCCCTTTACATTTGCCATACTTTCTAAGACTTCAATAGATTCATGTATGGTTTCATTTAAGCTACAGTTCTCCTTATGAAACTCTATAGCCTTAGCATCTATTTTAGCTAGTTTTAACATACTCTTTATAAGCCATTCCATCCTATGCAGCTGATTTTGATTATTTACTAAAAATGTAGTTCTTTGCTCTTTTTCCAAGTCTTTACTTAGCATAATTTCATTATATAAAATCATGGAAGCTAAAGGAGTTTTTAATTGATGAGATATGTCTGATAGCAAATCTACTAAAAACTTCTTTTCTCTATTTAGTTCATGTAAATTGCTTCTTATAATCTCTCTCATAGAATTGAAAGATATTGCAAGCTTTGAAAAATCTCCTTCCTTATCCTCACTAATTGCTATTTGGTATTCCCCTTCAACAACCTTTTTAGCAGCTGTAGTTAGTCTTCTTATTCTTTTATAGAAGAATATATGATGCAAATAGTTCATAATAAAAAGTATTATAAGCATTGAAAGAAAAACAAATCCTAATAGATAAAAATTTTCTAATGAGGTTTGGTTAACATAGGGAAAAATAATAGTATCTAGCTCTTTAGTAACCCCATATTGTTTTAAGAAATTTTCACCCTTAGCTTCTTCTTCCGCTGTGGCTCTTCCTAATACTATTGGAATGATATCCTTTTCTAAATTAGGCTCCTTCTCAACAATTTTTGCTGCTGTTGCTCCTAGAACCTTTATATAAGAATTCTTCAAAGCTTCCTGTTGTAGTTTTAAAATGAAAACTGTCCCAGCGAAAAAAACACTCATTAAGATGACAATAAAAATAGAACTTCTCTTAAGCTCTGGGTTGATAAAATATCTTCTCATATTCTCACAACCTCTACATTCCACTTATACCCTAAGCCTCTTTGAGTAATTATATACTGGGGCTCTCTAGGATTATCTTCTATCTTTTCCCTAATTCTTTTTATGTAAACTGAAAGAGTATTTTCATCAAAGAAAACCTCGTCCCCTTCAATAAGCCTTCCTAGTATTTCATCCCTCTTCATCAGTATATTTGGATTACTCATAAAAATTAATAACAGCTTATATTCCTGAGCAGTTAAGATTAACTCTTGCCCTCGCTTTTTAACAGTGGTTTCTAAAGTGTTTATCTCCAAATCACCACTTCTTAGCTTATTACCATAAGTTTGTCCTTTATTACTTCTTCTAATTAAAGCTTTAATTCTTGATAAAAGTTCTCTCACTCTAAAAGGTTTTGTAATATAGTCATCTCCACCAATTTCTAGCCCTAAGACTATATTAACTTCATCATCTAATGCAGTTAAAAATATAATTGGAACCTCACTTGTTCTTCTTATGTATTTACATAAATCGTAGCCATTACCATCTGGTAAATTTATATCAAGTAATATTAAATCAAACTCTTCTTTTTCTAGTAAACTTTTTCCTTCAGCTATAGTAGCGCCTCTGAATACTTCGTAGCCTTCATCTTTAAGGGTAAATTCTATTCCTAATGCTAGTGCTTCATCATCTTCAATTAATAATAATTTATTCATAAACTCACCTCATCAATAATTTTACCCTAAACATTATTAGGTATAAACCTTTATTTAATTATACTAATAAACTTTTACTTACAAAATTTCACAGGACAAGTAATATTTATATTCTTAATAGATAATCTTACATATGAAAAAGATAATGAGTAACTACCATAGTATACATGTTAAATATTCTATTTCATAGAAAAAGAGTCAGTTACCACCGACTCTTTCTCCTACACTTTAATTTCTAAATCTTTAAAAGTCTTCCCTTATACCTTCAATTAAATTCTCATTACCAATTCTTTTAAGTGGTGCCAAAACTGAAAGATACCCAATTATTAGTGCTGCCACTGTTGCAATTCCTATAGCATTCCAAGGAATTGCCCATTTAAACTCCCTTGCTGCATTCATTCCTCCACCCATTAGGTAGGATAAGCCCGTTCCAATAATACCACCATATATACTTCCTACTACTCCATATAAAAGTCCTTCTAATACAATAATCTTCTTTAATCCCTTTTGAGTTAGTCCTATAGATTTTAAGGTTGAAAACTCTTTTTTTCTTAAAATTATATTAGTAGTTAAGGTATTAATAATATTTACACTACCAATTAAAGATACTACAGTTACGAAACCGTATAATAATATTTGTACCATTAATATAGCTGATTTGTTTTTCCTATTATCATCAATATTATTAGTTAACATTAAGGCTGGGTTTGATTTTATTTGTTCTTCAATTTTTTCTTTTGCTTGAATTTCTTCTTTTTGATCTTTAATTTGAATATCCAAGCTTATAGGTTTAAGTTCACCTTTCCCAACCAAGCCCTCTACAACTTCTTTAGTACTAATAAAATTTAAAGACTTTTCTGGTCCATAAAAGTAAAATGGTTCTGCTTTTAAAATAGCCATAATCTTTACTTTTTTAATACTACCTTTATTAAACTGCAATGAATTTTCTGATGACATATTTTCTCTTTCATTAAGATCACCATAAGCTTCTAACTCTATTTCATCTCCAACCTTTAGAGATGCAATTTCACCGTAGTACACA
The DNA here is from genome assembly GCF_017874425.1 of Clostridium punense. GTDB lineage: Bacteria > Bacillota > Clostridia > Clostridiales > Clostridiaceae > Clostridium_J > Clostridium_J punense. The sequence goes on from NZ_JAGGLL010000002.1 coordinate 57,281, forward strand.
TTTTTAGTTTTTTCATTAAAAATTCTATTCTTTTTAATAAGAATTACACCATTTTCTTTATTTAGTGCCTCCTTGTCTATATTTCCACTTTCTATATACCCTTTAGAAACTTCTAAAGCATTATCATCATAAATTGCAACATTACTATTTATTCCAGTTTTGTTGTTGCCTAAGTTTGTTGATTTGTACACATTTTCAATATTATTTACTTCTTTAACTTTTCCTTCACTGTTTATAGCTGCCTTTAGATAATTCATCTCATAACTTTTGTATACTTTTTCCACCATGGCAACATTTTTTATATCCTCAACTAACTTATCTTCGATGAATACTCTTTTACCCTCATTAATGTACTGAGGAGATACTGTAAAATGAATGTTCTGTGATTCATTTAAATCATCAGATATATTTAAAGACATGTCCATAAAAGATTTGAAGGTTATAAATAAAACCACACTAATTACAATAGAAAATACTGTTATTCTATATCTTTTTCTATTTCTCTTCATATTTTTAGAAGCTAATGATCCTTCAAAACCCAGCACCTTACCTATTAAACCTGCTCTTCTTTTCTTAATTTTTTCCTTTGTAATAGTAGCTCTGCTGCTAATAGCAACTAAAGGCGATATTTTGCCTGCGAAGTGAGCTGGTATGAAGGCTGAAATATATATTGATATTAATCCTACCAATGCACTTATAGCTAAAACTCCGTAAGATATAGTTAATTTAATGTTCATAACAGAATCTGCTCCAATTAACTTAAAGGTAAGCTTTATTCCTAAAAGAGCTATAACTCCAAAAATTAATCCTAGAGGAATTGCAATTACTGCTACTGTGGTAGCCTCTTTAAACACTAGCTTTCTAACTTGTTTAGGGGTAGCTCCAACTGCTCTTAGAAGCCCAAATTGCTTAACTCTTTCCACCACACTAATTTGAAAGGAATTATAAATCACTGCAATGGTACAAACCACTACGATTGAAATTATTATACCAACAGTAAAATAAATTCCTTTCCAAGATGAGCTACCTTCTCCTGCTCCTAACAGTCCTAAAAGCATAGTATTTTTAATAACATTACCCTTTTCTCCTAATGCAACTAATTCCTCCACTGACTTTTTTAAGTTTGCCTTTGAGCTTATCTCAACTATCAGTGTAGCATTTTCAATATTTATATTATTACTATTAGATAATATCATTATTTTACTATCTGATTGATTTTGAATAGTATTTTCAAGCAATCCTACAAGCAAGTATTCTTTGTCTTTAATTTTTATTTTTTCTCCAACCTTGCCATTGTTATCAATATATCTTAAAGCCCATTTTTCAATAGCTATTTCATTCTCTCTCTCTGGAAGTCTCCCCTCCGCTGGTTTATATGGTGCCAGCTCCAAGGCCTTACTTGAGGCTACTACTGAAAAAATCTTAAGTTTATCAGTAAACTCTTCTTCTTCACCCATGCTATATAATCCACTTCTACCAACTCTTGGGTTATTAATAATCTTATTCATCTTGTCTTCATTTATTTTCTTATAAGCTATATGAAAAGAACCATACTTTCCCTTTGTATCCTCTATCTCCGTTTGCTGCATGCTTTTAAAGAAAAGCCCTATGGTTGAAATTAAAGCTACTGATAAAACTATTCCTATGATAGTTAAGACAGTTCTTTTTTTATTGGCTTTTAAATATCTATTTGAAAGCTGTTTAAACTCTGTAATCACCTTGTTACCTCCTACTTTTATGTTTCTATCAGAAATCCTACTATTCTTTGAAACAGTTAATTTCATTTATTATTCTTATTTTTATCTATATTTTCTTACTACTTTCCACAAAATTATTTCTTTCCTTCAATATATTTTTACGCTAAGTCCCTCATTATTTAAAGTTTAATTAAAGCTTATCTAGCCTACTTTATTTCTTAAATATTTGTCTGAGGTAATTTCTCCATCTTCAATGGTAATTACTCTATCTGCCATAGACGCAATATTTACATCATGAGTTATCAGAATTAAGGTTTGATTATATTTTCTTGCAGTTATTTTTAAAAGTTCTATAACTTCCTTAGAATTTTTGCTATCTAAGTTTCCTGTGGGTTCATCGGCTAGAATAATTGCTGGCTTATTTAAAAGCGCTCTTCCAATAGAAACTCTTTGCTGTTGCCCTCCTGAAAGTTCTGAAGGAAGATGACTTCTTCTTTCCTCAAGACCTAGAATTTGAATTAGTTCCTGTAAGTAGGACTTATCGACCTTATCGTTATCTAAAAGTGCTGGAAGTGATATATTTTCCTCCACGTCTAATACAGGGATTAAGTTAAAAAATTGAAATACAAATCCTATTTTTCTTCTTCTAAATATTGCTAACTTTTCTTCTTTATAGTCATAAATACTTTCGCCATCTATAATTACCTTACCGTTAGTTGGTTTATCTAAACCTCCTAATAAGTGTAGTAAAGTACTCTTACCTGATCCTGAAGCCCCTACAACTGCTACAAACTCTCCTTTATTTATTGACATACTAATATTTTTAAGAGCTTCTACCTTGTTGTCTCCTTTTCCGTATATCTTACTTAAGTTTTCAACTTTTAAAATCTCCATTATTTTCTCTCCTTCTTGAAACTATATTTTTCACGGTAATTAACCTTTGAATTAAAAATTGCTTATTTTTATGATTTAACCTATTCAGTATCATAATTAAAATTATTTTTTAATTGTCACTTTGGCTTTAGTCTTATTTTATTGCTATATCTCTTGTTCATTGCCTTTCTACATTTCTATTATATCCCCTTAAGATTTCTTATTCCATTTCAGCTAACTTACAATAAAAAAATTAATCTTACTATTTGGTAAGATTAGCTTCCCTTACTTATTTTCTTCATGTCAAAATTGATATTTTTTATATAAAAAAGGCAACCCCTATATTAGAGATTACCTTAGCTCATTATTCTTCTTTTTCTCTGGTTTGTTTAATTAACTGATTAGTAAATACAGTGGTTCCTGCTACTAAAATACCTTGAATTACTGCCGAAGCACTTAATCCCATAATTGCTATTGCTCCTAAAATTCCACATACTAGTAATATATAGGGGATTGTCCAGTCTTTAATTTTGGGTGTGTTCTTTAAAAACATACCTATGATATATAATACAGGAACAAGAATTAGAGCTTGGTCAACAATAAATTTTCCAACATCCATAAATATTCCTCCTTGCATAAATTAAGAATTAATTCCTATAATATCTAACAGGATATCATTCTTGATACATTATATTATATTATATGAAATTCATGCATAGTCTGGCTCACTTTTAGGATTATACTCGTTAGCAAATCTCACTACATAATAGTCACTTCTTAAGTTTGAAAGTTAGTATTTATCACTGTAAAGATACTGTATATTCCCAAAAGTTCTGAGGTGAAATTATCATTACTAAAAAACTTTGAATTATTATATAAATCTATATAAATTGTAAAGCACTAACACAGGCTCAATATGATTAAATGTAAAAAGGATCGGTTGTCTACCGATCCTTTTTGATTCTTTATTCTGAGAAGTTCTTTAAAATTACTCCTTTTATCTGATCATAGGTAATATGTTCAGGTACTCTTTCTTTTATAGGTTTTAACTTACTAGCACCTACTTCTTTTATTGCCTCCATCACTAAAGCTTCCACCTGTTCATCGAATACCCCTGTAAAATCCACTGGAAAATCTAAGGAATTTCCTTCTTTAAGAAACTCCGTTATGTGAGAAAGCACCGTAGTTACAGCTATCTCTCTTTCCACTGCAATTTGTCCTAAGGATTTATTATTTTTTATCATATTTATAGTTATTTCAAAGGATTTTTCCTTGTTTAATTTTGGTGTTTTCTTGTTAAAGTCTTCAGTTTTATTATCCTGAACTTTATCCACTAAGGCTTCTTCACTGTTATAAGGGCTATTTTTCTTAGAACCACTTGGGGTTTTTATATCTTTTTTAAAGTTCCAGCTAACTTCGATATTATTTTTTTCCGTATAGCTTATAATCTCTTTAATAAACTGTTCTCCATACTTGTTAGCTTTTACCTCACCAACACCACTAATGTCTAGAAATTGTTCCATAGTAATTGGATATCTAGTACTCATTTCCTTTAAAGAAGTATCACCAAAAATTATGTATGGTGGTACCCCCTCAGCTGCAGCTAGTTGTGTTCTTAAGGCTCTTAGATTTTCGAACAAATCATTGTTCACTACAAGTCTTTCCACCTTCTTAGGCTCTTTAAAAATTACCTTCTCCTTACTCTTTAAAACCTCTATAGATTTTTGGTTTAACTTTATAACAGGGTACTCACCTTCCACTGATTCTAAGAAAGAATGAGCTGTTAAAGTATTTATAAATTCCTTTAGATTTTCTTTTGAATAACTCTTCATTATTCCATAGGTAGACAATTCATTTAACCTCAAATCTAACAACTTTTTATTTTGTGATCCTCTAAGCACATCAATTATCATATTAACTCCATAGGGTCTACTCATTCTATACACGCAGGAGAGAACCTTTTGTGCATCAATGGTCTTATCAATAAGTTCTCCTTCTAAATTGCAATTACTGCAATTATTACACTCTCCAGGGCTTTCCTCACCAAAATAAGTTAATATATATTCTCTAAGGCAGGAATTACAGTGAACAAAGTCCATAATTTGTTTTAGCTTTTTATACTCATTTATTTTTCTTTCTGGATTATTAGTTCCCACATCTATAATATACTTTTGAGTATGTACATCAGAAGGTGAAAATAAAAGTATGCATTCACTCTTCTCCCCATCTCTTCCTGCCCTACCAATTTCTTGATAGTAACTCTCTATATTTTTAGGCATGTTGTAATGAATTACATATCTTATATTAGGTTTATCTATACCCATGCCAAAGGCATTTGTTGCTACCATTAAATTTACTTTATCATAAACAAAAGCTTCTTGATTTACAGTTCTTTCACTTTCAGACAAGCCAGCATGATATCTTCCTACAGAATATCCCCTTGAAAGTAAAGCTTCATAGACTTTATCTGCTTCATTTCTTGTAGCCGTATAAATAATACCTGATAGCTCACTATTTTCTCTTACATAGTTAAGAAGAAAATCCTTCTTATTTATACCCTTAAGTACATCAATTTTTAAGTTTTCTCTATCAAAGCCTTGAATAAACACCTTTGGATTTTTTAGATTAAGAAGGGTTACAATGTCTTCTCTAACTTCTTCTGTAGCTGTTGCTGTAAAAGCTGAAACAATAGGTCTTTTGTTCAAAGATTTTATAAAACCTTTGATATTTCTGTAGCTGGTTCGAAAATCATGTCCCCACTGAGAAACGCAATGAGCCTCATCTATTGCAACTTGAGAAATATTAATTTCTCTCATTAGAGTTATAAAACTATTGGATTCTAGTCTTTCTGGTGCAACATAAATTATCTTTAATTGTCCATTTTTCAATTTATCTAAAATTATTACTATTTCATTACTACTTAAGGAGCTATTGATATAAGCCGCCTCTACTCCTAGTTCCTTTATACTGTCTACTTGATCCTTCATTAGAGATATAAGAGGTGAAATAACTAAGGTTACCCCCTCTAAAAGCAGTGCAGGAATTTGATAACAGATGGACTTTCCTCCCCCTGTAGGCATGATTGCCACAGTATCTCTTCCATTTAAAATTTCCTCAATTATTTTTTCTTGCCCTTTTCTAAAGGAGCTATAGCCATAATATTTATTTAAAACTTCTAAAGCCTTATTTATCATTTATTACACCTCGAACTATTATCTATAAAAAGCTTCAGTAAAAAACAATGAACTGAAGCGTATTTTGTTTTTATCTCAAACTTTTCCCTTAAATTATATCACCTTTATAATTTTTTTAAACAAGAAATAAATTATTGCATAAAGGAATCTTTTGCAATAACTTTAGCTTTTATATTAGAAGAACCGTCCCATATTCTCTTCAATAATTAAAGTTAAATTTCCTATATAATAAAAAAACTCTATAAGAATTTCTTCTTACAGAGTTGTTAATTCAAATGATATTATCTTCTGAATCCGTTGTTTTGTTGCTTCTTTGCTCTTCTGCAATCAGCACATCTTTGTGGCTCGTTTTCGAATCCTTTTTCTTTGTAGAAAGCTTGCTCTCCCTCAGTGAATATGAATTCTTTTCCGCAATCTTTGCATGTTAAAGTTTTATCTGCCATTTAAACATTTCCCCTTTTCTTCGTATTAAGATTTAAAAACTGATTCACATATGTTCCGAAAAATGGAAATGTTGTTTATCAAATTAAATCTCTTTACAAGTAGCTTTTCGCCACTCGACTATATTAATATAACATGATTTAATTTATTATGCAAGTGTTTTTTATTATTTAAATGTGAATTTTAGTTTTTTGTGCGTATTTTTATAAGATATCATCATTAATATTAAACTCTATAATTTCTATAAACTTCTATGCTGTGGATTTATTTTACTCATATTCAAAAGCTCTTAAGGTAGTTGATTAAAATCCTATGGATTAGCTAAGTTTTTTTGTTTACCCACTATAGGCTCCCTTATGGAAACCCTAGCTTATATGGCCCCAATTCACCTTAAGACAACCAATGTAGGTTTAATATATCATTTAATTCTTGACTTTGTTTCCCATAATAAAGATTTTTAAAATATAATTTTTTACTAAAAATATGATCATAGCATATATTAAAAAGTTCTTTCTTTATATGAAAATATAAGATAAAATTTAACTATATACTATACTTTTCACTACAAAAGGAGTGTTCAACATGAACCTAGAAAATACAAATACAGATTATAGCACTGCTGTTTTTGCTGGAGGTTGCTTTTGGTGTATGGTTTCCCCCTTTGATATACTAGATGGAATCATTGAAGTGAAATCTGGATATATGGGTGGGCATCTTGAGAACCCAACCTATAAAGATGTAAAATCTCAAACTTCTGGTCATTATGAAGTTGTTAAGATTCTTTATGATTCAGCTTTAATCACTTATGAAAAGCTACTACAAGCTTTCTGGAGACAAATTAACCCAATGGATGATGAAGGCCAATTCCAAGATAGAGGTTCTTCTTATAGAGCAGCAATTTTCTATACTACTGAAGAACAAAAGGAAGTAGCTGAACAATCCAAAAGAGAATTAAATGAAAGTGGTAGATTCCCTGAACCTGTAATTACTAGGATACTACCTGTAGCTACCTTTTACCCTGCTGAAGAATATCATCAAGACTTTCACAAAAAAAGTCCTGTAGAATATAAAAAGGATCGCTCAATTTCAGGTAGAGATGAGTTTATCCAAAAATACTGGGGTGAAGATTATTATTCAATATATGAAGATTTAGATTAAACATAGCCTAGAACCTTAAACACATAAACATGTTTAAAATAGAGCAAAGGGATAACTTTTTAGTGTTAGCTTCCCTCTGCTCTATTTTATATAAATCACTTTACAGTCTAAGTAATTTATGCAGGTTCTTCTAAAATTTTATTAGAAAGGTAATTTCTACATAATTACCAAATAGTTGTGTTGTGCAAGTCCTATATAATAATTCATCGTAACCTTCAAGACAACATCATATTTTAAGTGTATTCCTTTAATTTAATCATACATAATTATCTGCTGACACCTTAAATCAGTATTGTCTATTTTGTTGATGCTATATAAACGCACTTATATTTTGTTTAGTTTAATACTCTTACATTAACTAACCCTAACTTTAAATATAGTTTTTCTTATAATGATTTACCTTTTCTCATTATTGATTGCTATAATTACATATTTTTCTTTAGCTTTCTCTCTATATCCAAACCAAATTTCCCCATTACCAACCATTACACCTTGATAGTTAACAAAGAGATTTTCTACCTTTTGTTTTAATAATGATTCTTTAACTTTTTCTGTGATAATGTGACTATAATTCTCTATAAAATCTTCCTTGTCTTTTATTGTCTTTCTTTCCCCTTTTATATTAACTCTAAGAGGATAATATATATATTCTGCTAACTCCTCTTGTGCATCTCTTTCCACTAAATCCTTTATTCTAAAAAAGGTCTTCTCAAACTTTTCTCCATCATGAATTCCAGCTACTTCATATTTATTATTTTTCTTCTCCTTATGATCTCCATCCAAATCCCTGCTGATTATTTGGTCTATATTTGCTGCATTTCCTAGCTCACTAGTCAACTCCACCCTATAAGCACATCCCATAATAAAAACTAAAATTAACATTGATATCACTATTCCATGTAGCTTTTTCCTCATAAATCTCTTTCTCCTCTCAAAACTCCCTTAATATGTCACAAGCTTCCCTAGTCAATGCTTAATTGATTCATTTGCAAACCGCCTTGAGGGAACTACGGTAGGCTCATATATGAGTTAAATTCTTGACTTTGGTTCCCTATAGTTAAATAAAAAACAATTTATAAATATGTAGTTATATTTCTTCCATAGATTTATTAGTTTTATTCATAGTTTCTATCTATTAATATAAAACTTTCATTTAATTTTTCCATAGTTGAAAGACACTAAATGATTTTTTATAATTCCCACTATAAATAATATCTTTCAAATGCAAATTGGTTTACTCACTGCCTTCTTTAAAATAGCTGCAACTATATGAGTTTTTGCATGAGGTCTTAGAATAACTAATAATAATATTTTGTAAGTTTTTCAAAATATTATTTAAATTGCATATATAAATAAAAAGGACTACTCATAGTACATAATTATGTATTATGAAATAGTCCTTTTAAATTCTATATTAATCTTTAATTTATTATTTATTTTCAGTTACCTTACTGAGGAATTAATATATACCTTAAAATAAATAGTGCTGCTAGGATATACATTAATGGATGAACTTTCTTACCTTTTCCTACTGCAATTTTTAATATAGGATAGGTTATTATTCCAAACGCTATTCCATTTGCTATAGAGTAGCTGAATGGCATTATTGCTATAGTGAAAAAGGCTGGTAGTGCTTCATCAAAACTTGAAAAATCCACTTCTTTTATAGTTTCAAGCATTAGGCATCCAATAATTATAAGTACTGGCGCTGTTGCTTGGGCTGGAACCATTCCTACGAAACCTGCAAAGAATAGTGTTAATCCACAAAGTACAGCGGTTACTACTGCTGTTAATCCTGTCTTTCCACCTTCTGCAATTCCTGATGTAGATTCAAGGTAAGTTGAAACCGTTGGAAGTCCAAATAATGCACCAATGGTAGTTGAAATAGAATCTACCAAAAGAGCTCTGTTCATACCTCTAGGTTTTCCTTCTTCATCATATAAATTTCCCTTTTGTGCAGTTCCAACTAGAGTTCCTATTGTATCAAACATGTCCACTAATGAGAAAGTTAAAATAACCATTATTACTGATGTAATTGCTGCAATTAATCCTGTACCATTATGAGTTAAAAGACCTACAAAGTCCATTTTACCAAAAGTTGGCATCATTGAAGGCGGCATTGAAAATAATTGTGCACCTTGAATATTAGTTACTCTCATTGGAATTCCAATAATAGTTGTAGCTACAATTCCTATAAGCATGGCTCCCTTTGTTCTTCTAGCCATAAGAATACCAGTAATTAAAATACCTATAATAGTTAAAAGTACACTTGGGCTTGTAAAGCTTCCAAAAGAAACTAAAGTTCCTGGGTTAGCTATTACTATTCCACCACTTTTTAAACCTATTAGAGCTATAAATAATCCAATTCCTGAAGTTATTGCAACTTTTATATTTTGTGGAAGAGCATCCACTATTAGTTGTCTAAGAGAGGTTACTGTACATATAATAAACACAATTCCTGAAATAAATACTGCTGCTGAAGCTTCCTGCCATGTAAAGCCCATGGTTAAGCAAACACCATAGGTAAAGAAAGCAACTAGTCCCATTCCTGGCCCTAAAGCATAAGGTAGGTTAGCATATAACCCCATAAATAATGTAGAAAGTAAAAACAATACGCAAGTAGCTGTAAATATTGAACCTACTACTGGATCATTTAGCACAGTTAAAGCATTAGCTGCATCTCCAAGAGCGCCTTGAGAGTTCATTCCTGAAGCCTTTAACACATTAGGTATAACTAAAAGTGCATAACCTAAAGTAATAAAAGTAGTTAATCCTGCTAATATTTCAGTTTTTGCATTAGTTCCATATTTAGTTAACTTAAACACTTTTTCTAATAGTCCGTTTTTACTATTTTCTTTTGTGCTTTGAATTTTGCTTGTAATTTGCATGTCTATTCCTCCTTTGAAAATAAAAAAAACTACCATCGGATTATGAGTAAATCCAATGGTAGTTCCAAATTCAAAAAGTCCAGAATACAAAAGCCTTTAAGAATAGAACCTGGATTCACCCATAGTTAAGAAGTTTACGGCCTCTTTGTAGAAACGCCTGACCCCTATTGTCAGACCTATATGGATGGTTATTTAATTTAAAGCTATTATAACAACATAACTTTAAATATGCAACAGGTAATTTTTACACCATTCTATTATTTTAGACATAATAACAATCTATATCCTATTTAATTGTTAGTTTTAATTAAAATATCATAATTATTCCAAATTAGATTTAAGAATATTTATACATTAAAACTCTTCTTGTTAACTTACGCTAAGGCTCTTAAGAATATTAGTTAAAGAACATTAGTGGAATTGTATATAAGTTTTAAAATTATATTTAAAACTTATATCTTTATCTTAGTGATTAGCTTATCCAAATAAACTGATTTCATCTGTTTACTGGCCATAGCTTGTTTAATTGGTGATAATTTTAGTATTGTAGATAAAACTGCTGCCATAGCTCTATGACTTCCAAATGCCTGATTATCAAAAATTAGATTCTGAAGTGTTCCTTTTTCTATGGCCATGAGCACTAACCTGTGAACAGAATTAGCTGGAGTTATTATTTTTTCTTTACGTCTTTCTAAAAATATACTCTGTTTATGACAAGACCTCACACAGACTCCACAGCCAAGACATACCTCTTCATTTATTCTCATTTTCTTTTGTTTATTTCCCCATGAGTCTTCTACAGTAGTACATTCGATAGCTCCAATTGGGCAAGCTCTTTCGCAACGTCCACAATTTATACAATTATCCTCATTTATCTTTGGAATAAATGCTGTAGTTTGTACAGGATGAAGATTACCAAACTTTCTTGCAGCCACCATTGCTTCACAACAACATCCACAACAATTACATATAAAGGTTACATCCTCCCTTACATTCTCTCCACATTGCACTAAATTGTTCTCGTACGCTTTGTGTAAGAGTTCTAGTCCTTCGGATACATCTACCTTTCTAGCATAGTTATGTTTTATTAAAGATGCTGCAGTGTTACCAAAGGTCATACAAATGTCCATTGGTGCATCACAAGCTTTTCCTACATGATGCATTTTATGCCGACAATAACATGTACTAATTCCTATATGAGAAGAGCTTTTTATAATATAACTGGCTCTTTCAAACTCCAGTATTTGAACCTCATTATCCTTTGAAAGAACCTCTTCTTGTACATAAACCCTTCCTAATTTTGTTTCTGCACCAAAAAACAGTTGTTTTATAAAATCTTCCTCAATATTAAGGTACTCATAATAAAGTTCCCCAAGAAGCTTCTGATTTATATCATTTCTTGTTCTCATCATAGAAAATTCAAAAAAACCTGCCATTGGAGGAGGAAGTATGTATTTTTGTATTCCTCCATGATCCATATCAAGCAAAATAGCTCTACTAGCCAATTCATTCAGTATTTTATAGGTTGCTACTTCCTCCATATTCCATATCTTACTTGCAGTTTTTACCGTAAATGGTCTTATAGGTAATTGTGCAACAAGAGCTGCTTCCTTCTCGCTAAATAATAAACTTAATATCTTATAAAGTGTTTCTGAAGGTGGAGCCCCTTGGGGAAATCGATTTATTCTTTCTTCTAAACTTTTATAGGCTGATTTACCTACAATATGTGACATTATTGTCAACTCCATTTCTAAAATAAATAATTATAATTTGGCTAACCTTTATAAACATATAAATTTATTATTTTTAAAAATAAGTAGCGAATAAATCCTTTTAGAAATTCACACTGTTAATCTTTTAAAATAAACTCTACCTTTTTTATATGCTTTAATTACTAATATCAACTCTTTAAAATTATTAACATTATATCTTTAATCAATTCGATTTATTACCAACTCTTGCAAAGATTTATAAAATTTTGATTTAAATCACATATTTTTTTTCAAAAAAAGCCCATAATAAGATTAAAGATAAATCAAATTTATGTACAGTTTAGATTCTATACAATTTACAACCTTATTTACCTACCCAAAGTGAAAATATATAAAAATAGGAGTGATTATTCATATGAAATTAGAAAAAATATCTGATAAAATAGTTTATAATGAGAATACAATTTCAAAAAGAATGCTTTTTAATACTGGTAAGGTTTTAAACTTCATGCTAAATTTAAAACCAGGCCAAGGAGTTCCTCCTCACAACCATGAAAACAGTGACATGATTATTCATGTAGTATCTGGAGATGAAGGTGAAGTAGTTACAGATGGTAATAGAACTATGGTAACTCAAGGGGATGTATTCCATTGTGATGGAATAGAAATGTTCAGCCTTACAAACACTGGAAAGGAAAACATGAGCTGCTTTGTTGTTTTAACTCCTAACCCTTCTCAAATTTATTCTAAGGAATTTTAAATTTTACAGATTTTAAGCTAAACTGATAGTTTTTCGATTATAAAGATTTTTATAAAACTTTATTTCTTTTACAGCTAAGAACTTTTGAATCACTATGAATTATTAAAATTCATAGTGATTTCCTATTGTACTGCTACTTTATCTCTCTGTTATAAAAATAGTTCCCATTATAGCACTAAAATAATAAGTAGGTTTTAAATTATATGTGAAAACTCAAGACCATGATGTTTTTAGCTTACATTCATATAAAAAGAAATAAATAATCCCTTAAAAGGGATTTGTGTATTCATACTCTTAGGTTTGTAAAATTTCCACAACATCTTATTTATTTTAAAATAATTTAAAATTACCATAAACTAATCTTAAATTAAACAGTTACATATAAGTGTAATATTTGCTTTAATTTCAAATAAACTGAAATCTTATCATTGAAGAAAGTCTCACTATCTGTAATTAGCTTTTACATAAATTTCAACCCTTAAATAATATGCAACTCTTCTTACAAATAGTAATTGTAATTGAAGTATGATTAACCATGAGGAGCCATCATTGACATTATGTTCTCTAATATTAAACCCTTCATAGGATACACTATAATTGTAGCAAGGCTATTGACTAGGAGAGTCTTTAAAACTAAGTTTAGTAATAAGTTTAGTAATAAGTTTTGCTATAGAACATTGAAAATTGAAGGGAGTGATTCACATGGACAACAATTATTTAAATGAAGTAAAAGGTCAAAATGCAAAATCAAGAAAAAATGGAAGTGGTTCTAATTATTCTTATAGCTCTATGACTAATAGTACAGAGTTAAATAACTTCAATAGTTCAAGTAATCAATCTTATCTTAACGAAGTAAGAAAACAAAATGAAGAATCTAGATCAAATAGCAGTTCTTTAAGTAATTCTTACAATAGCTACAATAAAAGCACAGACTATACTAATGGCAGCTCAAACTACTCAAGCGGCTCAATGTCAAGTAGTAGTGGAACAAACAGCTTCACAAGTGCTTCTGATGAAGCATACTTACAAGAAGTTAGAAGAAAAAATGCTGAATCTCGCAAAAATGACCCAACTTATCAAGAAATGTATAGCATGTTTGGAATGGGAGAAAAGAAAAACTCTAATAACAGCATGCAATAACTGATATTAAATGCTTTAAAGGTATGCTAAGAATTTAACCTTAGCATACCTTTAATTATTTTATCATATTTTAAATCTATATAATAAAACTATAATTTATAAGTTAAGAAATTCACTTTTAAGCCTATCTAAAAACATACAAGTTTTCCTTAATAACAAAAGTTCTAATAACCTACAGTAAATTTCTATAATGCCCTCTCTTATTCAGCTTGAAGCCCTGCCATATTTAAAATACTCCATGGCTTATTAAAGTGTGGTTGGAAGAAGAAATCTACAAAGCCAAGTTCCTCTATAGTCATACCATTTTGAATCACTACAGACATGGTATTAGCCATTTGAGTCATGTCAGCTTTTGAAAGGATTTGTGCTCCTAATACCTTTCTGCTTTCCTTTTCGTATACTACTTTAAATTGAACCATTTCATAAGTTGGCATAAACTCTGGTCTATAGTTGTCTTGAACCATTACAGACATTACCTCTAATCCATTAGCCTTAGCAGCATTTTCTGTAAGTCCAGTTGAAGCTATATTATATTCATATATTTTTATTCCTGAAGTTCCCTGAGTTCCTAAGTGTCTTGTGGTTGGTTTAACCAAGTTTCTTGCAACTAAAGTTCCCATACGAACTGCGTTTGTTGCTAGAGGAATATACTCTGTTTTTCCAGTAGGATTGTATTTTATTGCACAGCTATCCCCTGCTGCAAATACATCTTCCTTACTAGTTCGCATATATTCATCTACAATTATAGCTCCATTTGGTAAGGTATCCACTTGCCCTTTTAATAGTTCAGTGTTTGGTCTAAAGCCTATGCAAAGAATAACAAGTTCTGCTTCATATTCACCCTTGTTAGTAATAACTTTTGAAACCTTTCCATCCTTGCCTTCGAATTTTTCAACTGTTTCTCCTAGAGCAAGTTTAACTCCATGATCTTTAAAAGCCTTTTCTGCAATATCTGTGTATTCTTTATCTAGGTATTTGCTCATAATTCTGTCTAAGCTATCTATTAAAGTTACATTTTTCCCATTCATTTGGAAAGCCTCAACTAGCTCAACTCCAATATATCCTGCTCCTACTACCACAATGTTTTTAACATCCTTTGCCTTTTCAATAATAGCGTTTGAATGATAGAAATTCTTTGAAAGAAGTATATTTTCAAGGTCTATACCTTCAATTTTAGGAATTATTGGCCAAGAACCTGTAGTCACAATAAGCTTGTCAAAAGTATCCTCAAACTCCTCATTAGTGTCTAAGTTTTTAGCTATAATTTTTTTATTTTCAGTATCAACACTTATAACATCGTGTCTCATCTTTGTCTTAACACCTAACTCAGCAAGTTTGTTTGGGGATGAATAGAAAAGCCCTTGTGGGTCTTTAACTATTCCACCTACATAAAGTGCAATACCACAGGATAAAAATGATATATTATCATTTCTCTCATAAACAGTAATTTCAGCCTCTGGATATAATTTAGCAGTATTTAATATTGCTGCGGTTCCAGCATGAGTACAACCAATAACAGCTACCTTCATAACAACAATCTCCTTTTCAATAATAATTATTACTTAACATTTGTTCTTTGTTATTATTATAACATATACTTCCTTAATTTTCATTATATTTTTTGAAAATATTTCATGATTATTTTTATCCCATTTCTTTATAATTATTTATAAACCATCTGTAATATGATTCTTTTAACTTTTATTCCTAATAAATATACTTAAGTTAACTGAAAACCAGTAAAACTTCTAGCTTTCATGTTAGAGAAATAAAAACTGTATAGAATAAATTATCTCTTATTTATCGAGAATATATGTTTGTACATTTTAAAAGTAATATAATAAAAGAATTTAGTGACTCTATTAGAATTTCAACTTTGTTAAAAAATAGTTTACCTATTTTTCTATGTTCATATTTTATTCACATTCTTCTTGTATAATTATAGGAACAAATATAGGATTAAAATTTCACGAAAGTCTACTTTTTATGAAGTTTAATATTAATTTATGAATATTAAAGAAATAGGGGGATTCTATGGAACTACAACAAAAATTTCAAAGATTAAAAGAAATCTTAATAGAAGCTGGAAGTGGTGCAGTAGCTTTTTCTGGTGGTGTTGACAGCACATTTCTACTTAAAGTTGCTCATGATGTACTTGGTGATAAGATTGTAGCAGTTACTGCTAGATCATCTACATACCCTGAAAGAGAGTATAATGAAGCTAAAGAATATGTAAAACAATTCGGAGTTAAACATATAACTATTATTTCTGAAGAACTAGAAATAGAAGGGTTTTCAAAAAACCCTGTAAACCGTTGCTATTTCTGTAAGACAGAGCTTTTCTCGAAGGTTAGAGAAGAAGCAAACAAACTTAATTTGAAGAATGTATTTGATGGTTCAAATTTTGATGATCTTGGAGACTTCAGGCCTGGAATGAAGGCTGCAAAAGAACAAGGAGTCATCAGTCCTTTAAAGCAAGCTAAGCTTACTAAAGCAGATATTCGTGAGCTTTCAAAAATGCTTAACATTCCAACTTGGAATAAACCTGCCTTTGCTTGTCTTTCTTCTAGATTTCCTTATGGTAACGAAATTACAGTAGAAAAACTATCCATGGTTGAAAAGGCTGAACAATTCTTAATGGATTTAGGCTTTAGACAGCTAAGAGTTAGACACCATGATGAGATTGCCAGAATAGAAGTTGCCCCTGAGGACAGATCAAAATTCTTTGACTTAGAACTTATGGATAAGGTTGGAAAAGAGTTTAAATCAATTGGCTTTAAATATGTAACCTTAGATATAATAGGATACAGAACTGGTAGTATGAATGAGGTTTTATCTGAAAAAGAAAAAACTATATAACTTTTGTTTTAAATTGATATGTTTAACACAAAAGTTTGTACAATAATTTTTCAGGAATTCTTTTGCTTTTTATTAAAAGCTGTATAAATTCATAAATAGCCCTATGAACTTTTATGTTCCCAGGGCTATTTGTTATATTTTATATTAAATAGTGAACAAATTGATTTTGTTAACCTTCATTTTAATGAAGTACTTTGGAAGCAGATTTAGACTGCCATCAAAGCAACTTATCTATGTTGAGCAACTGCCACTTTAGAAGATGGCATACTTGAAGCTTCCAAAATGTTGTTAAAGAAGTTTTCTATTTTACACTACAAATTGGACAACTTTGAAGACTTAAAGGCAGCTCTAGTTCACAACTTTCCATAAGCTTAGAGTCACTTAAAATAGTCTTTGTATCTCCATCCGCTACTACCTGCCCGTCCTTTAAAACTATAGTTCTATTACAAAGGTCTAGTACCATATCTAAATCATGAGTAGTAATTATCTTAGTGTAATTTAACTCTTTCAGAAGATTTATAAGTTTCCTTCTAGATTTAGGATCTAAAGCAGAAGTAGGCTCATCCATAATAAGTATTTCAGGTTTCATAGCAAGAACTGTAGCAATTGCAACTCTTCCTTTTTCTCCTCCGGAAAGTTTATATGGTGGTCTATCTATAAGATGAGCTGCCCCTACAGTTTCTAAGGCTTCCTTAACTCTTTTACTTATTTCTTCTTCTGGAACCTTATAATTTCTTGGTCCGAAAGCTACATCCTCATATACAGTATTCATAAATAATTGGTCATCGGAATTTTGGAATACCATCCCAATTGCTTCTCTTATTTTAGGCAGATTCTTCTTAGTTATAGTCATTCCTTTAACTAAAATTTCCCCTTCACTTGGAAATAAGGCTCCCATAATATTTAAAAGTAAAGTAGATTTTCCTGCCCCATTGGCTCCTATTATACCAACAGCGTCACCTTCACTTATACAAAAATTAATACCCTTTAAAGCCTCTCTGCCGTCGTTATATTTATATTTTACATTGTTAATCTGAATTATTTCTTCCATAAGTACCTCACCAACAGCCTCGAAGCTTTTTCTTTTCTAGTTAATAGTCTTTTTAATCCATTATCCATATATTCATCTTTAAAAGTCTTATAGAATCTAACATAGCCTTATGTATATATTAAGTACTTTTGTTCTCTATATAAAGGAACCTAATATTTCTGCCAAATTAAAATACCTTACAAAAATAAAGTATCCACTCCATAATAAAAAATAAATTATATCTTTATTATATACCTTTACTTCTCTACCTATAGTATACTGTCCAGTAAAACCTCTAGCTGACATAGCTCTATAGACTCTTTCTGCCCTATCTAAGGTTCTTAGCAAAATCCCTCCTAAAAAGGAACCCCAATGCTCTATTCTTATACCCTTCCCTTCATGGGATCTAAAGAAATAGGCTCTAGTGCTTCGACCTACTTCTTCTATGAAAAGAGAAATATATCTATAAGTAAAAAGTAATTGCATTATAAAAATATTTGGTACCTTTAACTTTTTTAATGCCACTGCTATGCTAACCATCCCTGTGGTTGCAATAAGCAGTTGAGCAGCCCATATAGTTAAAAACCCTCTTACTAGGATAGAAGTAAAGGAAATCCAACCTGCAGTAATGGTAACTCCCTGGATACTAATCATAGCTTTCCTATCAAATAAAGGATTAAATATACCAATACCTATTATGAATATCATTGCTAACAAAGTTGTTTTTAATAATCTTCTAAAAGGCACTTCACCTAGAGACATTATAATTATAGGATAAACTATTAGTGGCAAAATTCCACTAATCTCATACTTTGAGAAAGAAATAGTGACAATTAAAAATAGAATAGTAGTTAACAGCTTTATCACTGGATTTATTTTATGAATAATTGTATTTTTTTCTGAAAGTTCCTCAAGGGTTCTTAGGTTATAGAAGTAGTTTATCTTTTCTGCCATAAGTTTATCCTTTTCTTTATATATTCTAAATAATCTATTGAATATTTATTAGTTAAACCTCTTGTTTTCCTTTAAGGCTTTTCTTTTCTTAATGAAGTTGATTATAGCACCAACAGTAACTGCAAATACCAAAGTCATAATTCCGCCAACCATTCCTGAAATACTGGTTCCTGCATTTGCTGCCAAAGCAGAAGGCCCTTTTTCACTATTCTCCGAAGCTTTAAAGCTATAATCTGGAAGTATTGCTGTGGTTTCCTGTAGACTTTGTGCTTTATCATGACTCTTATAGGAAGATTCTATTTCCTCTTGCCCTGAAGTTTTAAAGATTGCCCATTCTAACCCATCAGGATTTGATGATGCAAACAAAGATAGTACTCCTCCAACAAGAAAAGCTGCTATGATTAATGGAACGAGAATTCTCTTTGTTGATTTAGGGTTGCTTTCTTCTTTTGAAAAGCCCTCTACTGTATTAGGTCTTGCACTCCAAATGAAAGAAACTACTGCAGCTGTAACTACCCCTTCAACTATTCCGATAGCAAGATGTATAGGTTGCATTAACCCTAGAAAGGTAAGAAAAGGCAATTCTGTCTTTCCTGATAAAAGGGTCTGAAGTACCACACTAAAAGCTCCCAATTGTAAACCAATGATAGCTGATGCCATAGAAGCCCATGTTATTCTTTTTTTAGAATATCCTTTACCTAAAATCTTTTTATAAATTAAAGGATATGCAATAAAACAGGTGTAAAAACCTAGATTGAATATGTTACACCCCAGCGCTATAAGTCCTCCATCTGCAAAGAATAAGGCCTGAATTATTAGAATAGATGCCATAGCAATAAACCCTGCATAGGGTCCTAAAATAGCTGCTAGAAGCATTCCTCCTCCTAAATGTCCACTTGAACCAGTTCCTGGTATAGTAAAATTAATCATTTGAGCTGCGAATACAAAGGCTCCCATAACGCCCATTAGTGGAATCTTTTCCTCCTCCAAGTTTGTTTGAAGCCTTTTAATTGAATAAGTGGCTACCCCCGCAGTAGCCGCCCACATAGTTCCTCCAACTATAGGTGAAATCAATGCGTCTGCCATATGCATAACAGTTCCCCTCCCCCGTTTAATTATAAATTATTTGATAGCTATAAATGATAAAACTTGCCCTCTATGAAATTTCCTAATTTACTTAAGGCTAAATCATAAAAACAAGATATCAATTTATATTTTATAAGGTTAATATATAAAACAAAGTAGTATTTTAAAACTTAAAAATTCTAAAACTATATAATAATCCCTCTAAATGATGCCTATAAACATATTAATTATATAGTAAAATTCTGTTAAAGTCCATAAAGCTATATTCCTCGTTATTTTTACTTTATTGATACTTATTGTTAATATTTGCCCACTACTATGCTATGATTTATATATGAAGCGAATAAAACAATTCATAATATCAGCAAAATTAAAACTTAAAGGGGTATAAGTTTTTTAACTTGCTTTTACATACACTTATAAACTTAATTATTTTAGTGTAATTTGAAAGGAGAGGTAAAATGGAAGTGTTAAGCAAACAGGAAGTTTCTATGTTTTTACAGGAGCATAAGGAGTTTTTCCACAGTGGTAAAACAACAGACATTTCCTTTAGAATAAATCAATTAAATAAACTAAAGTACACAATAAAAAAATATGAAAAAGAAATACTTGAGGCTCTATATAAAGATTTAAAAAAGAGTGAATTTGAAGCCTATAGTACAGAAGTTGGCTTTGTTCTAGACAGCATTGGATATATCACTAAAAATCTTAAGAAATGGTCAAAAGCTAAAAAGGTTAAAACCCCAATTCACCAACTTCCTTCTAAAAGCTATGTAATGTACGAACCCTATGGTACAGTACTTATTATCGGGCCATTTAATTATCCCTTTCAGCTTTTAATTGAGCCTTTAGTTGGTGCTCTTGCTGCTGGAAATTGTGCAGTTATTAAGCCTTCTGAAAGTACTCCTAATATTTCTGCTTTAATAAAAAGACTTATTGAAGAAACCTTCGAGAAAAAATATGTAAGAGTCATAGAGGGAGAAAAAGAAACTACTTCAGCTTTAATTAATTCTCCCTTTGACTATATTTTCTTTACTGGAAGTGTACCTGTAGGTAGAATTGTTATGGAAGCTGCGGCTAAAAACTTAGTGCCTGTAACTCTGGAGCTCGGAGGCAAAAGTCCTGTAATTGTAGATGATAGTGCAAACTTAGAAATAGCTGCTAAAAGAATTGTATGGGGTAAGCTTATTAATGTAGGGCAAACTTGTATAGCTCCTGACTATTTATTGGTTCAAAAGGGAGTAAAGGACAATTTAATTGCTAAGTTACAGTCTACCATTGTAGAATTTTATGGGGAAGATGCTTCAAAAAGTAAGGACTACGGAAGAATAGTAAGTATAAGACAATTAAATAGACTCTCTACAATAATAGACAAAGACAGGAATAAAATAATACATGGTGGTAAAATTAAGGAAGAAGAATTATATATTGAACCAACCTTAATTAATAATGTAAACCTTCATGATGCCTCCATGGAGGATGAAATCTTTGGTCCAATTTTACCAATCCTTGAATTTGATAAAATTGAGGAAGCAATCAAAATTATTAATGATAGACCTAAGCCTTTAGCTTTATATCTATTTACTGAAGACAAAGCTATTGAGCATAAGGTTTTAAACTCAGTTTCCTTTGGCGGTGGCTGCATTAATGATACAATTTCTCATGTTGCCACACCTTTTATGCCCTTCGGTGGTGTAGGTAATTCTGGAATTGGGGGTTATCATGGAGAGGAAAGCTTTAAAACCTTTTCACACAGAAAAAGCATTCTTAAGAAAAGCACTAAATTTAGTATAAAGCTAGTATTTCCTCCCTATGGTGACAAGGTAAATCTAGTTAGAAAAATAATGAAATAGTTAGCCAAATACTTAATCACTTAAGTTATAGGATATATGAAATATTTCATAATTGAAAATATATTTATTAAATTAAAGGAGTGATAATAATGAGCCTAACAGGTGAAGAAAGAATTTGTCCAATTTGCGGAAAAGATAATAATTGCCAACATGGAAATAAGGACTGTTGGTGTAATACAATTGTAGTGCCTAAGCATGTCATTGATATGGTCCCTGAAGATAAAAAAGGAAAAGCTTGTATATGTAGAGATTGCATAGAAAAGTACAAATAAAACTGAAATCAATCTAATAAAAGCTTAAACCTTTTTAAGGATACTTAAAGCTCTTTGAGAAAATAAAGCCTTGAATACTAGTGGAAGAATTTCTCTAGTATTCAAGGCTTTAGGCATCTGAAAATAAATAACAAGTCCAAGATGTAAAGTATATTTTGTGATAGACAAGAAAACAGGTTCCGCAGATAGTGGGGCTATCTAAGGGTTCTGTTGACGCAGTATATCACAAAATAGACGAGCAGATTGACTTGTTTATTTTTTGAAGATGCCTTATTAATATGATTAACTACCTATATCTTAAACAAATCTTCAACTTCTTCTTCAGTCATATTACTTATGACTACATCACTGTGATTTTCACCATCTAAAACGCTCTCAATGATTTCTTTTTTCTTTTCTTGAAGAGCATAAATCTTTTCCTCTATGGTACCCTTAGTTATAAGCTTAATTACCTCTACTGTTTTAGTTTGACCAATTCTGTGTGCTCTATCTACAGCTTGATCTTCAACCGCTGGATTCCACCATGGGTCAAAATGAATTACTAAATCTGCTCCTGTAAGATTTAGTCCAGTTCCCCCTGCCTTTAAAGAAATTAAAAACACTTCTGCATTACCTTCATTAAACTCTTTTACCATAGCCATTCTATCTTGTGAAGGTGTAGACCCATCTAAGTACATAGAACCAATTCCAGCCTTATTAAGCCTCTCCTTAATATTATGTAAAATGGAAGTAAATTGAGAGAATAAAAGTATTCTATGACCATTTGCAATACTTTCCTCTATAATATCATCAAGAGCTGTATACTTACCACTATCTCCTTTGTAGTCCTCTAAAAAACTACCTGGGTCACAACAAATTTGTCTTAATCTAGTTAATAGAGAAAGGATTTTTAACTTACTCTTATTAAAGCCTTTTTCCTTAATTTCTTCTCTAATTTCTGCTTTAAAGGATTCCACATAGGAAGCATAAAGTTTTTTCTGCTCCTCAGTCATTTCTACTACAACCTTATGCTCAATTTTAGGTGGAAGCTCTAGAGCTACATCCCTTTTAAATCTTCTTAAAATAAAAGGTCTTATTAGCTTTAATAGTTCATTTAATGCCTTTTCATTTTTATCCTTAACTATTGGAGTTTCAAAAGTCTTTGTAAATCTGCCATGGGTTTTTAAGTATCCTGGCATAATAAAATCAAAAATAGACCAAAGCTCTGTTAAGGAATTTTCCATTGGAGTTCCTGTTAAAGTAAATCTTTTTGATGCATTTATTTCCTTCACTGACTGTGCATTTAAAGAAGCTGGGTTTTTAATATGCTGTGCTTCATCTAAAATGCACACTGAAAACTTCATTTCTCGATAATCATCTATGTCTCGTCTTATTAAGGGATAAGAAGTTATGACTACGTGATGATTTAACATCTCTTCTCTTTGAGCTTCTCTCTCACTTTTACTTCCTGACACCACTAGTACCTTTAAAGTAGGCGCGAACTTTTCAAACTCACTCAACCAGTTATAAACCAAAGAGGTTGGACAAACTATAAGCGCAGGCTCTTCTAGATTTCCTTCTTCTTGTTCAGAAACAATATAAGTAATAGCTTGAAAGGTTTTACCGAGTCCCATTTCATCCCCGAGCACCCCTCCAAAGCCGCATTGATCCAAGGTTTTGAACCACTTAAAGCCTATTTTTTGATAATCTCTTAAGGTTCCAGTAATACCTTGTGGAAGTTCATAATCTGCATCCTTGATGTCTTTTATGGTGTTAACTAGCTCTCTAAAAGCCTTATTTCTTCCAATAAAACCTAGATTGCTATTTTTTATCTTATCATCAATGTATAAAGATGCATATTTGGATAAGGTTATATTTCCCTTAGCAAATTTAGCTGCATCAATATCTAAACTGTCCACGAGAGCTTGAAAGTTTTCAATTTCAGAACTTTGAAGAGGCATAATAGAACCATTTTTTAGCTTATGGTATTTTTTCTTTTGCTTTAAGGAGGTAAATAAACCCTTTAGCTCCTCTTTATCCACCCCTTCAATATTAAACTCAAATTCTAATAAGTTAGATTCATTTAAAGATATGGAGGACTTAAAGTTTTTTGAGGAAATAACCTTTATACCCTTGAAACTATCAGAATAATAAACTTCTCCTAATTCATTAATTCCGACTAAACCCATAGTAATGAAATCCATGACCTGTTCTTCATCCTTTAGATAAAATCTTCCTTTTTCTTGAGAAAACCCAAAGTCCTCTAAAGCTTTAAGTCCTTGCTTTTCCACCTCTAGATTCCTAATTATTACTACGCCCTCTTTACTTCCTTTGCTTTCTTCTAAATGAAAATCCACATCTCCATAATTAAATACTACATCACAGCTGACTCCTCGTGTTTCTTTATCTAAGTAGTATTTAATTTTTAGTGGTTCTTCCCTTACAAGACTACTAATACTTTTATCTTGAGTAATATTTTTGCTTATAGTCTTTAAATTTGGGAGTACGTAAGTGGCTACTTCTTGAATTTGTTCTTTAGAAAAATCTATAAAATTATTATTTCTTTTGCTTAGGATTTCAAGCATAGGCAAAAATCCATGTATCTGATTTTCAGAAGGCACATATATTTTATTGTTATATAAATAAACTCTGTTGGTCTTATCTATAGACTCTGGCAACTCACTATCAAGGGTTAATTTAACCTTATCCTTTTTAAGCGCAATATTAAAATCCAAAGGCATATCCTGAAAAAGAACCTCAATATCTTTATAATCCATTCCTTCAATTCTTGCATTTATTTTTTTATTATCATAAAGACTTAAAAACTTAATAAGCTGAGAATTCGTTAAATAAACCTTTTTACCACTTATAAGCACAGATGAGGTGTCTATGTATACATTTCTGCTAATTGCCTGATTTAAATCGTATATTTCCTTACTAAAATCAATTATTTTCTGGTCTTCCTCTGAAAAATAATGATTTTCTGGATAGAAAGTAAAGCCCTTTCCAAATTGAATGGACTCTTTTTTGATAAAACCATTTTGTATGAATTCCTTAACGTTTTTAACAACATATAATCTATCTGTACCAACTTTCATCTCAAAATGATGATTACAGTAATTTGAGGATGAAAACTCAAGAATAACCTCTAACTTCATAACTTCATTGGGCTTATAGTTTTCTGTAGTCGCTCTTTTGAAATAATCTAATAATTGATTTCCGTAGTCTGTAGAAACTTTTTTGTTTGTCCCTTTGCCCATTCCTTCCCTGCTCAACTTTATAAGCACGGCTGAAATATGCTTGCATTTCTCAAAACCAGAAAATGATTTACAGTTACAGGAACAATACAGTTGTTTATTGGCTTTATTCAGCATTATCCTAACCCTGTAATTTTCTAGGCTGTCTGCGGATTCCACCACAGCAGCCACTGAGCATAGATTTTCACTATTTTCTAACATATCCATTTTTCTTATTTTATTTCTAAGATACATATCAAGTCCACGAAGATAAAATACCTCTCCTAATGATGACTTAATACTGTCTTCACTTATATTAAAACTCATAAAACACCTCAATTTGATACATTCATCTTTATAATTATAGCCGCAGTAGTATATAAAATATCTTTAATTAGAAGTTTACAAGAAATATTCTGATAAACTTCTAGCTTGAAAAGTTATAATTACAGTAATTCTGAAGTTTACAAGGTTTTGAATAAGTTAATTTCATGTTACTAAAACCTATATGTTGAATTAAATTAAGAACTTAGAACCAACATAAAAATTAACTTAATTCCCTAATCTTTAGAGAATTTGATAAAATAATTTTTTACTAAGAATCCTATGCTTTGACCTTTTAAAACTTACTAACCATTTAGTAAGCATAAACTTAATTATATCATAAATAAGGGGCTCCCGATTAAATAACTCACCATAAAAACCTTTTATTGTATTCAAGTTGCGATAAACATAGGAAAGCTATAGTTATAGTTACATTATTCATATAAAAATAAAAGGAACTGTTTCCTCTGCAAACTTATGCATTATGGAACAGTACCTTTATATCCAATATAATTAATATCTATTAGGTCTATTTAATCTTCTTAATATCCTTAAATAGTGATTTGCTTCTCTTAATACATGGTCTGCTAAAAGAGGTAGTATTATGGACTTAACTTTACAACCTAATATTCCCTCTACACCTTGAGTTTTAAAGTTTCTAAACTCTCTAGTAGTTCTTAGGCTTTGTTGTGTTACATTATCCATGTTATTCATTATCTTTTTAAAATTTTCTGCTTCTTCTGTTAGCTGTTCATACCTTTCAGCAAATTCATTAGCCATATTAATTAATGCTTCCTCTGTTGGGTCTAGCATTCCTCTTATAAATTTTGCATGGTCTCCCATAATCTCATTCCAGAAGGACTCCTGCTCTACAGTTTCCCTATCAATATCTATGTCCATCATTCTTTGAAGTCTTCTTAGCATTGTTAAATAAAATTCTGTTTCTTCTAAAAGATGTTCTACCATATGAGGATATGCTAGAGTGAACATTTGACAAGAATTAACTCTCCTAATTAAGGTTTGCTTAAAAGCAATAACCTCTCTTATAACTGGTATAATTCTTCTATTTAGAGTAAATATATTTTGCGCAGAAGCCTGTTCATCAAAGTTCTGTAAAAATGGTGCATCATCTGGTATATTATCTGGTGGAATGTCCTCAGTGATAGGAAGGTCATTACCAGCTAAGTTTAATTCCATTTGTGTTATGTTTGTATCTATTTCAATTCCAGTATAAAATTGAGTAGCTTTTTCTGCATCTAAAGTGTACTTAGTCACAAACTCTCCTGAGTTAAGTTGGTTAGGTCTAATTACTCCTTGGGAAAGTCTTACTGTTTCCATAAGCAATCTTTCAACTTCTCTTCTTAACATATCCGCTTGTCTTCCATAATTTATATCCTTTGGAGTAAGGGAAGCTTTAACAAAGATTAAATGTTCTTTCACAATTCTTAAGAAAAATAAGTTTAATTGGATTGACTGGTTCACAAACCTTCTTCTTGGTATTTGTTGTTGCTGCTCTCTAACTAACATATTTTCTCCTTATTTTTATTGCTTGACACTTTAACAATAGTTTTCATAAAAGGGATTAAACTCCTTTAGAGTAATGCCTTTGGGCCACCTTACTTTTTATAAAAGTTTACATAAAGCTTAGGTGAACTGGAGGTTATCCATTAATAGACTCTCTAAAATTTCTCAGCAGTGTCATGAAATTCAATATTAACTTTACTTCCCTAATTAATAAAAACTAGTTAAAAATGTCATATATAGTCAGTATATTTAATTGTATAAAAAATGTTATTATTTTCTGTAAAATAATGGGTATAATTAGAAATTCCTTTGTTCTTCTAAATAATGAGCAAGTTCATTTCATTGGACAACTTTAGAAGGAGTTGCTGAACTTTTAAGAAATATTTGATATAATACTCATAAAAGTCACAAATTCCTAACCAATTTAATTTAGAATGGTTAACAAAAGGAGCAATTTAGATGATTACAGTTATTTCACCAGCAAAAACCTTAGACTTTGAAAGTCCAAGACCAAATATACAATATACACATCCTCTATTTTCTAAGGAGACCAATGAATTAGGACAAGTGCTAAAAAGCCTAAGTTCAGATGATATTAGTAAGTTAATGAATATAAGTGAGGCTTTATCTAAGCTTAATTATGATAGATTTCAGGTTCTAAATAATGATGAAGAAAGGGTTAAGGAAGCAATTTTTGCTTTTAAAGGTGATGTGTACAAAGGCTTAAACATTGAAGAATTTTCTCCTGAACATATCAGTTTTGCCCAGGAAAATCTAAGGATATTATCAGGACTTTATGGAGTTTTAAGACCTTTGGACATAATTAAAGAACATAGACTTGAAATGGGCACAAAATTAAAGTTTAATTCTTTAAATAACCTATATGACTATTGGGAGGATAAACTAAGCCTCCACATTGAAGAATTAGTTTTGCAAAGTACAGGAGACAAGGTGCTAATCAATTTAGCTTCAGATGAATATTCTAAAGCTCTTAAACTAAAAAAGCTTTCCAAGAAAATTAGAGTAATTAATGTGATTTTTAAAGAAAATAAAAATAATGAGTATAAAATCATAGGATTATACGCTAAAAAAGCAAGGGGACTAATGACAAGTTATATTATGAGAAATGAGATTTGTGAAGCTAATAAAATTAAAACTTTCTCCACAGAAGGGTACAAGTTTTCCCAAACTATGTCCGATGAAAATAATATTGTTTTTATTAGATAACCTTAACCACGCCCTTGCCTGATGCAAAATTTATCTTTGAAAACATTCATATTGCAAGGAAGAACAATTATAAAATAAAAACAGGACAAAAACATCTCCTTTAATAAGACATTTTTGTCCTGTTCTTATATTCACAGCAATTTATACTTTTATTAAGGTTATAAATATTTAATAGAGGTATATTTTTAAGCAACTGATTTTAGCGCTTCTTCTCTATCATTAAATATAGCTTCTTCTCCAACCAGTTCTAAGAATCCCATTCCTTTTAAAACTTTATGTGGCTGCTCTTGTATGTTGGCTAAAAGAAGTTTAATATTATGCTTTTTACATCTGCTATAAAGAGTTTCAAGGGCTTCCATAGCTGTAGAGTCTATGGCATTGGCATTTTTCATATCTAGCAGTAGCACTTCATAAGAAGAATTAATTTCTTTCATTACATCCATAAAATTATGAACTATGCCAAAGAAGAAAGGACCATTTATTTCATAGACTAATATATTATCCTTATGGCTTTCATCTCTTATATCTTCATCTTCCCCTTGGCTGCATAAAACCATGGTTTCAATCTTTGTTGTGTCTGCTATTCGTTTCATAAATAGGAACATAGCAAGTACCATTCCAATTTCAATTGCCACAACTAAATCAAATACCACTGTTAATATAAAGGTTATTAACAGTATAGCTACATCACTTTTAGGAGCTTTTAGAAGAGAATAAAAAGTTTTCCATTCCCCCATATTATAGGACACTAATATTAGGATAGTTCCTAAGGTTGTCATTGGAATCATCTTTGCAAGAGGCATAAATACCATCATTATTAAAAGTAAAGTTATCGCATGAACCACTCCCGATATAGGGCTTCTGCCTCCGTTTTTTACGTTAGCTGCAGTTCTTGCAATAGCTCCTGTTGCTGGAATTCCTCCGAAAAGACCTGAAGCTACATTTGCTACTCCTTGAGCTATTAATTCCATGTTTGAGTCATGTTTTCCACCTATCATTCCATCAGCTACTACTGCAGAAAGCAGTGATTCTATGGCAGCAAGTATTGCAATAGTTAATGCTGGATTTATAAGGCTCTTTATAGTTTGAAAGCCCACCTTTGGTAACATTGGAGCTGGAATAGCAGACGAAATATCACTAAATCTACTTCCTATAGTTTCTACTGGTAAGTTAAATATATTAACCACCAAAGTAGCTACAATTAATGCTACCAATGAACCTGGTATAGTTTTATTAACCTTAGGCCAATAAATCATTATAAGTAAGGATCCAAGTCCCACTAAAAAGGCTGTTAAATTAAAGGTATTCATGTGAGCAAAATAAGCTTCCCATTTTCCGATAAATTCTGCTGGTACCTTATCTATAGTTAGTCCAAGAAAATCCTTAACCTGTGTTGAAAGCAAGGTTATAGCTATTCCTGAAGTAAAGCCCACAGTTATTGGGTGAGGTACAAACTTAATGACACTCCCAAACTTAAGCAACCCTAAAACTATTAAAATAATTCCTGCCATAATTGTTGATATTATAAGACCTTCAATGCCATAACTTTGGATAATACCATAAACTATTACTACAAAGGCTCCTGTTGGTCCTCCTATCTGTACTCTGCTTCCTCCTAAAAAGGAAATAAGAAAACCTGCTATAATAGCGGTAATTAGTCCTTTTTCTGGTGATACTCCTGAAGAAATCCCTAGTGCTACAGAAAGTGGTAGTGCAATAATTGCAACTATTATTCCTGCAATTATGTCTTTTAAAATTCTTTCCTTGTTAATCTCCTTTCTATCAATCATCCTTAATAATTTTGGTTTCATTTAACCATCACTCCCAAGTTTAATTTTATCCCTTTAAAAGCATACTCCTAGGATTTTCTTTAGTCAACTTGTTTAATTAATCATATTTGTGTATGTATATTAAACATCTTTCATAAGAATTTTCTTAAATGAAAAAAACCTGCAATATTTCAAATATCACAGGATTTTTATGCAATAATAAAAAGTAAACTTACTTTATAAACTTTTTATAAATTATTATAGATGCCTATTTGAAAAACATTTCAAACACAGGAAGTATAAGTTCAAAGGCAATTAGTATTATAACTATCCACTCTAAAGTATTTCCTTTTTTTGAATGCATAATTGTAGAGAACACTTCTATAACGTTTAATAAAACTTCTGTCTTATTTTTTATCTTTTCAAATCTTTCTGCGATGTCAAATAAATCAATTAATTCTAGATAAAGCTCTTCTGCAAATTCATTTCTCCATGCAATATCTGGTTTATCTAACAGTCTTAAGTAAGATACTATATCAAATTTGCCACGGAGTATCTTTGAAGATAATTTTGCAAGATCCTTATCCTTCAAAGTAAAAGCTCCTCTATCTAGATAATCCATGACACTTTCAACTTCATCAGTAAGAATTTCTATATCTTGCTCGATTTTATCTAAAGAAACAGATTTAGATAAAACCAGGGATAAAGTAGCCATGTAGGTTTCATTTAGTGTTCCTATAGTCATGGAATCAAAGCTTATTTCAAGCTCCTTGTTTTCATCAACATAAAGAGTAAACTCCTCAGTGTAGTAGTTTTTATTCATGTCCTTGAAACATTTACTACTAATGTTTTTAAAGTACTTGATAGCATCCATAACTTCATGATATTCAAAGTTAACAAATACTATACTTCCAAAGTGATACAGGAATATATACTTACTTTCAGTATCTGATACTATTCCATTTAAATTATTTTCTTTTAAAAGTACAGTATCTTCCCACTTTAATTTTTTGTTAAGATTAAAATGCTGTGCAATAATATTTAGTGCAATTTCATCACAAACATCATATGCAGTAAACTTATAGGTTTTCATCATATTACTTTGTCTTTAAAACCCTGTTTAAAGACAAATATGCCCTCCCCTTTATATGTGATTTCAAGCCTTATTTCTTAGTAATAACCAAAGTTAAGCCTTAATTTGTACATTGCTTGTACCTTGGTTTCCTTATGGCTTCTTAATGCTGAACAGAATAATTTATCAACAAAAAGCCTTAGTGTGCAGACTTGATTATTATATATGAAATGAAATTTAAAATTAAAATCGTAAATGAAACTATTTCATTCATTAAAAACTCAATATAATTATTAAATTATTATCCAGTAAGCCTTTAGAAATTATGCTTTAAGAAGTACTACTGTAGGAAAACAAAGTTAACACTTAAGATATATGGACCCTAACTTTTTCCTTTAAGGTCTTATTAAGATGATAAAGTAACTCTTACCCATAGTAGACTATATCAATGAAAAGCTGATAATCTATAGGTGAAAATACGCACCTATAATTATATCAGATAACTTGTATTTTGTAAAATTCTACTGAATACTACACGCTTCTCTATTATTGTATTAAGATTTATAGTGTTTTTAAATATAATTAATTGTACATAAAAAAAGTTCCTGCAATCCTAAAGTTACAGAAACTTTTACTTTTAAACTTAAAATTCCCTTGCCATCCTTCGTGCTTCTTCATAGCTTCTATTTGCTGCTTTTTCAAACTCTTCATCTTGAAGTACATTAGTAAGTTCAAGAGCTAAAGTTTTTACATCATAAATCCCAAAGAAGCCTAAAATGGTTTTTACATACCTGTCTCCCATTTCATAGCTTGCACTAGGTCCTTCTGAGTAAGCTCCTCCTCTTGAAACAATATGAACGGCTTTTTTTCCTTTATCTGCAAGTAATCCAACTGCACCTTGCTCTGTGTACTTAAAAGCTATTCCTACATAACTTACATAATCAAAATAAGCTTTTAAAATTGCTGGTATGCTTAGGTTCCACATTGGAGCTGCAAATACATACTTATCTACTGATGCAAATAATTCAGCCTGGTGATAAACTTCATCTTTTACCCCTGAAAACATATTAGTAACCATTTCATTATCTAGAGGACGGATATTCTCCTTGTACAAATCTAAAATAATAATTTCATCATTGGGATTTTGCTTCTTATACTCCTCTATAAACTCATTGGATAGCTTAAAGGTATTAGACTCAGAATCTGGCTTTGGATTAGCTTTAATGTATAACACTTTACTCATTGCATTTCACCTCATATTTTCGACTTTACTTAGATATTTTTATTCAAAGGAAAGTTATTTATGCAATTAGAAATAAACACTTATATTACCTTCATCACTTAGTTGTACTATTGCTTGTAGTGGAAAGTTCTCCTGAAAGCTGTTTTTTAATATTTTCAATTCTCGCTCTCACATAATTAATGATAGATCCACCTACTATATTTTTACCACCTCCATTAGGCATTCCTTTCATATTTTCTCTCCCTACTGGTGGCTGAATATTGTCGTTTTTAAAATCATCAGGTGGTATTGGCATATTTTCTCCATTAAATTCTTGTGGTGCCATAGCTTTTTCACCTTGTTTAAAACCCTCTGGAGAACCTTGCCTGTTTCCCTTTTGTCCTCTTTCAAAGTCCCCTGGTTTAAATTCCATCTGTCCTTCATTTTGGTTAGCTTGCTTTGTGGCCCCAGTATTAGCCTCTGGTCTTAATGTAGAATTCTTGCTTTGATTAAGGTTCTGATCTGGTGAAGTGTTACCATTAACTTTTCCTTTATCTGAATTATTTTCATTTGGTTTTATTTCTGTTGGGGCTAATTTATTACCTGCCGCTTCATTAGGCATTGTTGCACTCTGTGTGCTTCCTTCTACGTACTTAATATTGGCTTCAAATTGGTCCATTGTATAAAACTTACTTGGATCTGCATCTACATAAGGTCTAATTATCTTTGCTACCTCTTGAACTCTAGATTCAAAGTTCTCCAAATAGCTAACAAGTTCCTTTATATATTCATGATATTTGTCCTTATACTCTGGTACTGTAAGTAAGTTGTTTATAAGTGGTAAGTTTTTCATATTTACTCCAGTCACTGGCTCATCTATTGGTATAGCTGTGGCACTTGTTCCACCACCGCCTCCACCAAAGCCCCCAATGGACATATTATAATCCCAAGGAAGTACTGTAAATTTTCCATTCTCACCATATAAGTAATAATTCTGTGACATATTGCCATTGTAGCTGTCATAGTTTCCAAGAACAGTATTAGCAGCAATGTATTTTAGTGCACTATCCACCTCCAAAACACTTTCTATATTTCCCTTTTCACCTGTAGGCATTTCATTTAAGGTTTTTATAAATTTTTTCAAGTCTGTTTTACTCTCATCTTCACCTTCTTTTAGTTCATAACTATCATAATTACTTCCTTCTACATACTGTAGGGTACTTCCTTTTTCTTGTTTGTATAAGCTCCCATCGTTATCTCCGAAATTTCTTTTTAAATAGCTATCATCAATAGCCTCTACGCAAAGATAAAAACCATATAGCTTGTCATTAATGTAAATATTTGCAAAGGTAGTTTCTGGCACGTTAGCACCAATTTCTCTTAAAGCTTCATAGCTTAAATATTCTCTCATATAGGACGGATCAGAGTACATATTATTAACTACAAATTCATCAAGTCCTAAAAGATTCTGACCTTTTACATATTCGTCTAATTTAATCCTAAAGCTATATCTATCCGAATCAGAACTAGCTACAGACCTTAGAGTTAAATTACCCTTTGTTCTTATTCCTACGTTTTCTACTGTAGTTCCATTTACAGTAACCTGAGCAGTTTTATATTCTTCAGCTAGAAGATTATCTAACATAGCTTTCAAATCCTCTTCTCCAACTTGAATTTTAACATCTATAACCTTGTCCTTTTCAAAAATCAAACTATACGCTGCCTTTGTATTGTTTGATGCCATTGCTGAGTCGTTAGTATTTTTATCTTTAGAGTTTTTGTTGTTTCCACCGCAAGCTGCTAAGGTTATAGTTTGTGTCAATATTAATGCTATTGCTATAAGTTTTCTTAGTTTTGAGTTCCTGTTCACTTTATCCCTCCTAATACTCTTCCTTATCAACATACCTTGATAAGATTATGTTCAAGTTTCCATTTCTACATCTTAAAGCATCTAAAAATTCTTTTTCACTTATTTTATTTTTTATTGTTACCATGTAAGAAAGCTGAAATAAGCTTCCAAGATCAGTAGTTTTCACTTTTATAAGCTGGTAATCTGTAGCATAGTCACTAAAAACACTATCGAAAACTCCTTCATAATCCAAGTCTTCTGGAATGGTTATTTTAAGTAAGTTCTGTGCTCCTTTTTCTGCACCGAAATTTACAATATTCAACACAAACATAAGAGCACAAAGAAATATTGTAAACAAGGCCGCGAAACCAAAGGCTCCAACACCGCAGGCTAGTCCTGCTGCCATTGTGAATAATATATAAGAAATATCCTTTGGATCTCCTGGGGCACTCCTAAATTTAATCATTGAAAAGGCACCTGCTAAACTAAAGGCCCTAGCTACATTACTTCCTATTAAAAGCACAATAATTGCAATAACAGTTGGTACTATTACTAGGGTGAGAGAAAAGTTTTGAGAGTAACCCCTACTCTTATTTGAGGTCTTCATATAAGTAAAACTAATTATTGAACCTAAGATAAAAGATACTACTATGGTTAATATTGAATTAGTTAAAGATATTGTTGTATTAACTGTGGTTGAGCCGAATAAGCTGCTGTATATTGCTTCAAACATGGTTCAAATTCCCCTTTCAAACTTCTTTCTTTTATTAAAAACTTCTCATATTCCCTTCCATACTTTGAAAAACTAGTTTTGAATATTTTATATTCTGAAAGCATTGTAGATAGCCATAATGGAATATTTTTCTCAGCCTTTACTTCCATAAGCCATTTTCCTTTTTCTAACAAGCTTTCTCCATAATCTCCTCTTTCAAGAAATAAATCATATCTTCTTGTTCTTATATTAGTATCAAAAGTTATTCTTAAGTCCCTACTTTCCTTACTGAAAAAAGCCTTTCTATCATATGCTAAATAAAGCTTAGGCTCTAAATCATAAATACTTAATATATATTGGATTTCATTTATAACCTGTTTATTCATATGAGCTTTTACTTCTGGTTTTTCACCTGTGGCTACAAAATTATAAGCTTCTTCTAAGCTTAATTTTGTTCTTCTCTTGTTTACCACTCCACACACCTTTTTCTTGATTTCTAAATAAACCTTTTCATCCATTTTGGGAATACCATATGCTCTTAAACGAAGCTTTTCTTTGTATTTAGGTTTAGATAGAGATGCTCTTATTAAATGGTTATCCTTTGTATCGTAATAAATATTGCTTATGGTGTACAATTCATGGCTTTTATTGTAATTATCTAATTCCATGTATTTTATAAGCTTCTCTTGAATTTCTTCAAACACAGCTTCGTCTATTAGGTACTTACATTCATGTCTGTTAAAAACTTCAATAGTCATGCTTTTGCTCCTTTCCTTAACATATTTGTTTTGTTCTTATGTCTATTATTTTATAGAGGTAACCTTAAAGAAACCTTAAATGATTTAATATTAATAAAATATTGATTTCTCTTTTATATGAAATTAAGGCTAAGGCTTGACTATTGAATTGAAACTTAGCTTGGATGTCTTAATGTTTTTGAAAATGAGCACATTAATTTTTTACTAAGGAGGCCGATATATACTTATGGGTTAAGGTTAATTTAAGGTTTATCATGTTATAATTAATTAAAGAAAAACACATTAATACTCAATAGAATTATTTAATACTAGATTAGTCACATTAAAATGATTATAAATTAAAACAATTATAAATTTGGAGGAAATACATGAGAATATTAATTGTAGAAGATGAAGTCCATTTAGCAGAAGCTTTAACTCAAATACTAAAAAAAAACAACTACACTGTAGATGCAGTATATGATGGTGAAGCTGGTCTTGATAATGCTTTAAGTGATATTTATGATTTAATAATACTAGATATAATGCTTCCGAAACTTGATGGTATAAGCGTTTTAAAAGAGATTCGCAAGGAAGGACTTTCTACCCCTGTGATACTTCTTACTGCTAAAGGTGAAGTTACCGATAAAGTTAATGGTCTTGATAGCGGTGCTGATGATTATCTTTCTAAGCCTTTTGCCACAGAAGAACTTTTAGCTAGAATAAGAGCTATGGCTAGACGTAAGGGTGAGGTAGCTCAAGATAATACCTTGGTATTTGGGGATATTAGGCTTAGTCCTGATACTTTGAAACTTACTTGTAAAGACAAAGAAGTTAAACTTATATTAAAGGAAAGTGAGCTTTTAGAACTTTTAATAAACAGAAAAAAGTCAGCTAGTTCTAAAGAGCTTATTATTGAAAAACTTTGGGGCTTTGATGCTGAAGTAGAACATAATCATGTGGAGGTTTATATTTCCTTTTTAAGAAAGAAGTTAACCCACTTGTGCTCAACTGTAAAAATAACAACTGTCCGTGGGGTTGGCTATATACTGGAGGAAAGCTAAATGTTTAAGGAACTTAGAAATAAATTCTTAATGCTTAACTTAATAATAATCACTGTAACCATGATAATTGCTTTTTCAACAATTTACCTTATTACTTATAATGATGTTAAGAGAGATATAGATTTAGAACTCCATAAAATATCAGATATGAATAAAAAACAAAAGGACAATATGAAGGAACCAATACCTAACTTTAATAGTATGGAACCCCCAAAAGACCGTTCTCTCTCCTTCACTCTAATCCTAGATAATGAAGGAAAAACTCTGTCAACCTTATCTATTTTCGACATGGAAGAAGAATTTTACGAAAAAGCTAAAGAAAAAGCTTTATCCTCTAATATTGATAAAGGAAAATTCAAACTAGAGGATAATCACTGGGCTTTTTTAAAAATTTCTTATATGGATGGGTACAGACTTGTGTTCTTAGATATAACTAGACAACAGGCAATACTTACAAATCTTATTTTAACTTTTTTAGCTGTTGCCTTGTTGATGTTAGTTGTTATTTTCTTTATTAGTAGGTTTTTCGCTAATAAAGCTATTGCTCCTATTAGAGAAGCCTTTGAAAAGCAAAAACAATTTATTGGAGATGCTTCTCACGAGTTAAAAACCCCTCTAGCTGTTATTAATACTAATGTGGATGTACTTTTTTCAAATGGTGAAGATTCAATAAATAGTCAAAAGAAATGGTTAAACTATATTAAATCTGAGGTTGAAAGAATGTCTAAGCTTACAAATGATTTGCTTTACTTAACCCAAATGGATTATTCAGATATTAAAATGATTTTTTCTAACTTTAACCTCAGTGAAACTGTTGAAAATGTAATTTTAACTATGGAAGCTGTAATTTTCGAAAATAACATCGTCTTTAACTATACTATTGATGAAAATCTAATAGTATATGGAAATAATGAGCAAATAAAACAAGTTATTATCATACTTTTAGATAATGCACTAAAATATACAGAATTAAATGGTAACATTGACCTTTCCTTAAAAAGGATAAATGGCAATTCAGTTCTTTCAATTACCAACACGGGACAGGGTATCAGTGAAGTACATTTAACTAGAATTTTTGATAGATTTTATAGGATTGATAAATCTCGTGAAAGAAAAAGTGGCGGTTATGGCCTTGGGCTCTCAATTGCAAAAGCAATTCTAGAGCAGCATGATGGAAAAATTTATGCTAAAAGTGTCATGAATCAGAGCACAACCTTTACTGTAGAATTACCATCTTTATAATTGTTAAAAGATAAAGTGGGTTATTAAATACTAAATAAAGTTTCTAAACAACTTGAAAGCCATGGCCAATAGAGAAAACCTTCTTCTATTATCCATGGCTTCATTACATAAGTTCACAAAATATCCTTTTGTTACAATCCCATAATTAGTAAAAAACACAATATTTTTTTGTTTTTTAGTTAGAAGCTACATCTGAAAATTGTTATGCTATAACCCTTACATAGTCGTATTACTTTACTTTTATACAATACCTCCATGGTATTTTTCTATATGTGGTAACTCATTTATTACCATATCCACAAATACTTGTACCAACTCTGGATCAAACTGAATACCTGCACCTTTTTTTAATTCTTCAAGGGCATATTTTTGAGACAAGGCTCTTCTATAGCTTCTCTCGCTAGTGATGGCATCAAAAGCATCTGCAATAGCTACAATTCTAGCTTGTAATGGAATTTCCTTTTCTTTTAACTTTTTAGGGTAACCTTTTCCATCCCATCTCTCATGATGAGTCAAAGTGTATTCTGCCATTTCAGACATATCATTAACAGTGCTAAGTATTCTGTAGCCTATTTCAGGATGTCGTTTTAATTCTTCCCACTCTTCCTCTGTTAGCTTTCCTTCTTTATTTAATATACTTTCTGAAATTGCAATCTTTCCTATATCATGAAGTAATCCAAGGGTAGTAAGCTCCTGAACCTCATCTTTTCTTAGTTTTAGCGCTTCCCCCATAAGTTTACAAAGGTGAGAAACTCTTCTACAATGAGCTTCCTCTCTTTTATTCTTCTCATAGAGAGTATTAATTATTGCATTAATAGTTTTTCCTCTCATACTTGGGCTTTCAAAAAGCTTTCTTTTGTACATATAATCTTCTGCTTTTTTAAAAGCATCTTCAAGCTTTTCTTCTTTGTCTTTCTTAATTCCATATCCAAAAGAAATGGATATACTTACAGTTCCTACTCTCTCACTACTTGCTAAAGCCCGTATACGACTAATGACTTCTTCTGCTTCATGATAGTCTGTTCTTGGCATAAGAATTACAAACTCATCTCCACCAAGTCTAGCAACAATATTTCCACTATTAACTCCTTTAACTATTACCTCTGCAGTTTTCCTTAAAAGTCCATCTCCTAGACTATGTCCTAAGGAATCATTAACCAGTTTTAACCCATTCATATCTGCCATGATAATGGTAAGTGGTAGATTCTCCTCCACATCCAATTTAGCCATAGAATCTTCAAAGTATCTTCTATTAAAAACCCCAGTTAACTGGTCATGATAACTTACATAAACAAGTTCTTGGGTTCTTTCTTCCACCTTGTCTTCTAAATTATTAATAAGAACATCTAATTGTTCTGCCATAGAATTAAATTCAGCAGATAACTTACCAATTTCATCATTTCTGACTATTTCTACTCTCTGTGAAAAATCCCCCTTGGAGAATTTCTCTGTAGTATTAATCAAGTTGTAGATTGGTTGTAATAGTATTCTGGTAGATTTTATATATACTAAAATTGATACTAACACAGCAACAAAAGATAAAATAGCTGAAAGCTGTATGCTCTTAGTAATTCCAACAGTAAATTGTTTTTCGGGAATAGCTGTAATAATCACCCAATGCAATCCCTGTTTTTCATAGTCTGTAAAGGTTACATGTAACTTGTCCCCTTCTTCCTCAATGGCATATTGATTTCCTAAACCCTTTTTATAATCTTTGTAAGACTTAGCAATACCTTCATTACTAATTTCTTCAATACTTAATCTTTTTGTTCTATTACTTTCTATTGTTTGAAAATTAGATTGTTCCATTGAGTTTGCAATTAATAATCCAGTGTTTTTTTCAATAATATATGACCTTGCATTTTTACTTTCTGTAACTTCCCTTAAGCACTCATTTACCTTTGAAAGTATAAGGTGTGTACCCAAAACGCCCTGAAAGACTCCATCTTCGTCGTAAATAGGATAAGCAGCTGAAATTGCCAAATCATTCATAACAAAATGCTTATAAACCGGGGAAAATACAGGTACACCTTTTTCTTTAGCGCTGATATACCAATCCCTAGTTCTGGGATCAAATTCCCCTGTCTCCTCTACTAGTCTATCTGAAATCAACTTATCCGTAGTAGAATAATACTTGGATTTTCCACCAGTTTTTTCATTATTTTCTACATTTTCTATTTTCTTCTCTTTAGTTCTCCTTGCCCCATAGTATTCGCCTTTTTCATCTCCATAAGTAAAGCTATATACTTGTTCTTCATTGGCTTTTATTACTGTGGCAAAAAATACTTGTCGTTGCCTACTATCCTCTAAATTTATTATTTTACTCTTTAAGAAATTATGGTTAACCTCATTGATATATAAGGGTAAATTCATAAATTCGTCAATTTTATTATATATTCCATTATTGGTAACCTTATTGGCCTGATTAATTACATCCTTTGTTGAATTTCTCCAATTAGAAAACACAAAGTAACCAATTAAGCTAAATGTAATTAAGGTGAGTACAATAAATGAACCACTTATTATAAACCTTATTGAATTTTTTCTTTTCCTCACTTTTCCCTCCATTAAACAAGGATCTTTCATCGTTTCGACATTATGTGATAAATTATTACATATTATATTACTATATACGTTGAAAATTTTCTATACTTAACCCTTGTTTCATATGAGAAAAATATATTTTTAAAGAAATAAAGATCTTAATGATATAAATTAAAATGCAGTTAGATTTCTCCAACTGCAGATTTTCATTTTTATTTTATTTATTTTATTTATGTTGTTATATGTTTCTTATTTCTTAGGAGTTTTTTCTACTACTCTTTCTACAAGAGTAACTTTTATTGTATCTCCAGGCTGTTTTCCAATTTTCTCTCTAATATCTTTTCTAATTCCTATAATGTGACAAGGTGTTTTCATCTTAACTAAACTTCCCTGGTAGACTTCCCCGTCAAAGGTTGCAGTAACAGGTACCCTTCCTTTTCCAAATTCTACTTTAACATCAAATGGAATTTCAATATATGCCCCGTCAATATCTGGTACTTTTTTAATTTCTGCCTCAAATTCATAAACCTTACTCATACTCATCCTCCTAGCTATAATATTATTTTCTGTATGTTTCATCAAAGTTACACTCTTCAACTTAACTTTTAAAAATATTTAGTTAGTTGCAAAGTGTAAAGAAATATTTTATGTACCTCTTTAAAAGAGACTTAATTGCTCTTTTTCATAGGGACTTTGGTATGCCTTAATAATATCTGACATTTTATATAATATTCCTTTTTTATCACATTCTGTTTTGAAGCTTTTCCATAGTTCCTTTGACCTTACTGAAGAACATTCATAAGAAAAGCCGTACTCTTCAATGTACTTATTCTTAATTCCCTTAAAATTCTCATCTAATTTACTATAAAAATACTCCCTTTGCCCCTGCCTAAGAGTTACTCCAAAGTAGGGATAAATAAACCTAGCGCCACTATCAGCTGCTTGATTTATGATATTAATTATATTTTTTTCATTGTCTGCAATAAAAGGTAACACTGGCATTAATAATATTCCAGTAAAAATTCCATTTTGAGAAAGCATCTTTATTGCTTCAAAACGCTTTGAAGGCAACGATACTTTTGGCTCAATTTTTTTACCCAAAGCATCTTCTGAGGTTGTAATTGTGATTTTAACAATTACAGGTGAATGGGTTGTAATACTTTTTAAAATATCTATATCTCTTGTAATTAGCTCACTTTTAGTTGCTATTGCTACACCAAAATTATATAAATCTATAAGCTCTAAGGCTTTTCTAGTGTAGTTATACTCTTTTTCTAAAGGATTATAGGGATCTGACATGGCCCCAGTAGCAATAACACCTTTTTTGCGCTTAGCCTTAAGTTCAGTGTTTATTATGTCAATGGCCTTGTCTTTCCCCCTAACTTTATCAAAGGTTTCAATACCATAGCACTCACTTCTAGAGTCACAATAAATACATCCATGAGAGCA
The DNA here is from genome assembly GCF_017874425.1 of Clostridium punense. Taxonomy (GTDB): domain Bacteria; phylum Bacillota; class Clostridia; order Clostridiales; family Clostridiaceae; genus Clostridium_J; species Clostridium_J punense. The sequence continues at coordinate 99,148 of NZ_JAGGLL010000002.1, forward strand.
GCCCTTATAGATATTCATATTATAATTTGTTCCAAACCAATTTTCATTATAAGTTCTTTGAGATAAGATTTGCTTTGCAGGAATAAGTTCCACTATTACCCCTTCTTCCTTCCAGGTTTATATAAATAAACAAGATCAAAAATTTATATATACCTTTAGTATGGAATTTATTTAAAAGTATAACTTAGTTATTACTACGCATTGGACCTACTTATTTCTTTTAAAAACCTCGTCTTGGAAGTAATGATTGAAATAGTTTTTCATAATAAATATATTATATAAGATTCATGTTTCTTTTTACAGAACTATAATAAAATTGTAAGAAAGATTATTTTTATTTTTCAAGTCTATACTGTCATATTCCCCTATGATAGTATTATAAATATAGAAAATAAAGTTAATATAGGCTTCCTTAGTTAAAGTTTAATTTATTCGTGATGAATTTCATTCATCTTCACAAAGCCGTTAAGGGAACCAATGTAGGTCCCTGTATAAGCTAAGTCATAACTTTGGTTCCCTATAAATAAGGAGTAGTGTTATTTTGAGTAAACTTAGAAGTAGTAGCCACAGAAAAATTCCTTTTCTAGATAAGATGGGTTACGGCCTTGGAAATTTCACCACTGGAGTTTCAAATCAAGTTTTAGGAACCTATTTAGTTTTTTATTGCACAGCTATTCTTGATATCCCTGGCAGTTTAGTAGGACTTGCTGTTAGCTTAAGTATAATTTGGGACGCTATTACAGACCCTTTTATGGGGTATATTTCTGATATGACTAAATCACAAACCTTTGGGAGGCGTCACCAATATCTCCTAATAGGTGGTATTGGCCTAGGAATATGTAACTTTATTCTTTGGAATATAAGCTCTGGTATTTCTCCATACATGAAATTTGTTCTTATTTTCCTTTTAATAATTGTGATTAAAACCTTTAGCACAATTTATGTAACTCCTTACACTGCCCTTGGAGCAGAACTTTCTAATGATTATAATGAAAGAACAACAATACAGGGAATTAAAACTATATTCTTCCTTCTTGGACTAGCCTTTGTATCAGTATTTGGTATGTTTGTATTTTTTAGACCAACACCAGAGTTTCCATCTGGACAGCTAAACCCAGCCTCTTATAATAGAATGGGACTATTTACTTCACTGCTTATCATCATTTTCGCAGTTTGGTGTTTTTTCTCTACTAAAAAATATATTCCTATTCTTAATGAGCATATTCAGACTGACACAAGTGATTCAAAGCTATCTACTTTACTGTCAGCTTTCAAGGATATATTTCTTAATAAAACCTTTAGACATGTAGCTTTTGCTTATATGTTTACCAACATAGCCTCGGCCTTAGTTACAAATATGGGGTTACATGTTTTTACTTACACTTTCTCACTGGATAGTCAACAAATTGCTCTTATTGTTGGAGTACAGTTTTTAGTGTCAATTATATCTCAACCTCTTTGGTCACTAATATCTAAAAGATTAGATAAAAAGCCTTCTATGGTTTTGGGAATAATCCTTTGTATTATAAGCAGTTTTATTTTCCTTCTTCTAATATTTGCGAAGGATTATGTTAGCGGTAATGTGCTTTACTTTTTCCCCTTTGGAATTTTAGCTGGTTTTGGTACAGGTGGACTTTTCACCCTGCCCCTATCAATGGTTGCAGATGTAATTGATTTAGACGAGCTTAACACAGGAAAAAGGGCTGAAGGAAGCTATTATGGATGTTTAACTTTATTTTATAAGATGTCTCAATCCATTACCCTACTACTTATAGGCTTTATATTAGATTTAGTAAAGTTTGATGCAAATTTAACCACTCAGGCGGAAAGTACTGTAATCATTCTTGCATTATTACTAAGTATTGGTTCAGCTGTAAGTTTTATTGCAGCACTTTTAAGTGTGTTAGGCTATAATCTTAACAGAAGTAAGGTCGAAGAAATTCAAAAGAAAATTGCCAGCAATAATATAACAATTTAGTTGTTTTAGAATTAAATACTCCTAGATAGAAATTAGCTAGATTCTAAATTATAGGCTTTAGTTATAAAATGAAGTTTGTATAAGAAAAGACTATATCTATGACTTAAAAAGTCATAAATATAGTCCTTTTTATGCGTCTAAATTATTTTACTTCTTCATACCTGTATAAATAAGAATAGCATCTCTTAAAAACTGTGCAGTTCCTGGCTGCTTTTTATCATAATATACTGTAAATCTCTCATCAGCTACATACATTTCAGCAAGACCTGCATGGGCTTCTTTACTATATTGTGGCCAAGTGAAACTTAACCACTGCTTATGAAGTTCAGCAGCCTTTTGAGCAAGCGTTCCTGCTGGGTCACCAGTTTTAAAAGCTTCTGCTAAAACTTCTTCAACTTCCTCTCCGATTCTTACCATTTCCTCATACTTCTCTTCAGGCATATCTTTAAACATTTTATTTGACTTTTCTATGGTGTCACTACCGTATTTCTCTCTTATTTCCTTGCCATATTTCTTTTCATTATCTTCTACTATCTTTTGTTTAAAACCTTCAAATTTTTCTTTATTTGTCATTTTTACTTTCCCCTCTCTTAAAGCTATTGTTTTGTCTACATTTTCAATTAATATATTTAATTGTTCTCTTTTCTCAAGGAGTTTTTGTCGATGCTCTTTAAGTGCAGTAGCTCCATCAAAGGAAGGTGAAGACATAATAGTTTTTATTGTATCAAGTTCCACACCTAACTCTTTATAAAATAATATTTGCTGCAGCCTATCCACTTCAGTCTCACCATAAATCCGATATCCTGAAGAATTAATTCTTGCCGGCTTAAGAATTCCTATTTCATCATAATATCTAAGAGTTCTAGTACTAACTCCCGCTAAACTGCTTAACTTCTGCACTGTGTATTCCATAACCTTGTCTCCTTTCAGCCATGTAAACTAAGTTTTATCATTACCTTAGGCATTTAAAAATAAATAGTAACACAAAATAGCTGAGTATCTGACTTATTTATTTATCTAAGATGCCCTAATATTAATTTACACCTTTACGTTGCGTTAAGGTCAATAGACTTTTTATATTTTTTAAGAGGAACTTTTTTTTATTTTATCAGCTTCTTATATACTTAAGAAAACCGTCTTCCATAACTAGATCTATTACTCCTGTTTCATTTAAGTACTCAACATAAGATCTTAACATTCTTTCTAACACATTATATTTATATATGGTTTTTACACTTATTTTAAACTCACTAATCACTGCTCTCATGATTTCTTCCATAGTCATAGGTCCAATGATTACATTATATACCTTCACTGATATTTCTTTAAAGAAATCATTGTTATCATTTATTAGGTTAGCAATGTCCTCAAAAATCCCCTTATGAGCTACAATATATTTGCTACATTTTAAATTATGGAGTTTCTCTTTACTTTCCAAGGCTTCTCTAAGTATAAAGCAGTAAGGTAATTTGGACCCTCTCATTACTTCATAGCTTATTAATGCATCCCCTAAGTAAGCCACATTATCAGGAGTTACAATACAAATATGGGCTGGACTGTGCCCTGGGGTATGTATTATTTTAAACTTTATTCCACATAAATATATTTTATCTTGGTTGTTCTCAATCATAATATCTGTTTCACAAACCATATGTCCATAATGTTCAACTATCTCTAATATATTTTGATTACTGTAAAATAACTTTAAATTTACAGTAGAACTACAAATATGAGCCTCATAAGCTGGCATAGCAATAATAGCATTATACTTCTCTTTTAAATGAGCATTATTTCCTATATGATCTATATGAGAATGAGTACATAATATTCCAGACACCTTAAACCCATTGTGTTCTAAAACTTTGTCTATGCCTTCTCTTTCTCCTTGCTTCCATCCTGTATCCATCATAATTATTTCTTCATCATTTATTTTATAAAAAGGAATGTAAGTCATTCCAGTATCAATGCAAAAGGTATTTCCTTTTACTTTTATTACTTCCATTCAACCACCCCTTACTTTTCCTTTATGATCTATCCTTGAATTTAAATTTTTGTACAAGTCAATATTTTACTTATTAATTTGCTATAGCTTTAATTTCTATTAAATTCAATTCCTTCTTATAGGTGTTAATCTAAAGATTCCTCTTTTTCACAATCAAAGGTTCCTATGCTGACTAAGATAGAATACTGTATAAGTTAAATATTAATTTTACCACATTAATATTATAAAGGTTTTAATATCTTATTATAACTTTACACTTCCATAAAAACTAGAATGTTTGTTGTTTTATGGCATTTCACCATGAATTTTAGCACAAATTTAAACATATTTATATTTACAATTTATTCATTATTTATTCAAAATTCTATTTTTTGGATATATAATTAGATATAAGCTAGTATAAATTATCTAAATTTATACTCTTAATTTGAATACAGAGGGAAGTGTTTTTATGGACAATCAAAACTTATTAAAAGATCCTGCGGAATCAAAGCTAAGACGTGAGCTTGGTTTAGGTGCTGCAATTGCAATTGTGGTTGGTAATTGCATAGGCTCAGGAGTTTTCATGGCTCCAGCTTCTTTAGCAAGGATTTCTAATCCTACCACTGCAATTATTGCTTGGCTTATCACTTCATTTGGTTCTCTGCTCATAGCCCTTAGTTTTGCAAATTTATCTTCCAGAATTCCAGTAACCGGTGGTCCAATTGCCTACACAAGAACTGCCTTTGGAGAGTTTCCAGCCTTTCTAATTGGATGGACTTATTGGATAGGTGCTTGGGTTGGTAATGCCGCTATTATAACTGCCTTCATGAGTTATTTTACTTACTTTGTTCCCTCAGCAAATACTCCATTGGCAGCCTTTTTAATCACATCCTTTGTTTTATGGTTCTTTACTATTATTAATATCTTAGGAGTAAAGAATGCAGGTATTATAGGTATTATTACTACAATATTAAAAGTAGCAGCTTTATTAGTTTTCCTAGTTATAGCTATAATAAACTTTGACCCTCAATACTTATCCACAGTATCTAGTAGTGAAGTAAGTGGTATGAGTAGCCTACCTGCTGCTATTGCTGTGGCTTTATGGGCCTTTGTTGGCTTAGAAAGTGCCACTGTACCTGCTGGAGAAATTAAAAATCCAGAAAAGAACATTAAAAAAAGCACCATTATTGGTACTTTAATTGCAGCTTTAATTTATATTTTAATATCAGTAGTTGCTATGGGTGCAATGGGGCAGGATGTATTAGCTAAGTCCGATGCTCCATTAGCAGACATAATAAATGCTTCAACTAACGGAACCTGGGGTGGAACCTTTATTGCTATTGGTGCAATAATATCTACCCTTGGAGCAACTTCTGGATGGATTTTGACCACTGGAAGAAGTGCTTATGCAGCAGCAGAAGAAAAGCTTTTTCCACCAATTTTTGCACATGTAAGCAAAAAATTTGCTACTCCTACGGCTTCACTTATTATCAGTGGAATTTGCGCTAATATTCTTCTAATCCTAAACTATGTAGGAAGCTTAAGATCAGCCTTTGACTTCATGATTTTACTTGGCACCTTAGCCTTTTTACCTGCTTATAGCTTTGCAGCTGCAGCAGAAATTGTGCTTCTAAAAAAATTCCCAGGGAAATTCAACTTCTGGAATTTCCTTAAAAACTCCTTTATTTCTTTACTAGCTTTTGCCTATTCTATATATGCAATATATGGAACAGGTGCAGAGGTTGTTATGTACGGCTTCATACTAATGCTAGTTGGAATACCTTTCTATGTATATATGATGTTAAGGCAACGTCAAACAACTTCAATTACTAAGGGTGAAGGAACTAGTATCTCCAGCTAAGTAATTATAGTTTCAATAACTAGTATTATAGGGGATCAAGGTACTAGGAGTTAAATCATGCATTATTTCTTACTTGGTTCCCTTAAGACTTTTTTTAAACCATCTCCTGAAGTAATTATTTAATATTACAATGGTTTATCCATAATTTAAACTCAATAACAGCAAAGCCATGGACAATAGAATTAATTCTCTATTTATCCATGGCTTTGCTGTTATTGAGAATTATTATGAATCAAATAATAGTTCTCTTTTGCTTCTAAAAAATTATAGCTAGTTAATTGCCGTTAGTTTTTTCTGGGGCTGTATACTTACGAACTACAAATATTTCTACTCTTCTGTTTTTAGCTCTACCATCTGCAGTAGAATTTTCATACTTAGGCTTTTGTTCACCGAAAGCTTGAATTGACATTCTACCTTCTTGCACTCCACCCATATTTGTTATATAGTTCATTACATTTATAGCTCTCATAGCACTTAAATCCCAGTTTGAACGAAATCTATTATTGCTAATAGGTACATTATCTGTATGACCTACTATTTTAATATCATTATCGAGCCCCTTTACCATATTCGAAATTTTAATTAAAAATGGCTCTACCTCTTTTAATACTTGAGCATCTCCTGAATTAAACAGAACTACATCTTGTATGGATATCTCTAATCCACCTTCATTAAGGTCTACCTTAACCTTATCAGAATACCCTTCACTTTTAATTTGTTGTTCAAGATTTTCCATTACCTCTTTCATCTTATTATCTTCAACTACATTATTTGGTAATGGAGTCTCTTCAGTATCTCCTGAGCTGCTAGCTTCTGGAACAGGAAGGGTTGGACCACCTTTCTCTATTAATACTCCGCTTCCACCAGAAAATATAGCATTAAAATTCTCTTGAACACTTTTAAACTTTTCATTATCTACCTTACTCATGGCAAACATAACAATGAAAAGAGCTAGTAATAGAGTTAGCATATCTGCATAAGGAATAAGCCAAGTTTCGTCCATATGCTCTTCATGATGTACTTTTTTCTTTCTCATGATTATTCTCCTCTAAGCATCTCTATTATTTGCTTCAAATTCTTTTCTATCCTTTGGTTTTAACATACCTAGAAGTTTCTTTTCAATTATCTTAGGATTCTTTCCCTCTTGTATGGCAAGGATTCCTTCTAAAATTATACGCATACTAGTTATTTCTTCATGAGATTTCCTTTTTAGTCTTGTCCCAAAAGGATGGAAAATTACATATCCGAAGAAAATTCCATAAAGAGTGGCAACAAAGGCTGCTGCAATCATATGACCTAATTTTTCAGTATCATTTAAGTTTCCAAGAGCTCCTATTAGTCCGATAACCGCTCCTAAAACTCCAAGCGTTGGAGCAGAACCTCCTGCTGTTGAAAATATTAAGGCACCAGATCTATGCCTTTCCTCTGTTTCTTCAATATCAATACTTAATACTTCTTCAATATATTCTGGTTCTGCACCATCTACTACCATTTCAAGGCCCTTTTTCATAAATTTATTATCTAATCCTTGAATAGTACCTTCCAAAGAAAGTAATCCGTTCTTCCTAGTAGTTTGTGCCATTTCAACAATTTCCTTTACAATTTCAGCTGGCTTTTCCTTTTGCTTATTTCCAAAAAGCACGCCAAAAATCTTAGGTATTCTTAGAAACTCATCCTTTGGAAAGGAGTTCATTACAGCTGCAATGGTACCAACTAAAATTATTATTGCAGCAGCAGGATTTAATAATACAGTAACATCTGCACCCTTTACAATCATACCAACAATTATTGCGAAAAGACCAGTTATAACACCAATAATTAAGAAAATGTCCATTTTAAGTCCTCCTAAGTCTTTTATACCATGAAGTTTAAATTACACTTAATGTGATTTTAGAATATATTTCGACCATTTCATTCATTTTTGCATGTGAATATTATATCATAATTTGTCAAAATAAAAAATGATTTTTTAAACACCTTAAATAAAACAATAATTTTAATCAATAATTTCACTATACAATTATTTTTTTATATTCTTTCAATTATAACATAAAAATCTATGTAACTTAGTGAATAATTATTTAATTGTTACTCACTAAGCCACACAATCCTACTGCGTTACCTTTCTAATTGTTTCTATACTTTTTCTTTATAATTAATATCTATTTCTATAGAATCCCCATTATCAAAGTGAAGTGGTACACATACTACTTCTGCTTGAGTTGGAGTAAGTTCAATGTTATCTCCTGTAAAAATAGTAGGTGGTGTAATATCTACAGTAATATGATTTTTATAAAATACACTGGCAGTGTTTCCTAAAATCATATTACATAGTTCTGAAATAGCACTTTTTCCCATTTCACCTAATTCTGGCACTGCCATTCCACCCATCATAGATGAAGCAAGTTTGCATGCTAACTCATTTTTCAAAGAAAAAGTTACACTTCCATGAATCTGACCAGTTAACCCAATAAAAATCACTGTATTATTCCCCTTATACGGAGCTTGTTTAATATGTATTTCTCCTACAGTTGGGCTTAAACCCGTGGTCATGTTTATAATACTCTGACTTGATTCGATAAATGGGTTTATGTATTCGAATTTCACTACGTCACGTCCCTTCAATTATAATTTTGTCTTTAAGTTGTGATATTGCTCTAATCCATACTTTGTAATCACTATTAAAATATTAGCTACTTTTTATATTTTTCGCTCTTTTTAGCTATTACTTTACAAAAATTTAGAAACTTATATGTGTTTTTTTTAAAAAACTTAGTTTTATTATATATTTATTCAAAACTAACCTTTAATATTATTAAACAATCTATTTTTAGCTTAGTTGTTTTTAATTTTTTAGATGTTCTATTATTGATATTTAACGACTATTGCTTCTTTAAGCTAAATTTATAAGTAATGTTAAATTAATATTTTCATAGTTTTCATAAGCCTCAACTTACTAAGAGTAATTCTTTGGTGTTAAAGTGGTTTCTCATTAGTTTTAATGTTAAAATATAAATAATTATTGTAGATTAGAGGTTATTTACTATGAATTTATTGAAAAACCTTATAAATAATTTAGGTTATGTAGTTATTATTGCATTAATAATCTCTGACCTGCCTGGAGTTAAGAAAATTATTCAAAGAGATGAATTTAGAAAAAGAGAGCTTGCCATATTATCCTTAACCTTTGCAATTTTTGGTATTATCGGAACCTATTCAGGTACAGATGTTTATGGTGCTATTGCCAACACCCGAATAATAGGGGTAATGGCTGGTGGTATTCTTTGTGGTCCTGTGGTTGGAATTATTTCTGGTACTATTGCTGGAATTCATAGATTTACCTATGATATTGGCGGTATAACTTCAATTCCCTGTGCCATAGCTACACTTCTTGCTGGATTGATTTCTGCTTTACTATATAAAAGAGGCACTAATTATAACAAGTGGTTTTATGGGTTTCTAGGTGGCTTCATCATGGAAAGCATCGAAATGCTTCTTATTTTGTTAATTTCAAAGCCCTATGAAAGTGCAGTTTCAATAGTTAAAAGCATTTATTTGCCTATGAGTTTTACCAATGCCTTAGGTATTAGCATTCTCATACTTCTCATACAGAAGATTTTTAAAGAAAAAGAGCAAATTGCTGCTAATCAAGCTCAGCTAGCTCTTGAGATAGCAAATAAAACTCTTCCCTATTTTAGAGAAGTAACTAGTGACTCCCTAAGGAAGATTTGTTCTATCATAAGAGAATCTACTAATGCTGCAGCAGTTTCAATTACGGATACAAAGAAGGTGTTAGCTCATGTTGGACTAGGATCAGATCATCATAGAGCTGGAAGTCCCATCCTTACTACTGCAACCAAAGAAGTAATATCAAATGGTAAAATGAATATTTTAAATTGTGCTGAAGAAATAAAATGCTTTTCTCATGATTGTCCACTTAAGTCAGCAATTATTGTTCCTCTTAAGGAAAATGAGGAAGTTATTGGCACTTTAAAGCTCTATTATTCAGTAGAAAATGGTATTTCCTATACAACTGAAAACTTGGCTATTGGGCTATCTCACTTAATTTCAACTCAGCTTGAAATTAGTAAGGTTGGTCAACTTAAAGATATGGCTACAAAATCAGAAATTAAAGCTCTCCAAGCTCAGATTAATCCTCATTTTCTTTTTAATGCCTTAAATACAATTGTATCTTTTTTAAGGTTTAATCCTAATAAAGCAAGAGAGCTTATTGTTAATCTTTCCAATTATTTAAGATATAATATTGAAAACACTAGTACCTTCGTAGACATCAGTAAGGAACTTGAACAAGTCAAAGCTTATGTAGAAATTGAAAAAGCTAGATTTGGAGATAAGCTACAGGTTGCCTACGATATAGATGAAAGCATAATCCTTAAGATTCCTTCCCTAATAATTCAACCTCTAGTTGAAAACTCCATAAAGCACGGAATTCTTGAAGGTTCTAGCAGTGGTAATGTAAAGATTACTGTAAAGAAGTATGATTCAAAGCATACCATAGTTATAGTAGAAGATGATGGTATAGGTATTTCTCCTCATATCATTGAGGCTATAAAAACTAATACTATTCAAGAAAATAAAATTGGCTTATCCAATGTGAATAGCAGGCTAAAATATATATACGGAAAAGGACTAATTATTGAAAGACTTCATAAGGGTACTAAGATTAGTTTTATAATTAATGATAAAGAGAAAGGCGGTTAAATCTATGAACTGTATCATAATAGATGATGAATTTCCTGCCATAGAGGAGTTAAGTTACTTCATTAATAATTATAGTTCCATTATAATTATTGAAAAATTTGATGATAGCATAAAAGCTCTCCAGTTTGTTCAAAATAATTCTGTAGATATAATTTTCTTAGACATTAATATGCCCAAACTTGATGGTATGACTTTCAGCAGAGTAATAAACACCTTAAAAAGCAAACCGCTTATTGTGTTTATTAGTGCTTATAGAGAGCATGCTCTTGAAGCCTTTGAGGTTTCTGCCTTTGATTATATTCTAAAACCCTATCCTGAGGATAGGATTATAGCTACACTAAAAAAATTAGAAAACTCCACTATATCAATAAGTAGTAAAGATAAACTTACTCTTTGGAAAAATGAAAAATTAGTTGTAGTTTCTATTGGTGAAGTATGCTATTGTAAAGCTAATGAACATGAAGTATTAGTTTATACAAAAAAAGAAGAGTTTAAAATCACCTCTAGTATTAGTGATTTTCATAAGAAACTTCCTCATAATAATTTCTTTAAGTGTCATCGTTCCTACATTGTAAATTTGGATAAAATAAAGGAAATTATTCCTTGGTTTAACAATACTTATCTATTAAAACTTCAAGACATGGAAGAAGAAATTCCTGTTAGTAGACATAACTTATCAAAATTTAAGCAACTTATGGGCATATAAATGTATTTTATGTGCTCTTTTTGTTATTTAGTGAGCTTTTCCATGTAAACCTATTCATATGTTTTATAATATAAATAGAAAACATATTTACAATTTAATAGGGGGGATTTATAAATGGTATCATTTTTTCTTTCAATTGTTGCTTTAATTGTTGGCTACTTCGTTTACAGCAAAATAGTTGAAAAAGCTTTTGGGGCAGATGAAAAAATTCAAACACCAGCTATAAGACTTGAAGATGGTGTAGACTTTGTTAAAATGCCAGGTTGGAAGATTTTCTTAATTCAATTCCTAAACATTGCTGGTACAGGCCCAATTTTTGGTGCTATTGCAGGTGCCTTATGGGGACCAGTTGCATTTTTATGGATTGTTCTGGGTTCTATTTTTGCTGGTGGTGTACATGATTATTTATCTGGAATGTTATCTGTGCGACATGATGGCGCAAGTATTCCTGAAGTAGTTGGAAAGTACCTTGGACCTGGCTTTAAAAACTTCATGCGAGGTTTTTCAGTTATAGTTCTTATACTTGTAGGGGTAGTTTTTATCACAACTCCAGCAAATCTTTTAGCTATACTTACCCCAGAGTCCCTTGACGTTAAATTCTGGGTTTATGTAATCTTTGCTTATTATATATTAGCAACCTTACTTCCAATAGATAAGCTTATAGGTAAGATTTACCCAATATTTGGTGTTTGCCTTTTAGTTATGGCTCTAGGAGTATCAGGTGGCATAATCTTTGGTGGTTATAATATTCCTGAAATTACTTTAGCAAACCTTCATCCAAAGGGACTTCCTATTTGGCCGCTTATGTTTATATCTATAGCCTGTGGAGCTATATCTGGTTTCCACTCAACGCAATCTCCTATGATGGCAAGATGTATAACTTCTGAAAAGCAAGGTAGAGCAATATTTTATGGTTCAATGATAGCTGAAGGTGTCGTTGCCTTAATTTGGGCAGCAGCTGCAATTGCTTTCTTTGGTAGCACTGGAGAATTAAATGCCCAAATGACCGCTAACGGCGGACAGGGTTGGGTTGTAAGTACAATTTCAACTACTTTACTTGGTAAATTTGGAGGAGCTCTTGCAATACTTGGGGTTATAGCATGCCCAGTTACTTCAGGAGATACAGCCTTTAGAAGTGCAAGACTTACTATTGCCGACTTTTTAGGATATAAACAAGGACCAATGAAAAATAGACTTGTAATAACCATTCCTCTATTTGTTATTGGATTTATTTTAACAAGAATAGATTTTAACATTCTTTGGAGATACTTTGCATGGTCTAACCAAACTTTAGCCATGATAGTTCTTTGGGCTTCAGCCATGTATTTAGCTTTAAGAAAACAAATCCATTGGATTGCTACCTTGCCAGCTGTCTTTATGACTGGAGTTTCTATTACTTACATTCTTGTAGCACCAGAAGGCTTTAAGCTTTCCTCTTCAATAGCTTATCCAGTTGGAATAATAGCTGCTATTGGGGCTTTAGTAATATTCTTAATGGCAGCTAAGAAGAAGGTTGAAAGTGCAGATACAAATAAGGAAATTAGCGCTTAATCAATCCCTTTAATATATTTAATTTGTTAAATACATTAATTCTCTAAATAAATCACTTGTTAAAGGTATATTTAAAGAAGTAATTTATCACTGGGAACCAAATTGAAGACTTACTTGTATATATTTGTTTAGCTTGGTTCCCATAAAGCTTTCTAAGGCATCTGAAAATAAATAACAAGTCCAAGATGTGAAGGCTATTTTGCGTTCACAAGCAAGCTTGTGCCGACAAAGAAACAGGTTCCGCAGATAGTGGGGCTATCAAAGGGTTCTGTTGACGCAGTATATCACAAAATAGACGAGCAGATTGACTTATTTATTTTTTGAAGATGCCTAAGATAAATAGAAGCAATTATCCCCTTGAAAGCTATAAAACTTCCAAATTAGTGTACCCCACAGCACATACACTAATTGGAAGTTTTTTTATAATTAATCTAGGTTTTTAGTTATAGCTCATAATAATTCATGGTAGAAGTTTCTTCAAAGCCACAGGATTTGTAAAGATTTAACGCATTACTATTTTTAGCTTCTACTTGCAGCATTATATCTTTTGCTCCTTTTTCTTTAAGTATTTCAATGGCTTTTATTAATATTTCTCGACCATAACCTCTGCCACGATATTCAGGTCTTACACCAAGGCCAAAAATTCCGCCTACTCCATTAGTAATTTCTAGGTTAACCTTACCTATTATTTTTTCTTCTAATTCTGCTACATATATGAACAAGCCACATTTTTCCTCTTCTTCTGGCTTTGAAATTTCCTGTTCATTAAATTCTTCGTTAAAGTATATGGAGTTTTGATAAGCAATTTCTCTACCATCATTATTTTTAGCTTTTCTTAGTATAATGTTATTTTTCTCAAATTGTTTATTTGCTTCTTTTTTCACAAACATTTCATACTCTGAATGATGATGAGTGGCTCCCAACAATTTTATAAATTCAATACCTGAAGCCGAATTATTATCACTAAGTAAAAGCACAGTTTTGGGATTTCTTCTGTTTATTTCATCCTTAACTAATAAGAATAACTTTTTAAATATCCCCATTCTTCTAAACTCTGGGTGGACCATTCCATTTATTTCCATAGTGTCTCTGCCAAATTGGCATATCCCAAGGTACCCAATGAGAGTTTCTTTATGGAAGTACATAAACTCATTAATGTTATTTAAGTATCCCACCTGTTTTTCGGCTCTATTTAGTTTAAAATCCAACTCTAATTTTAATGCAACTCCATCAAATGCTATGCAAATATCTTGTAATTCATTAATATGTTTATAGTCCGTAAAATCTAACTTTTCCTTCAGTCTTATACTAAAGTCATTAACATTTTCCATAAGATTAAGCCCCCAATACTCTTTAGATTAAATCCACATTTTTCATGTATAATTATATTAAATCACATTTTATTATGGCAGGGAACATAATTTTGTCTTACTTAATGTTTTTCCAAAGTGAAATTATTCACGGATTAACAATAGATTTTTACCCTTCCTTAAATGCCCTAATAAATTTCCCTTCTAGCTTGCTGCTGTTTTTCACAATATAAAGGACTATTATAATAATAATTGCCCATCCCCATATTGGTATTATTAAATTAGATGAACCTATAGCTGAAGCACCTAGTATTTCCCAAGGTCTTGTTAGTATAAGTATGGTAAAGTATCTACTTAACTTCATTGTACTAAGTCCTACTAATAATCCTATTGCATCATCTGGCAAAAATGGTAGCAAGAACAGTATTCCTACTAATAATTCTCCTTTTTTTGAGGAGATTAGTTTTTCATACTTCTGTGTAATTTTAGGACTTACAAGCTTACTTGTAAAAGGTTTCCCAAACTTCCTTGCAAGTAAAAATACCACTAAGGACCCACTTATTATTGCTAGGAAACTAATTAAAAAGGATTGCCACATTCCAAATATATTCCCACCAACTACTGCACTTACATTGCTTGGAATTGGTGCAATAATTACAGACATAAATTGAATGAGAAAAAATATACCATAAGCCTTTTCACCACAACTTTGAATATACTCTTTAAAAGTATCAATTGAAGACATTGCCGTGAAGATCCCTTGCACTTTACAGAAGAAAATCATTCCTAAAATAAACCCTATTGCTATGATTAATCCAAAGGTGAATTTAACTTTTTCCTTATTCTTACTCATAAGCCACCCTTAATTCCATAGGTTGAAAACCTCCTGAAGAATAACCTACACTACTACCTTTTAGCTCCTTAAGATTTCCTTTAAAAATCATATCCCCCTTTGAGTTAAGTAGGGTTGCAGGTTTAACTAAATTTCTTGACATATTAAAATCTAAAATACTACTTTGGTTTAAAATATGATACACAAACTCCGAGCACAAAAATCTATTTTCATAACACACTTCCTTGTTTAGAAGATTATGTATAAGCCCTATGTAATTGTATTTATACTTATTGCTATTCTCTATGAAATTGTTAACTAATTGTGTAGCCTTTTCATACTGTTCCTTTGAAACTTCAATTTCTATAATAGCTCCAGGCAAGTTCTTACTGAACTTGTATAATCCTTCATTGAGATTCTCATGTTTAAATCTGCCTATAAAAGGATTAAAAGTATATTTTCTTGCAAAGCTATACATATTATTAAGATCCTTATCTAAGGAAATTGCAGCATGAGTATACTCATCTTTGGTAAATAGCCCAATTAATTTTGAAACTGTTGAATTTGTTCTTGTAAGAACTATATATAAATAATATTTTTCCATTTATGATTCCCTCCAAAACTCCATTACCGAACTGTATGATATAATCATAACAAGGAAATCTTAAATAATTACTTGTATAAACCTTAAGAACTTCTTAAGATTTACTAAAATTCTCCTTTTATTCTTTACAAGGTTCTTTGTATACAGGCTTCTCTAGGGTTATCCCCCTACGACAAAAAAGGCCCAAGTGTTTTAACTTGAACCTTAAATTACTTATTGATTTATTTCTAACAACTGAGTTATATATTGCTTTTCCACCACTTCAATAGGAATATTACATAACTTCTTACAATACTGCTTATCCCTTCTGGCAATTCTCCAACCAAAAAGGATAAAACTAACTGGTTCCCAAAGAGCTACCCATCCAATGATAAGTAAACTTTCCTTAACCATCTTCATAACTCTTACGTAAGAAAATTTATCTAGTATTTCTCCTAGTATCAAACAAAGTATTAAAAAAAGTATTCCTATAAAGAGATTTATCCTCCATTGGCGAAACTGTTCTTTTAAAAATATATTCATCTCCTTCAGCTTATAACAAAAGTGATAGTGAATGATTTTTTCAACTGTTTCCTTTTCTTTTTGAGTTAATCCGTCTTTAATAATAACAAGTAAGTCTACTTTTTGATTTACAGGATAACATTTTATAGCTTTAAATAAATATTCTTCTATGGACTTATTAAGGCTCTCTTGTAAAGATGAAATACTACCATTATCCTTTAGTAAATCCTCTTTACATTTTATATCTATATTTATTTCTGCAACTTCCTTGTGATTTGCTTTATTGAAACTCCATTTTTTAGCTTTAGGCACAATTTTATTCCCCCCAAAAATAGGATATATTTTTAATAGTATGTTCTTTTTTCAAGCTAATAACTTTTGCTCATTTCCAAAACTTCAGGGAATCAATATAGGTTTATGTATAATTTACTTGTAGGTTTTGGTTCCCTATAGATAAATTATATTAATATTACTACCTGTATATACATGAACACTTACTACTAAAAAATATTTGCTATTCTCATCAAAATTATTCTACCTATTCTAAATGCTTTTTAAAGTACGTCTTAAAAATTCTCTAGTTCTTGGTTGCGTTGGATTATTAAAAATTTCTTCTGGAGTTCCCTCTTCTGCAATAACCCCTTTATCCATAAACACAACACGGTGTGATACTTCCCTAGCAAACTCCATTTCGTGTGTTACTACCAGCATGGTTATACCGCTTTCCCCAAGGTCTTTCATTACCTTAAGCACTTCTCCCACCATTTCTGGGTCTAAAGCAGAGGTTGGTTCATCAAATAGCATCACATCAGGTTCCATGGAAAGAGCTCTCGCAATTGCTACACGCTGTTTTTGCCCCCCCGATAATTGTCTTGGCTTAGCATTGATATACTTGTCCATTCCAACTACCTTTAAATATTTTTTTGCCACCTTTTCCGCTTCTTCTCTTGAACGATTTAGCACCTTAACTTGTCCTATTATGCAATTGTCAAGTACATTTTTATTGTTGAAAAGATTAAATTGCTGAAATACCATACCAATCTTAGTTCTATAGTTAAGGGTATCGTGATTCGAATCCAATATATTTTCCCCTTTATAAATTACTTGTCCGGTCGTTGGCTTTTCTAAGAGATTAATACAACGAAGAAGGGTAGACTTTCCTGAACCAGAGGATCCTATGATTGAAACTACCTCTCCTTTGTTCACTTTAAAATCAATATCTTTTAACACTTCATGGTTACCAAAGGCTTTTCCTAAGTGTTGAATTTGAATTATATTTTCCATAGCTATTCCTCCTCATTAGCAGCTAACAGCATCTCTATTTCTTGTTACGAAAGTTTCTTCTTCCTCTTTACACATAGAATAATTTTCTTCTCCATCTAACTTCCCTTCAATATAGCGTAAAATTCTTGTCACTGTAAAAGTCATAATAAAATAAAGTACACATGCTACAAAGAAGGATTCAAAATATCTAAAGTTATTTCCTGACACCGATTTAGTTTGGAAATATAATTCTGTTACAGAAATTACATTTAATACTGAGGTATCTTTGATATTAATTACAAACTCATTGCCTATTGAAGGGAGAATATTACGTATGGCTTGAGGCAATATTATACTAATCATAGTTTGAAAGTGAGTCATCCCAATAGCATGAGCAGCCTCAAACTGCCCCTTATCAACTGATAATATTCCTCCACGAATAATTTCAGCCATGTAAGCTCCTGTATTAATTGAAACTATAATTATTGCTGCATATAGCCTATTCATATTTACTCCAAAAGCTAAAGCCGAACCATAGTAAATTACCATAGCTTGAACAATCATTGGTGTTCCACGGAATAATTCTATATAAACAAATAACATTACATTTATAAATTTAACTAAAACCTTTTTGATTCTATTCTCTGGTGCTGGAATAGTACGAATAACCCCTACTATAATGCCTATTAAGAATCCTAAAACAGTGCCAACCATAGAAACTAAAAGAGTGATTCCTGCTCCTCTAAGAAACATTGGCCAGTTGTTAGAAACAATTTTTATAATCCAATCTATACTCATTGTAGTTCTCCTCCTTTGTATTAGTGGATAACTTAGCTATTTTTATAATTAATACTTCATAGCTAAGCACCTCTAAATAACCTATAATTTTAAAAATTCCTTGGAATTTCCATATGGCATGCAACTTTAATTAGCAGCCGGTTGATTTTCAATAGCCTTATCCATAATAGCTTTGCGTTGGTCCTCAGTAATTCCTAATAAAATTTTATTAACTTTCTCTTTTAACTCACTATTCTTAGCAATTCCTACTGCAATTGCAGTATCATCATCGGAAGTAGTAAAGCCTGTTTTCAATTGAATCATCTTAAAGTTGCTATTTGCATTTTCACTGCTAACTCCTTCAGGACGCTCTGATACATAACCATCAATTATTCCTGACTCTAAAGCCACCCTCATTGCTGGGAAGTTATCCATGGCAGGCTGTTTGCTCACCCCATGGATTTGATCAATCACTAAGTAGTGAAAAGTGTTTAACTGAGCACTTATTTTAGCGCCTTTAAAATCTTCAATGGAAGTAGCACCCTCATATTTTCCTCCCTTTTTAACCACCATAACTAAATCTGATTTATAGTAATTTTCTGAAAAGTCAATAGTTTGCTTACGCTCCTCTGTAGGTGACATCCCTGCAACAATTGCATCAATCTTTCCCGAAGTTAGCGCCGGAACAAGTCCATCCCATTCGGTTTTAACAATAACTAACTTTTTGCCTAACCCCTCTGCAATTTTTCTTGCTATTTCAACATCATAGCCCCCTGCATAATCAGAACTACCCTCTATTTTTACCCCATTATTTCCATCACCCTGTTGAGTCCAATTAAAGGGTGCATAGCCTGCTTCCATACCAACTCTAAATACTTGCTCTTGCCCAGCTGGTACTGCTGAAGTTTCCTTGGTTGAGGAGCTTGTACTACATCCTCCTAAAAATAAAGCTGCTGATAAAGTCATTGCTATTAATACTAATAATTTTCTTCTCATTGTTAATCTCTCCTTTTTAATCATAATAAAAAATGCCACTCCTTTCTCAGGATGGCACTATCTCATCTTTAGGTTTAAAAACACAAAAAGACCTAAGGTAACCTTAGGTCGTCATATGCGTAAAATGACCCTAATCCCCCTCTCTTCCCAACTGAGATAGCGCAACTTAATAAACTGGGATGTTTATTAAGACAGTCCTGCAGCTCTTAACTGCAGACCCAGCATGTAATATTGAGGCTATTACAAACTTCGGCGACATTTCCTTCTTCTTAGAATCACAGCTTCCTCAAGCTCCTATAAGAACTGTTAAATATCGCGCCTCTACCCCACTTATGAAAGTGAGGTCTTATTAAATTATATTTCACAGTTTACAATGCTAAAGTAGATTTGTCAACAAGTTTTCATGAATTTTTATTCGATCAATTCATTATTTTTACTCTCAGCTAATAGAATTTGTTCTTATAACCATTGATTTAACTAAGTTTAATTCAGGTTAATCTAATATTTATATATCTCTCAAAATAATTTTATTGTATATTTATTCATCAATATACATTTTTCCTTTTAGTCACATTTATTAACTTTTTTAGTTTTTCATGACTTTGCTGTTAGTTTGATAATTCTATCATCATTTGGAGCTGGGTTTCCTCTTCCATCTCTATTGCTCGTTGTTATATAAATTGAACCATCTACACCTTGAACCACATCGCGTAAACGTCCATATTCACCTTTTAAAAAATTTTCTTGACTTGTTATTCTTCTTCCATCTTCACTTAAAGAAAGAGATAAAAGTTGCAATCCTCTTAAATTTCCAACTATAAGTCTTCCCTGCCATGGCCCTTGATTTATAAAAGCAATGCCAGCAGGTGCCCAAGTTTCCCCTCCACTTTGTATTAGTGGCTTTTGATTTTTAACATCAAAAGAAACTTCATTTCCCATGGCCACAGGCCAACCATAGTTTGCCCCTGGCTCAATAATATTAACTTCATCTTGAGCAATCTCTCCATGATCTGTTGCATATAGAAGATTCTGTGGCCCCCATGCAAGTCCTTGAGGATTTCTAAAGCCTAAGCTATAAACTGGAGAATTGGGAATTGGATTATCCTTAGGAATGCTTCCGTCTAATTCTATCCTTAATATCTTCCCTGCAGAACTATTTTTATCTTGGGCTGTGGAGGGGATTCCACCATCTCCAGTTGTGATATAAAGTTTTTTATCGGGACCTATTTTTATCCTTCCACCATTATGAACCTGCCCTCCAGGAATCTTGTCTATTATAACTTTATCAATGGTTGCTTTATTATTTTTTTCAATTAACCTTATGACCCTATTAAATAGCTTTCCCTCCTGCTCATATGTGTGAAAAACATAAACATAACGATTTTGCTCAAAATTGGGATGCAATGCAATCCCCAGAAGCCCACCTTCTCCTCTAGCTACAAAGGGTTCTCCTAGGGTAATCAAAGGTTCCGGATTAAGCTTTCCATTTTCAATAACTCTTACTTTCCCATCCCTTTCAGTAAAATAAATTTTCCCATCACTGCTTATATCTATAGCCCAAGGAACAATTAAGTTTTCACCTATAATACTAACATCATAAGGAAGTTGTCTTGGTAATAATACCTTTCCTAAAATCTTGGCTGTACTTCTAATACCTCTTTTCATTTTCCTTAAAACTTTGTAAGCTAACTTCTTCACACCAAACCTCCCATTTCAATACTTTCTATGTTAATTATAGTTTATTATATTTACAGGAATTAGTTTTAGTGCTTAACTATTTTTTTATTTTAGTACTAATACCTTTGTCTGACTTCTATTAATGCTAAAGCTCTCATAAATGCTTAAATCTATGAGAGTTTTACTTCTGCTGAATTATTGTATAATAATATAACCTTAATAGATTCCATGGCAAAAGGGTTGTATATAGAAAAAGAGCTGTATAAGATTCTTACTCATACAACTCTTTTTCTTTTAAAATTTATAAACTTTCTTATTCCCAAGTTTTCCACACTTCTGGCTCATAACCTACTGTGGCTTGCTTTCCATTACGAGCTATAGGTGTATTGCACACTAGTGGATTATTAAGTAATATTTCTGATTTAATTTCTGAACTTCTGATATGATTTAAGTTTAGCTTTTCATAGAGCTTTGATTTATTGTTAATTAGTTTTTCCAACCCCACTGCAGCTATTACACTTTGTAGCTCACCTTTACTTAATCCCTTTATAGATAAATCTATTAATTGATACTTTACTTTTCTTTCCTTAAAATAACGTTCAGCTTTTTTTGTATCAAAGCATTTCTTCGTTCCAAAAATTTGAATGTTCATGACATGTCACTCCTTCATCATTAACTTCTCTTATTATTCTTTCCACTGTTGCTGTCAATTTAGCCTTTAATCTTAATTATGTGAAAATCCTTAAGAGAATCCTATAAGAAATAAATCTATTATTAGCTTTATATTCTTATGATACCGAATTCTTACATAAGCTTTATGGATTAGTGCTACTCTACTAAATAATACAATATAATTACCTATATCTAATTAAATGAAATAATATAGAAAATTAGTTTTTACAAAATTCCTTGTTTTATATTATAACTACTATGCATGAATAAAAAAAGCCCATCAATAGATTTCTTCATATCGATGGGCTTATAATATAGGATATGATTTAATTTAATAATAACATAACCTTTTGTGAGTAATGTAATCTTATTGAAACTTTTAGTAACCTAATACTTTCCTATAATTCATTTTATCTACAATACTAATATGAACAGTATTTCTTCCCTCTTATAATGCTACTAAGTATTTTTAATAGTAAGAATTATATGGATCATATTGATGTCCATGGTGGTGATGATTATCATCGTCGTCATGGTCATGATCATAGTCATCATCATAATCATAGTCAGGATAATAATAATTATATGGATACTGATTGTGTGGTGGGTATGGGTATTGTAATAGGGATAAAGCAGCTAAAGCTCCAAGAGGAAATCTTCTACGTCTAAAACGTCTAAATCTTCTTCTTGGTCGTCCATAACCAAAAACTTGTCTATCTTCATCTCTATTATCATCGCACTCCTGCATTACATCTTCCCCAACTAACATAATAATGTAATCGGGATCCACCTTTTCAATAATTCCATCAATAACACTGCCATTTTTTAAGGTAACAATGATATGAAAGAGCATATTCTTCTCACATTGTTGTTGTAAGGACTTCATATCTCTTTCGTAATGATTTTTTATAGAACCCAAAGTTAACCATCTCCTTCCATTAGTCATAATATTCTGTTATATAACTAATGGTGACATTTTATCTGGGAGATTAGTTAAAAACTAGACATAATAATATAAAAAAGAGTTTAAAATATATAACCATTTACTTCTTTAAAATAAACTTATAACTTAATAAGTGCTGAAATAAATTATTCTTTACTGCACATTGTATCCTTGACAATTCAATTTCTAGATACTTTAACCTGCACTATCAATATAATTTTGCATATGCTTCTTTTCAAGTTCCCTTATAAACACATCTACTAATTCTGAGTTAAATTGTTTCCCCTTTTCATATTTCAGTATATCAATTGCTGTAACATATCCTAAACTTTTTCTATAAATTCTATTAGTAGTTATGGCATCAAAGGCATCCGCAATTGCAATAATTTGTGAACCCAATGGTATTTCTTCACCCTTTAA
Organism: Clostridium punense; assembly: GCF_017874425.1. Classification (GTDB taxonomy): domain Bacteria; phylum Bacillota; class Clostridia; order Clostridiales; family Clostridiaceae; genus Clostridium_J; species Clostridium_J punense. The sequence continues at coordinate 121,945 of NZ_JAGGLL010000002.1, forward strand.
CCCAATTGGATAACCTTCTCCATCATATCTTTCATGGTGATATTTTATAATGGTACTGATTTCTTCAAAGCCTTTAATATCGCCAATTATGCTAGCTCCTATACAGGGTGCAATTTCATTTTTCTATATTCTTCATTTGTTAATTTGCCATCCTTTTTAAGGATGGAATCGTCTATACCAATTTTTCCTATATCATGAATATTAGCACTTACTTCTCTTAAAAATATTATACTAAAACCAATTAACACCATTAAGGTTATTATACTAACTATACAGTTATATATCATCATTCTCTTAATCTTGTCGTTCATAAGTGCCTCCTTCCAATATTAATATTCTTTTCAAATAATACCAATGTTTCTTCCATAATTCAACATATTTATCTAATATTATTGATAATATTTCATCTTACTCACTTTTGACGAATGATTTTTAAGTATTACTAAAATTGTTCGCAAAAAAGTACTAACACCTACCTTTAAAGATATTAGTACTTAACTTTTCTATACTCTTATTTTTAATTATTATCTATCCTCTTAGAGATTCTTAGCGTTAAAACTATACATCACCTTTAAAAATTAATATAATTATTTTATTATCCTATCTATAAACATTGATTACCATCTGTTGTCTTCAGTTTCCGCTCCCCAAATGGCTATATTTTGGTTAAATAGCTTAAATTTATCCTCACTCCACCTTAAGGAATTTAGGAAATACCCCAAGGAATCAGCATTATATCTGCCAGCTATCTTTTGATAAGCTAGAAGCTCATATACTCCGTTAGAATCAAAATCCACAGGATATAGTCCGCTTAGTGGATTTACAAACCCTTCAATCGGCTCTCTTAATCTTCCATTACCTTCATATATTTCACCTAAGTAATCTTGTCCCTTAAGAGATATGTCAATAATATATTTTTCTTCATTCTCACTGCTTAAAGCTTCTACTTTAAAATTATTTTTAAAATTCACCCCATAATTGTATTGTTTGTTATATTCATTGAAGTCAAACATCAAGTTAGGAATATTGTTAATAAAGGAGTAGATATAATGATACATTATTCCTCCGCTTCCTCCTGAATCTATGCTGATTAGAATATCATCTATACCATCACCATTAAAATCACCTAAAAATAATCTAGGATTATATCCTGCATTTTCACTTAGAGGTACATTAAAAACCATTCCTGTTTTGCCGTCTTTAACTACAAGAGTAATTTGCTGGACAAAGGGGCTGTCAGATGTAATTACACCTGTCAAAAATACCACCTCTGGAACTTTGTCTCCATTAACATCTCCTAATGCCCGAAAAACAACCCTCGGCTTTGTGGTAATATTTCTATAATGCCTTTTATACATATGCTCTCTCCTTTAAATAAGCTTTCATCATATATTATGAGTAGAATATTAATACTGTCACTGATTATAGTTATTTATTACCTCTTTCTTGCATATTGTTAAGTTTAGCATATTCATTAATTATTCTCTTATAGGAATTTATTATAATCTTTATTACCTCAGTGGCATTGTCTTCCTCTATGCATATACTATAGTGGTAAGGTTTATAACCTAAGCAAGAAGTACAAGGAGAACTTAAATGTATAATAACGAGTTTTGTCACTGCCCTTATTGCACCAGACAAACTACTTGTCCATATTTTAATTCGCAAATGAGAAAACATGGTTATCACAACGATTTTATTGATGGCCATGATGACTACGATTATATTGATGACTATGGAGAATACTTTGAGCTTGAAGATTATAACGGTAATTATAGGGCTTCTCAAAGAGAAGTAAATAGAATCTTAGACTTACTTAATCAACAACAACCTGAATTATTCAGAAACTTTACTAGGTATGGAGTGCCAAGGCGTGAAGTAAATGAATATTTTAAAACAGCTATTAACTACACTTTAGACAACTCATCAAAAGTTTCAGGGAATATAAATCGAAGAACCAATGTGATTTTTAATAATTTTAGAAGGCAATACGGGAATATTTTTGCCTCTCTTAGACGAAATGGAGTACCTAACAATGTGGTTAACAGCACTTTTAGAGATGTAATTGAATTTACTCTTAGAAACAGCGCCACAGTTCCTGTTCCACCTCCAATTACTGAGAGTGGATGGAGTCAATGGGAAGACCTTGGTGGAGTTTTAGCCTCAGGTCCTGCCGCTGCTTCTTGGGGTCCAAATAGAATTGATACCTTTGTTCGTGGTACAGACAATGCAATGTATCATAAGTGGTGGGATGGCTCTCGTTGGAGTAACTGGGAAAACCTCGGTGGAGTTTTAACCTCAGCCCCTGGTGCAGTTTCTTGGGGGCCTAATAGAATTGATACCTTTGTTCGTGGTAGCGATAATGCTATGTATCACAAATGGTGGGATGGCTCTCGCTGGAGTGAATGGGAAAATCTTGGTGGAATTCTCTCTTCTGCGCCTGCTGCAGCTTCTTGGGGGCCAAATAGAATTGATACATTTGTTCGTGGTACAGATAATGCTCTCTATCATAAGTGGTGGGATGGCTCTCGCTGGAATGATTGGGAAAACCTTGGTGGAACTTTAACCTCTGCTCCTGCTGCTGTTTCTTGGGGAAATAATAGAATTGATGTGTTTGCTCAGGGACAAGGAAATCGCCTATACCACAAATGGTGGGATGGTACCCGTTGGAGTGATTGGGAGGATCTTGGTGGAAATATAACCTCTGCTCCTGCAGTATCCTCTCGAGGAGTAAATAAGCTTGAAGTATTTGCTAGGGGAAGAAATAATGAGCTTATAACTAAAACTTGGAATGGTTCTAGGTGGAGCGATTGGCAAACCATCGGCGGCACCTTGACTTCAGAGCCATCAGCAGTATCTTGGGGACCTAATAGAACTGATGTGTTTGCTAAAGGTACAAATAATGCTATGTGGCATATTTGGAGAGATTAGGGGGTATAAAAATGATAAGTTTTAAAGGTTTTTCTGGCTTTATTAAACGTATTAATGACCTTATGCAAGGCCAAGATGAAAGCACCTCTGGGTGTTATAAAGTGATGGAAGTTGAAAACGAAGAAGGTTCTATAGTAAATTTTATAGTAGCACCTACTACCTACTTTGTAAACGGAGAAGTTGTAGCTATTGGTGATGAGGTAACTGGCTATTATGATGCAAATGCACCTGTACCCCTTATTTATCCGCCTCAATATAGGGCTTTAATTATGGTTAAAGAAGATCAAGATGAAAATGTTAAGGTAGATTATTTTGATGAAGAATTAATAAGTAGTGACGGCATGTTAAAACTAAAAATTGGTAGGGATACCGAGCTTTTGCTTCCAAATAATCAACCTTTTAACAGAAATCCAGCTGACAGAAACTTAATCGTTATTTATGGTCCATCAACTAAGAGTATTCCTGCTCAGACTACACCTAGTACAATTATTGTTTTATGTTAACTAGTGTCATTTAGTATAATAAAGGAACTGCTCAAAATGTATAAAATGAATTTTGAACAGTTCCTTTTATTCTTATTAAACAGGTTTAGTTTTCCATTAAGATGAGGGTTATCATAATTAACTAAACATGGTTTTGTTTATAACTTCATTTATAATAAATAAATCCTTCTTAACCTATTTTATCCTATAATAGACTTCCTCAGGCATACTAATATATAATAATTGTCTTGTGCTCCCTTCTACAGAAGTATTGTCATCTTGATTAACTTTAGAGGTATTACTTAAATCATCTAGAGTTTGTTTTAGGATCTTAAAGTTTAGCATTCCATATCCCCATTCCTCATTAGGATAAATTATATTCTTATCCTTTGTAGTAGAAGCTATTAAAATATTCTTCAAAGCTGCTATATTAAGTTCAGTATAATTTTCCTGAAGAAAAGCCCATTGAAACACTAGAGCTACTGCTCCTGCCACTATAGCACCCGCTATAGCTGGTCCATTGCAAACAATGAGTTGATTATTTTTTCCTACAGTTAATATATTAGTTCCCTCACAAGCCACAATGGGCTGGATTTCACCATCTCTAGGAAATCCTTTCCCAGAGTTAATTACAATTGCTTTGCTTTTAGTCCCATAGTATGAAGCAGTTATTATATTCTTTGCAGTACCTGGAGTTTGCAAAGTTGTATATGGTTCAACATTAAAAAATCTAGTTCCTGTTTGCAATAACTCTTTTGGGAGAAGCCAAGTGTCCACTATTCCAGTAACATTATCTTCCCACAAAAAGTTTATATTCCAAATCCCTTTTTTGGCATTCCTTATTATGATTTCTATACTCTTTATATCATTAGGTTTTTCCTGAATTAAATAATCAAGGCTAATTCCCTGCTCCTCATAAATAATTACTTTATTTATTTTTTCCATTGGAAGTTTAGCTATGCTTTCTCCTGTAGGAGCTGTAATTCCTATATGAATTTTACCTTCTAATCTTGTATAAATGGAAACATATAAGGACTCTCTCAGTTCTCCCATATTAATGAAAATATTTTGTTTAGGTCCAGTGTTACTTAAAATCCTTTTAGAATGAGTTTCACCATGGCCCTGATTTCCAGTACTAGCTACTACACAAAATCCCGGATTTGCGCTAATGTAATCAATATATCTTTCTATAACAGTTTCTCCCCTGCGCCCACCTGAATTATTTTCTAGCGTAAGGTAAACTACCATTGGTTTTTTTAAATCTTGTTGTACATCTTGTAGATATTTAAGTGCTGTATAAACCTCTACTGGTCGATATACATTTTCTAATCCTTCCCTAATTCCAATATCTTTATTAAATTCTCTTACTGCAGGCTTTAAATTAACTACAGCGAACTGGCACTTAGGGGCTATAGATTCAAATATCTCATTTTTTTCTAGCTTTTTCCCTCCAATTAATCCAGCAATGGGGGTACCAAACTCCTTAGAGTCCTTTGAGAAGTTGGCCTTATTATAAGCTTCGTAGGAATTTGTTTTAATAAGTACATCTAAGTTTTCCTTACTATAATTCGTGCCATAGGGTATCCCCTTTGGACTTGGCCCTATATTGTCTGTTTGATCCCATAAAGCTACAATCTTACTTTCTCCATTATCTTCTACGAATCTTGGACTTAAATAATCAATGCCTGTACAGATAATTCCCACAATAACTCCCTCACCATCTAGGGAAATCCTGCCTTTAGGTATGGTATAAGTAAATTCACTTTTTACTTGGAATAATTCAGATAAAGTATATACATAAAATGGCTCAATATTTATAATCTCTGTGGCTGATTCAAGCAGTAAATTTAAACTTCCCTTCTCAATAAACACTATAGCAAAGTTACCTTCTCCAATATAAACTTTAGCATATGGAAGGGTTGTTATTTTAGCCTCTAAATCTCCTCTATATTCAACAACGAAGGCATCATAATCATCACTAGTAAAGTATAGCTTAAGCTGTTCTTCTGAAGTATTGATTTCATTTTCCTTTTTTATTTCTCTGTAAACTTTTTTAGAAAAACTATTATCTATCACTTTTTCCATCCCAATAAAATACTACCTACATCAGTATATTCAAAAGGATATTTAATTCTACTTTTCAATTTTGCTTTTATTAACTATTTTAATTATATTGCGATAAATAGAACCATTTATGATTTTCTAATTAGAATAGAGTTATATAATAAATTTAATTATATTACTTTCCACGTACTAAAAAATATTTTAAGATTCCTTACCATTAATTTCTAGCAAGGTATTAATAAATAAATTAGACTGATCCATCATTGTCATATGCCCTACATCTGGTATTAGGTAAATATTTATCATACAGTTATTCATATACCTTCGGCTATTCATTAAATAAAAATGGTATGAACTTCACTTTGAAGTTCATACCATTTTATTATCACAACTTATTCAGCACTCTTAAGCGATTCTATCATATCTATTTTGTCAAACCTATTATACATCGCTAAGTTCACAATAATAGAAAATAATATTGTAAGCGCAATCGAAATTAAGTAGTACATAGGGTGAATCTTTTGCAAGAATAATATATCATTGGTTTCTGCAGTTCCTATTATAAACTTATTAAAAAACATTCCCATAGGTATTCCTACTAAGCTTCCTAGGACTGTTAGTATCATGTTTTCTCTGTATATATATGCCGCTAGCTCATGATTAAAGAATCCTAGAAGTTTTATTGTTGCAAGCTCTCTTTTTCTCTCTGATATATTTATATTGGTCAGGTTGTATATTACAACAAAAGCCAGTACACCAGCAGATATTATTAATACAGGAATTACAGAATTAATAGCAGAAGACATTTTATTAAAATTAATGTGAACGTTGCTTTTAAATTCCACAGAATTAATGTCTTCTAATCCCTTTAATGCATTTAAAGTATTATTCTCATCTTCCTCAGATAATTCCTTTAAAAGTCCATAAAAACTGTTATACTCTGTTTTATTACCTGTTAGTTTTTCATAATATCCAGGACTCATATAAATATAATGTTGAAGATAATGTTCCGTTATTGCAGAGATTTTAGCTTGGAAAACCTTCTTCTCTAAAGTTATTTCAATAGTTTCTCCAGCTTCTTTATTTAAAAGCTTAGCTAACTTCTTAGTTATAACAACCCCATCATCCTGAAGTCTTAATTCTTCATCTTTTATATTTAAATTGATGAAGCTATTAAGTTCTTCTTTACTTTCAGGCACAACAATGTAGGCATCCTGACTTTTATTATCTTCCATAGCTACTGAAGCATTTTTTGAATAGCTAAACATAACTTCTCTAACATTTGAGATATCTAAAACTTTTTCTTTTAGACTATCCTTTCCATCTTCATTTGCATTTTTACTTAAAGTTCCTTGCATATCAAACTTATAAATACTGCTAAATTGAGCTTCTGTAGCTCCAATTATTCCTTCTTTTAAGCCAAAGCCTGTAATCATTAATCCAGCACAAGCAGCAATACCTATCACTGTCATAAACAGTCTTTGTTTGTATCTAAAAATATTTCTTGCAGTAACTTTCTTTGTAAAGTTCATTCTTTTCCATACAAACCCAGCTCTCTCAAGAAGTATAGTTTTACCCGATTTTGGTGGTTTGGGTCTCATGAGAGAGGCTGGAACTTCTCTCAACTCATCTAGAGCAGAGGCTACTGCCGCCACAGCTGTAAATACTATTGCAATTAATGCTGCCTGAAGAGCAAGGTTTGAGTTAAATGGTACTACCATTTCACCTATATCATAGCGGGTAGCATAGGCATTCATTATTAATGAAGGGAATAATTTAAATCCAACAAAAACACCAATAATACTTCCTAATATGCTAGCTGACAGTGCGTAAATAAGATAATGGGCTACTATAGCCGTACTGGAGTATCCTAAAGCCTTAAAGGTACCTATCTCTATTCTCTTTTCCTGGACCATTCTAGTCATAGTAGTAAGACTTACTAGGGATGCAACTAGGAAAAATATTAAAGGAAACACTTTTCCTATACTGTCAATTCTGTCACTATCCTGCCTGTAGGTTTCATACCCTGCGTTTTTCGCTCTTCCTAGCACATACCAGTCAGGTTTTTTGATATCATTGAGTTTCTCCCTATTTTTTTGTATTTCAGATTCTCCATCATTTATTTTTGCATTAGCCTTTTCTTCCTCAGATTTTAACTTTTCTAAATTTGCAGCAATTTCCTTCTCTCCATCTTCAAGTTCTTTTCGTCCTATATTAAGTTTCTCTAATCCTTCCTGTTTTCCTTTGTTAAGCTCTATTTCTGCAGCTGTAATTTTCTCCTTATTCCTTTCTAGCTCTGCTGCCCCTTGGTTAAGTTCAGTTTCTCCCTGTAGAAGTTTTTTCTCATTAGCAGCTAGTTGTTGTCTTCCATAGCTTATTTCAGCAGTACCCTTATCAAATTTACTTTTTAAAGCCTCCATATCAAAGTAGGCATTTAAATTTTCCAACTGATTATGATTTTTTAAAGAAATATACATGCTATCAAAATCTTTCCCCTTAATATCCTTATCATAAAGCTCTTTTATAGCCTTAAACTGATAAGAATATATCTGATTACCTGGGTTAGATTCCGCAAGTTCTTGAGCTTTTTCTACTTCTAATTTCATTGTTGAAGAAATTTCAGTAGCTGCCTGTTGTTTCCCTAACGTTAAGCTAGTTTCACTATCCTGTAACTGCTTTTTACTAGTAGCAATTTGAAACTTTCCTGCTTGTATTTCCTTACGCTTTGAGCTTATCTCATTTTCACCAGCTTTAATTTGGCTTTTTCCATCTTGAATTTGTTTTATCCCCTCTGCCATCTTTTTATTAAAGAGGGCCTCATTCCTCAATAATTCTTCTTTGCCTTTTGAGATTTTGCTCTTTGCATCATCTAATTTTCTATAACCCTCTGCAAACTTCTCTTCAGCTTCTTTTTTAGAAACATTTAGTTCAGCTTCTGCATCATTTAACTTCTGATTTCCTTCTTTTATAACTTGAGCATATCTTACTTCATTTCTTAATACTCCAATATCCTCAAGGGCATTTTCTAAAGTTTCATTATACCTATTATAACTCTCGTTATGTAAAAGACTATTTGAGGATTGAGGGTTGTCGGCTCTAACATAGATTTCAGTATAAACTTCACTTTTAAAAACCTGGGGAAGAATATATACAAATCCTTTTACTGAACCATTTCCCACAGAACTAGGTTGCCTTTGCTCAGAAACATATAGTGGAGATTCTGCAATTCCAACAATCTTAAATTCAGTATTTTTTAAGCTATCTTCTAACTTGTTATCATCTCCTGATTTAAGTACTATGGTATCCCCTAAATTAAGTTTATAATTCTCCAAAAACCTATATTCTACCACAGCTTCATTCTCTGCTTCTGCCCTTCTACCTTTTACTAACCTAATTTGATTAATGGCATTTTCTTCAGGCAGTGAATTAATATTCAGCACTAATTGTCGCTGATCTTTTTCTATTACTGCATCAACGGAGTAGGTTCCCTCTGCTCCTGTTACCCCACTTGTTTTCTTAACTTCATCAACATCATCCTCAGTAAGTCCAAGAGTAGATATTAGTTTATAATCCATAAAGTTATTCTTATCAAAGTAGGTATCCGCTGATATTTTCATAGATGGGCTTGTAGCTCTAACTCCTGCATAAAAAGCTACCCCTACGGCAATGATTACAACAATTGATAAAAATCTGGAGAGGGTCTTTTTTATATCTCTAAATAAATTTCTAAAAAATGATTTTTTCATAATTACCACTCTATACTTTCTATAGACACAGGATTTTCATTTTTTTGAACACTAGCTATTTTCCCACTTTTTACAGTTATAACCCTGTCAGCTATTGGTGCTATGGCAGAGTTGTGAGTGATAACAATAACTGTCATATTATATTCCTTTGCAGTACTTGCAAGTAGTTTTAATATTGACTTTCCTGTATTATAATCTAATGCCCCTGTAGGCTCATCACAAAGTAATAATTTTGGATTTTTTGCTATTGCCCTTGCTATTGACACTCTTTGTTGTTCACCACCTGAAAGCTGCGATGGAAAGTTATAAAGTCTGTGTTCAAGTCCAACACTTTTTAGAACCTCCACTGGCTCCATAGAATCTTTACAGATCTCAACAGCTAACTCCACATTCTCTACTGCATTAAGATTTTGAACTAAATTATAAAATTGAAAGACAAATCCTATATCATCACGTCTATATCTTGTAAGTTGCTTTTTATCATACTTGCTTACCTCATTGCCATCCACATAGATACTTCCTTCAGATACATAATCCATACCACCTAAAAGATTTAGTATTGTTGACTTTCCTGCACCACTGGCACCAAGAATTACAACAAATTCTCCTTTATCTATAGAAAATGAAACATCATCAACGGCCTTAATAACTACTTCACCCATGTCGTAGCTCTTTTTTACATTTTTAAATTCAACATAACTTTTCATCTTATGCTCCTTCTTTCATTAGTGTCATGAACCTTGGTTCTCTTTTACCTCGAAAAAATTCTTCTCTATGTTAAATTACTGTTGCTAATTACCTAGTTTATATAGAGAAGCCCTTTATTACTTTATATCTTCAGTTTGCAATTTATTTATGAGATCCGTATAGAAAATTTGAATTAAATTTAATGTATACTTCTTAACCTCTGCACCTTCACTACATTTCTTAACTATAATTGCAATGCTCTCAACAAGACTCTGAGAAAGAAGATCTATAATAAAATTATCCTCTAACTTTTTCCCTTGTAAAGATAATTCATATTGCATTTTTTCTGTAACAATTCTTGTTATAAAATCCACGAAAATACTTTTGCAATTTTCATATTTAGTTCCTTTACTCTCATTAAGAAGCACAGAAATTTCAATATTATTTTTATCAAAAATCTCCATTATCTCATCAGCTAATTTGTAAAATATGACTTCTGCTTTTTCATTAAGCTCCACCCTATTGAACTGATTGATATAATCTACAAATCTATCATAAATTGAACCTACAATATTTTCATGAAGCTCTTCTTTTGATTTAAAATACTTATACAAATTTCCAACAGATGTATTAGATTTTTTAGCTATGTTTCTTATGGAAGTTCCTTCGTAGCCCTTTTCATTAAACTCCCTTAAAGCTTCTTCAATTATTCTGTTTCTCACTTCATCCTTTTGATACTGCATTAGAAAACCTCCGTTCTCTTTTAAAGTGTACAAGAGTTTAATATGACTGTCAATTAGATAATTATTAGATTCTTATTCAATTATGAACAAGTTCATTTTAAGGAGGGGCTTTAGAGGTAGGGTTTTGCTATTTTCAAAGCTTACTTTAGATTTTTATCTCAATAATAATGAAAGAGAATCCATACTATAGATCCTCTTTATCCTTTATATATTCATGTTATTTAAAAGCTCTTTTAACTTCTGTAATTCTTCCCTAGATAAAGTTACCCCTTTGCCCATCTTTTCATGACTTGGATCCCATTCTCTCAAATCAAACTTTGGCTCCTTATCATTCCAAGAAATTAAGTTCAACTCTTTCTTCCACCCCTTTGAGGATTCAGAAACAACTCCTAGAGTTTCTTTAATTTCAAATTTAATCTCTGCCATAGTAAAACTCCTCCTTTCAATAGTATCAGTACTTATAACAACTCTTGTGTGTAAAAACAAATACTTATATGAATAAATAAAATATCTTGTTAATCATTGTTTTAATATAATATACTAGCTCTTACAATATCAGTTCCTTGCTCTACTGATGAAATAAGCTTTATATCTACTGAGGCTAAATTATTTTCAAGATTAATAAAAAGAAAATCCCCTTCATTTAGCTCAATTTCTCTTGCATCAATATTGACTAAGGCATTCCCCTTAACGCAGTAAAAAGCCTCTGTTAATTTTTTAGCCTCATTGTTACTTCCAGAAAGCTCTTCTTTGATTTCAAAAACCCGATATTTTCTAAGTTTTATAACATTTATGTTGCCCTCACACCCACTAGCCATCATTAAATTAAAATCCTTCACCTTACCAGTGCTATTCGTTATCCATTCTCCACTGAAGCTGTCTTGTTCAAAGGGTTTTAAATGGACAGTGTGCTTCCCTTTATGTTCTAAAGTCAGTTCTCCATCCAATACCATTATAAGTCTCCAAATTCCTTTTAGGGAAGTAAACGTAGACTTTTCGTCATTAACCACTGCTGAACTTAATCTCCACTTAAAGTTACGCTGACTATAAATAGCGTCCTTAGGGTAAATAGCTAATTCTGTAGTAGTTCCACCTGACCAAGTTGTTGTTGTTTGTTCTTCTTTTCTAATTAACTCAATTGAATAACACAATATAATTCCCCCCTAATAGTTTAAAATTCCCTCAAAAATTAAAGCTGTCCCCCGTTTCCATAAAAGCATCCTTTCATGCACTAAACTCCTCTGTGTGAGCTAGTATTCATTGAACTACTTAATCAACTTTTGTCTGGCTTTTTTATATCTTTTTATTCTTTCATAATCTTTTTCTGTAGGATTTGGTATTCGGCTTAAATCCATATTGTCCTCCAAGTCAGCAAGTTTTACTCTTTTCCCAATTGAATTTAATGCCACTCTTACTATAAATTCCTCGTAGGTTTCATCTTCTTTCTTTGTTACACTTTCTAAAGCTTCAAGTATTTCAGTTTCGCCCTCAAATCCATTTGCTATTAAGTAGTCATAAGTAATATTTGAATCTTCAATTATATCATGAAGTACACCTACGATTCTATCTTTTTCATCACTTAGTGAAAACATTACCCTCAAAGGATGTAACACATAAGGCTGTCCTGCTTTATCTAATTGCCCACTATGGGCCTCCACTGCTATTTTTATTGCGACTTCCAATAAGTTCTTCACCTTATCCCTCCATATCTATGTGCCATACTTTCAACACCTACATTGTGCTAAACTATGAGCAACCTTTTGTTCATTAGTTTAAACTGATTATACTAACTATTTATCAATGAATTAGCTAAACTTTCGTCAGTTTTATATGAACAAGCTAAAAATCCCACCATGAAGAATCAACACTTTGAATCTCTGAACCTAAAGGAACAGTTTCACCAATTTTAGGTACTACTAGGTTAACTCCAGTTTTCTCTGCTTCTTTTATTCCTCGTTTTACAGGTTCTTTCCAACCATGATTTGCAAGGGTAAAGGCTCCCCAGTGCATAAGCATCATATTTTTCCCCTTTACATCTAAGTTCCCTTGAACAGCTTGTTCTGGTGTCATATGAGAATTTGCCCAACGCTTATCATACTGAGCACCTTCAATCAAGGTCATATCAAAAGGCCCATATTTATTTCCAATTTCCTTAAAATGAGGTCCATAACCTCCATCCCCACTGTAATATAATCGAGTATTTTTCCCAAGAATTACCCAGCCACCCCATAGAGTGCTATTTCGATTTAAAAGTCCCCTTCCTGAAAAGTGTCTAGATGGTGTCAAGGCAAAGTTTAAACCTTCATAGGATTTTTCATCCCACCAATTACATTCTGTAATTTTCTCCTTTGGAACCCCCCAGGAAACTAAATGAGCACCCACTCCTAGTGGAACAAGAAAATGTGCTACCTTGTTCTTTAACTTAAGGATAGATTCATAGTCTAAGTGATCATAATGATCATGAGAAATAACAACTGCGTCTATATTTGGCAGCTTCTCAATAATTTTCATCATATCTTCACTATATTTATATCTTTTTACCCCTACAAATGAAACTGGTGAGGCTATGGGTCCAAGCATCGGATCTAATAATATCTTTTTATCATCAATGTTAACTAGAAATGTAGAGTGACCAAGCCAAGTGAAACTATCCTTATTACTATTAATTTTATTCCAGTCAATGTGTTCAATTGGAATTTCAACACTTGGGCTAATATCTTTAGGTTTTTCTTTAGAGCTCTTAGGTTCTTCAGAACCATTTGATGAACTTGTCAGTAACTTTGTAGGCAGAGAATTAATAAACTTGCCCTCAGCATAATTGTCCAAATTTTTATAAGTTTCCTTTTCCTCTTTAGTTGGACTTCCTCCAAAGGCTGGGTTCAAGTTTAAAAACAACACAACAGCTACAATTAGTAGAAGTAAAATAATTAATAAATATATAATCACCTTTTTCATTTTTCCTCCCTGTTGTTATACCAAATTTTAGCCATTTCACTAATAATGAATTAATCCTTCCTTGCTTTTTAAATTATCATATACCTTTAAAGGTGTGTTTTCAATATTAAGCTCATGTTTATTTTTATAGGAGAACCCCTATTATCCTTAATTTTAGTTTTATAGGAAGTATAGCTATATAAAAGTATAATTATATTAATAAATGGTGTAACATCTTCTATGCTACACCATTTATCTCTCTTACTTTATTTTTATCAAGATATTGTATTCTAAACCTTTTGAATCTACTTTACCAGAAAATTTATCTATTCTTCCAGACACATTATAAAATTGAATTTTAACTTTTAGCCTAGTATTTTCATCAGTGAAGGACATCTCTTCTACAGATAATCCGCTTTCTCTTTGCTTTGTTCCATACTTCTCTAAAAGAACATTCACATAGTCTGTTAAGTCCTTTGAATATGCTTCCTTGCCCTCCATAAAAATCTTAACTATTCCTGTTTCATAATCATACTGAATAGCCAATGGACCGTCTTTAGAGTCATCAACCTTTACATTTCTAGTATCAAAAAGGTAGTCATAACCTTTTATATCTAGAGGTTCCCCTGAGCCCCAAGTGTTAAAATTGAAATACTCATCATTATAATGGTCATATTCCTCACTTAATTTAAAACCAAAAACATCTTCTACATTATTTAGTTTAAAGGCCTCTGGTAAATGTTTAATATCCTTCAAGCTATGGTTTAAGTGAAAATATCTAAGTATGCTACTTAATTCTTTTTTATCCTCCTGAGAAATTTTGGAGGAAGCTTTAATCAGTTGATTTTCCTTTAACATATCATTCCTAATAAGAATTTCTTCAAATCTCTTATTTTGACTATACTTAGAAATGGAATAGCTACTTATAGGCCCCATGATAGAAATAAAGGCTATTATAGCTAATGATATAGGTAAAATTATATTTCTCAATTTTTTAGCAAATGAGAAATATATCATTACTAAGAATACCCATATACCAAGGATTACAACATAATATCTATTTTCAGTTACTCCATAAGCATTAATCCTAATTCCCATAGAAATAAACATCATAACTATAAGTGGGATAATTACTTTAGGAAATACCTGCATAAATCTCTTTGCCCAACTATTTTTAGCCAATAAGGTGGTAATGAAGAATAAAACTGAAACACTTATAACCGAATACCAAAGCACTAAGTGAGAAACTAGTCCTTGTGGCCACTGAGTTGTAATAATTATTTTCCCAAAATATATATAAAGAATTATTGTATACACTGAAATAAGAGGCATTACAATATATAGTATTAAAACTCTAAAAAGTTTTGGATAATGCTCTAGTCCTAGTTTTTCATTCTTTACTGGAACTCCTGCTAAAAAGAAGGAAGGTGCAAAAACTCCCACTACAGTAAACCAAAAATAAAGATAAATTTCTCCTCTAACATTAACACCTAATAACTCATCAATAGTAAATAAGATGGCTACCAGTCCAAGAAATAAAACCATTGAATAAACAACTGTGATAAAGAATCTAGTTAAAATTCTTATAACATATAATTCAAAACTATCATTGTTTGAAAGATATGGTATAAATATAAAAGTTAAATATAATATTAGATTTATGCCAATATATCTTGTAACAGAGACCATGTGTAAATCTGGAAGGAAAATATAATAATACAGTGCAAGTATTATTCCTCCAACTACAAAAGCTGTATACAGCAATGACTTTTTATAAGTTTCTTTTCTCTCAAAGAATACTTTTATTGAAAGAGAAAGTGGTATTCCAAGGGCATAAATCATAATAACTCTGCTGAGGGTTTCCCTAAAGCTTTCGCTTGATTTCGGCACCACCTCTGTGAAATAAATCATTAAAATAACACAAATGGTTGAGAGTCCTATGGTTAAAGGAAATCTTTTTAAACTATCTTTAAGTCCTCTGAAAATCCCGAAAAATGTTTCTTTTATTTTCATGGTTTTCCCTCCCTTTTAATTGAATATTCTTACAAATTATTGTAGCATACATTTGCAAAGATTTCCTCTACAGTGAATATTATATTTATATTATCTCCCCAATACTATCTATATATAGGGCTTACTTTAGTATCTATCCTTATTTTCACGGGTTGTCTTGTGTGGTATTTTATGTTAAATGCTATAAGTTTATACTGTGCTAAATTGGAAAACATAATGATATAATATGATTATTACTAAAAATAAATATAGGATGGTGAATTAAATGGATTTTATGGACTTAGCTAAAAAGCGTTATTCGGTTAGAAAGTATAAGTCTGACCCAGTGGAAAAAGAAAAGTTAATGAAAAATAAAAAAATGGCTTCCACTTTTAATGGTAAGCCATTTTTCTATTTATTATATGATTATCTCACCAAAACTAGTTACTACTAATAATTCATACATGAAACCCTGTATTATTTAAGTATCCGCTCTTGAGATTATCCAACTTCCTCAGCATTCTTCTTTATCTCTCCAATAACCCCCATTATTTTTCTAGCATCCTCCATGTTTTCTCTAAACAATTCAATGATACTTCCTACACTTCTAAAGGGGTCTTCTTGAAGAACCTTGTTGTCATCAATTAATCCATTTGTAACTACATAGTCTACAATTAGCTTAATAAAATGTATTTGTTTTGTGTTTAGAGTTTCTTTATTTAAAAACTCTGAAAAGGCTTCATTAGCAGCAATTCTATCAAGTCCAACTATTTTTCTAACCAGCATGTTAACAGGCATATCTCCAAACTCTTTTTCATAGTCTGCATGGGTTCCAAGTTCTTTCCACATCAGCTCTTCCAAAGTTTTTAAGTCCTGCTTTGAAAGCTTTTTATTGTTTCTAAGCTTAAAAATAGCTAGCTCATCTTTATGTTCCTTTAAGTAGAACTCAACTTTCTTTCTGTAATTTTTAAGGTCATTAACGTTGTAGAAAGCTCCACCTCTATCTTCTCGAAGAATTAAATCCTCAAAATTAGTTGTGTATATTTTCTGAGTTTCCTTCTGAAGATATTTTAGCAGCTCTCTTAGTGCTTCCCTTACAGCATCTAGTTCAAAAATGTCCGCAGACTCCCAGAATTCCTCTGTTTTAACCTTTTCTATGGTATATTTTTTAGCTTGAATTTCTGGTATTGTTCCTAGTTTAGAAAGTTCTTCAGCCGTCTGAATAACAGTTT
Organism: Clostridium punense; assembly: GCF_017874425.1. GTDB lineage: Bacteria > Bacillota > Clostridia > Clostridiales > Clostridiaceae > Clostridium_J > Clostridium_J punense. The sequence continues at coordinate 138,756 of NZ_JAGGLL010000002.1, forward strand.
TTATGGGCTTTGTTGCATTGGCATTTTGAAGCTTTGCAAGCTGTATAGTATACATAGTTATATCAAAGCGTTTAGCATACTCATCTTCATTTAAAGGCATAATAAGGGATGAGATATGCTCTTTGATTTCATTAGCATCTAAAGCTCCTAGTGCTGTCCATTTGCTTTCTTCTCTATATTTAAGTGCAAATTTAAGTGCCATTCTTACTCTAAAGTTATCTTCATTAAGTGCTTTTATAGCTAAAACTGCTTCTTCAACTAAAGCATTTCGATAAACCTTATATTCCTCTTCTTCATACTTAAGGTCTTGAAGTTCTCTTATTATATCTAATTTTAAGTTGAAAATCTTCTCTGTTAGACTCTTTCCAATGGCCCCATCAAAGCCTTTAGGATTCACTCTAAAGAAATCAAAATTGTTGCAGAAGTCAAAAACTAAAAACTTCTCCTTATCCAGTCCTATTCCTAAAAGGTCAGGACAAAGCCTTGTACCCCTACCTATCATTTGCCAAAACTTAGATTTAGAGCGTACCTTTTTAAAGAAAACAAGGTTTAAAATTTCAGGTATATCTATCCCTGTATCTAGCATATCCACTGACACTGCAATTTGAGGCAGCTTCTTTTTATCTGAGAAATCATCTATTAAGCTGTCTACATAATTAATGGAGTAATCTATTTCCTTACAGAAATCACTACCAAGCTGTGGGTATAATTTATTGAATCTGTCTACAATTGCCTTTGCATGTTTATTACTCTTTGCAAAGATTATTGTTTTACCTAGTTTCTCTCCACCTTCAATTCTAATTCCATTTTCCATTAGCTTGTTTAAAACTAAATCAATAGTATTATCATTAAACAACCATTCATTAATGGCAGAGCTTGAAATTTCATCACCTATACTTTCATCATCATCAAAGGTGTCCTCATAAGCTTCCTTATCCTCTTCTGATAAATCATCATATCTAATGCCATCCTTCATAAGCTTGGACTCATATTCTAAAGTCTCATAACTTACAAGGAACCCATCCTCTACTGCTTTTTCCAGCTCATAAGCATAGGTGGGTGCACCGCTTTCTAAATCAAAAATACTATAAGTATTCTTATCAAGCTCGTCCTTTGGAGTTGCAGTAAGTCCAAGAAGATAAGCATCAAAATAATCAAATATTGCCTTGAACTTTTTATATATACTTCTGTGAGACTCGTCCACAATTATTAAATCAAAATGTCCTGGAGTAAATAATCTTTTTCCATCTTTAGATTTTGTATCATCAATAGCATTCATCATAGTAGGATAAGTTGAAAATATCATTCTTGCTTCTTCTGGATTATCTCTATTGTCTAATAAATTACATAGTGCTAAGTCTGGTAAAAGCTTTGAAAAGTTATTCTTAGCTTGTTTAACTAATGCTTTCCTATCTGCAAGAAATAATATATTTTTAACCCAATTATGTCTTGCCAGCACATCCACTATAGAAATAGCTGTTCTAGTTTTCCCTGTACCTGTAGCCTTAACTAAGAGCATTTTCCTTAGCTTTTTTTCTAAAGCTTCACACACTGAAATAATAGCTTCCTTTTGATAATATCTATTAGAAATGCTATCCTTTATTTGTAAATCCCTAAGAGCCTTTCTGCCACTTCTTCTATCAACTAATAGCTGAAGTTCTTCCTTTTTAAAGAACCCATAAACCCTTCTTTCAGAATAACCATTAAAATCATCCCATAAATAAGTTTCAAAGCCATTAGTAAAGAAAATTACTGGTCTTTGATTAAATTGCTTTTCTAAACAATCTGCATAAAGCTTTGCCTGCTGCTGACCCACCTTTGGATCTTTGCTGCTTCTTTTAGCCTCCACTACAGCTAGTGGTTTTCCGTTTGCTCCATATAGCACATAATCCACATAGCCAACTCCTGCATTATTAGGCATTCCCGTTACTTTTACTTCTTCTAAAACATCCCGACCAAAATCCCAACCTGCTAGCTTGATCTCTACATCAATATATCTCTTTCTAGTTTCAAACTCACTAGCTTCATCTATGTCAAAGTCATAACTTTCCGTATTGGTTTTTCTCTTTTCTGTAAGTTCACGCCTTAGCTCTTCATTTTGTTTTATGATTTCCTCAAGCTTTTTATCCTTAGAGCTTAACTTATTATAAAGGTCTTTAAGCTCTTCAGGTCTCGTTCTCTTATCCTCCCCCTGAAGTAAAACCTCTTCATTAAATTCTCCAGCAGTAAACTCATCCGCATAACAATAATCAATCCACGAAATAAATTGATAAAGATTATGTAGTGAAAGTATAGCCTCTTCTCTCTTAATGCTTGAATTTGTATGAACAGCTACATTTCCAAGAGACACAATATACTTAAGCATTCTTATAAGTTTTTCATCTACTAGCATAAGAAAAGTATTTTCATGAATAAGGCTTGATAAGTTATCTTGATAAGGCAGCCTTAAATCCTCATCAAAACTATAAAGCCATTTTACAGAAAGTTCTAGTGCCCTTCTTGTGAGTATTGCACAAGTAGCAGGGCTAACTAATATACTCTTTTCAGCTTCTAAGCAAGCTGCTGTAAAACTTTTAAAAACATCTTTATCTTTTAAAAAGCTAAAATTACTAACCATCCCTTTTCCCCTTTTATATATCTTTTAAACACACTATAATTAAACTTTTTTTCTTTCCTTTATAAACTTTAATAGTATAACTTTTATAAAAAATTATTCTATCTTAATTATATACTAATTCAAAGTTTCATTAAATAATCATATAAAAAATAATGGATACTATGTTTCTCCATAATATCCATTAATCTTTTATATAGTTATCTCCGATTTATTACTTACTATCTTTACTTGGAGCCAAACTAAGCATGAATCCTGCAAATAATATTCCACCTAATATAACTAAACCAAAAACTTTTAAATAGTGTACTGCTCCCATAGCACCAAAACCACCTATAACTATCAGTGTTAAAAACAATATAAGTGAAATAATTTTTTCAAACACACTATTTTGAGAAACTAATTCCTTAAAGGCTATTATTAAGCCACAAACTGTTAATGCTAATGAAATTAATATGACAATAAATAATAAAAAGAATCTAAACTGTCCAACCTCAGTTATAAAGTTAAAGAATCCAAGCTCATCATATGTTTTGGCATAGTCTCTACCTTTATAGTTAATAAATAGGAAAAGTCCTGTTGATATTAACCCAAGTACCATAGCAACAATCTTTTTCGTAAACCCTTCTAATTCATCAATAAAATCTAACATAAATTCCCCCTAAAATTATATATACTAAAATATATTAACATTAGGAGAATTAAATAACTTTCCTATAAAAAATAGTACAACCTTTTAATATTAAAGTAATTATACCTTTCGATAATCCTCTTTAAGAATTCTTTCAATTAGCTAACTCAAGATATCTTCTTATTACTCTAACTTCCCTTGTATTTCAAATTTCAATTTATCGACTTGGTTAACGAAGTTGGCGAATTGCTTTTGGAGTTCTATTGGTGGAATAACTATTTCTATCTCTGATATACCAGTTTGATTTATTGTATATTGTCCAGCAGAAGTTTTTAATTTATCTTTCATTTGTAACTTCCCATATGGACTATTTAGTAAAGTGCTAACATAATCATTGTTTACAACATTATTATCTAATCTTACCCTAATAATATGGTCATTATGATATACTTTTTCTCCTATATCCTCATAAGTAGCACATCTTCCTACGTAATCAGGATTGCCATTTACTCTTGCAAATAAAAAATCCCCATCTTTGAGAAAATACCTTTTCTTTTCAGCTTCGGTTAATTTTATTCTATTAGGAGAATTATAATCAATATATCCATCTTGAAGTTCTACCAACCTTAGAACAATATTTCCATCTTTATCATTTCCTCTTCGAGCTAATCCATTGTTGGCTAATAAAATAATCTCTTTCAATTGTTTTTTGTCCCATTCCATAGGATTTCTAAAAGGATCCCCAAACATCTCGATAAATTTCGATTTAGTTTACATATTATACCAATTTCTCATATTTCTAGCCAATGTATTTCCTATGTGAATTCTTTACGTTATTTTGGTTTACCATGGCATATTGCAAAGTTGTATCTATTTTTTGATGACCCAAAAGATGCTGTACTTGTTCTATGGGCATTCCCTTATCAATAGCTCTCGTTGCTAATGTTCTTCTAAATTTGTGTGGATGTAGTTTAGTAATATTAAGCTTTTTTCCTAAAGCCCTCATTCTTATTTCAACCCCACTAATATTTAGTCTTTTATGTGGTTTTAGTAAAGATACAAATAATGCTTTATTATCATCAGCTCTGCTATTAAGATAATCTTGTAAATGTATTTTAGTTCTAGCATCAAAGTAAACTCTTCTTTGCTTGTCCCCTTTTCCTTCAACAATACATTCTCTCTCATTGAAATCTATATCATCTATATTTAGTTTTACAAGCTCTCCTACACGCATTCCCGTCGAGTTTAACAAATCTATAATTGCAAGGTCACGAAGCTCTTTGCAATTATCCCTCATTACTTCTAAATGTTCATCCGTGTACACCTCTTTTATTATCTTTCCAGTCTTTATTTTACGAATTCTCCTTACTGGACTCTTTAAAACATAATTTTCATCTTCAAGCCAAGAAAAAAATGTTGATAAAATTCTTCTGATATTATCAATAGATACCTTGCTACAATTGCTTCTTTTTTGATATTCTGCTAAGTATCCTCTTAAATCCTCTGTTGTAATATGCTTAAGAGGTTTGTCTAGTGTTTTAAGCATATTCTCTATGGTTGATTTATAATACTTAATAGATTTCTCTGAGCAACCCTCTACTTTCTTTGCACAAATAAAAATATTACAATAATCCTCTTCTTTATTTTCTATGTTCTTATAATTAGTTCTAGCTGTAAAATTTAATCCCTGTAATTTCTTTAATAAAGTTTTATGAAGTTGTTCCATTTGTGAATTACTAAGTAAATTAATCATTTCTAGTTCAATTTCATTAATTAATTTTTCTACCATAACTTTCAGCTCCTAGCCTTTAATTTATTATGGTATATTGCCATTAATTATATTTTTATACTGTATATACTATAATTGCTATTAACTTTTTTAGACTTTAAAGCATTATTCTAAAGTATCTTCTATTTCTTCTATTGTTGGTAATGTTCCCTTTAATTCCTCTGGTATTTTCTCTAACAACTTATACTCACTTACTCCTATAGGTTTTGTCATATCTTTTAGAGAATATTCTGCTACAAGCTTATTCTTTTCCTTGCATAATATTATTCCAATTGATGGACTATCTACTTCAGTTTTCAATAAATCGTCTACTGCTGAAAGGTAAAAATTTAATTTCCCTGCATATTCTGGCTTAAACTTACCTGTTTTTAATTCTATTACTACATAACATCTTAATTTTAGATTATAAAATAATAGATCTAGGTAGTAATCTTCTCCACCCACTTGTAACTTATATTGATTTCCAATAAAGGCAAAACCTGATCCTAACTCTAATAATAATTTAGTAATCCTCTTTACTAATTGATTTTCTATATCTCTTTCATTCATTTCTTCTGTCATTGTAATAAAATCAAAGATATAAGGGTCCTTTAAGGCTTCTACTGCTAATTTATTGTTAGGTGCTTCTAGCTTTTCCATAAAATTAGTTGTTTTTATCTCATTATTCTGCCTATCAAATAAATTACTCTCAATTTGATGAACTAAAGTGTTTCTACTCCAGCCATTCTCCATAGTTTTTTCAATGTACCATAGTCGCTTATCTATATCTTTAACTTTCTCTAGTAAAGTAATGTTGTGATACCACGTAATTTGTGCAAGTACCTCTTGCACAAATTTGATATCCTTATATTCCTCAGAGAACTTTCTCATATACTTTAAATTTCTAGGTGAAAATCCTTTTTGGTCTGGAAACTCAGCTTTTATTTCTTTTGCAATATTATCAATTACTTTAGTTCCCCAACCTTCTTTATCTTGATATTCTAGTATTATATTTCCTATATTCCAATATAGAATTAAAAGCTCCCTATTCACAGCTAATAAAGCCTTTTGCCTTGAATTTTTTATTTGAACTTTTATCCCACTTATCAACTCTTTAAATTCACTTGATTTTTCTATACTCATACTAAAACAACCCACTTCCTTTTTCATTTAGGTGTATTTTAATTTTCTTATATGATAACTTATAGCATCCTATTTAAAATAAATAAGCAGTAATTAGTATAGACTAATTAAATAACTCACCATTAAAAGCCTTTTGCATTAAGGAATTGAAGTTATTTTCCATTTCTTCTAGACTCTTCTCCATTTCAAATTTCAATTTATCGACTTGGTTAACGAAGTTGGCGAATTGCTTTTGGAGTTCTATTGGTGGAATAACTATTTCTATCTCTGATATACCAGTTTGATTTATTGTATATTGTCCAGCAGAAGTTTTTAATTTATCTTTCATTTGTAACTTCCCATATGGACTATTTAGTAAAGTGCTAACATAATCATTGTTTACAACATTATTATCTAATCTTACCCTAATAATATGGTCATTATGATATACTTTTTCTCCTATATCCTCATAAGTAGCACATCTTCCTACGTAATCAGGATTGCCATTTACTCTTGCAAATAAAAAATCCCCATCTTTGAGAAAATACCTTTTCTTTTCAGCTTCGGTTAATTTTATTCTATTAGGAGAATTATAATCAATATATCCATCTTGAAGTTCTACCAACCTTAGAACAATATTTCCATCTTTATCATTTCCTCTTCGAGCTAATCCATTGTTGGCTAATAAAATAATCTCTTTCAATTGTTTTTTGTCCCATTCCATAGGATTTCTAAAAGGATCCCCAAACATCTCGATAAATTTCGATTTAACTAGTTCATCTAGTTTTGATATTTGTGCTTTTCTTTTATCAATCAATTGTTGGGCTTTATCTAATACTTCTACTATTTTATCTTGAGTTTCTAGTTTTATTTGAGGAACTACTAGTTTATTTAGCTTTTCAATTGTTAAAGCCACTTGAGCCGTACCACTTGTTCCTTTTAAATATTGCTTTTTTATAATATCTGATTGAAACAAGTAAGATAGAAATTTTGTATTTATGTTCTCATTACTTTCAACTTGGGTTATGTTACCGTCCTTATAATAAAACTCTCTACCATCGCTAACCCACGTATTACCTATAGTTCCCACTGAAGTAATTAATAAATCTCCTTTACTTACAACTCCATATTTCTCTTTTATTTCTTTAAATCTTTCTCTACTAATAAATAACTCAACATCTATTTGCTCCCCTCTTTGAAGCTGTGAAATTTCCTTTCCTCTATAAAATGGTACACCTACGTCACAATACTCACTTTGATATATCCTTTTACTTGATTTTATATTGCAAATATCTCCAAGCCTAACATACTGCATAGCGTCTACCCCTCTATCATTCTTTCTAATTCTTCTAATCCTTTTTGTATCTCTTCCTCTAACCCCTTAATCTTCTCCAATATAACACTAGGAGCTTCGTATTGTACTTCCTCGTATTCTATTTCCTTATATTTGTTTATAGAAAGGTCATAACCATTTTCTCTTATTTCCTCTACTGGTACAAAGAAAGACTTATCTGTTCTTTTTCTGTCATTTTCATTATCTAAGTTAGTAAATCTCTCTACAATGTCATTAATGTCGTTATCTTCTATTGAGTTTCTCTTGTCATCTAAGCTATAGCCATCTGCTTTCATATCATAGAACCAAACTTTATCTGTTCCGCCGCTTCCTGTTTTTGTGAATATGATTATAGCTGTAGAAACCCCTGCATAAGGCTTGAATACTCCACTTGGCATAGATATTATAGCTTCTAGCTTATGATTATCAACAATTTCTTGTCTTATGGATTTATGTCCCCCTGTACTTCCAAAGAGTACCCCATCAGGAACAATAGAAGCACAACGTCCACCATTTTTTAAGATTCTTAAGAAAAGTGCTAAGAATAATAACTCTGTTTTCTTGGTTTTAGTAGTTTTTAGCAGGTCTGCTGACACTGCTTCATAATCTAAACTTCCTTTGAAGGGTGGATTTGCTAATACCAGTGTGAATTTTTCTTTATCCGTATTTACCTCTGAAAGAGAGTCCTTATATTCAATGTTAGGGTTGTCCACTCCATGAAGCATCATATTCATAGCTCCAATTCTTAGCATGGTTCTATCCATATCAAAACCATAGAACATGTGGTTATTAAAGTGTTCCTTTAGCCCTTGGACTAAAAATAAATCAGCATGATTTTCTCTTAAATATTGTTGAGCAGATACTAAAAACCCTGCCGACCCTGCTGCTGGGTCCACAATCACATCTTCTGGCGTTGGTTTCATAAGCCTTACCATCATATCAATGATATGCCTTGGAGTTCTGAACTGCCCATTTGTACCAGCTGTGGCAACCTTTGAAAGTAAGTATTCATAAAGATCTCCCTTTGTATCCCTACCTTCCATATTTATATTATTAATACCATCTACTATTTTTGAAAGCATTAATGGTGTTGGAATTTTAAATATGGCATCTCCCATGTATTTTGCATAGGCTGAGTCATCTTTTCCATGAAGGTTTTTTATAAAGGGAAAAACTTCCTCCTGCATCACTCTATACATTTCACCAGCTTCAAAATCTTTAAACTTGCTCCATCTTAAATGCTGCTTATCACTTGGAAACATTCCATTAAAGTCTAAACCTAAAAATACTGCTTCATTTTCATTTATAGTTTCTTTATCATCTAAGCCTTTTATAAATAAAAGGTAAGTAAATTGCTCTATAACTTCTAGAGGATTGGTTATTCCACCAGTCCAAAAGGTTTCCCATATTTTATCTACCTTATTTCTCAATTCTCCTGTAATCATTTGAAGCCCTCCAAAATAAAAAATAATTGTATTAGCTTAAACCAATACAATTATATTATAGACTTTTAAATTGTTATTTTCTATAAAAAGCTCGTTCCAGATTTTCGCCAATATATGTATAATGTTTAATATTTATCCTTGGAACACCTTAAAATATACTTCTTTAACCTGTTATTTTTAACTGTCTCAAAGTGGCTTATATCAATAAAATATTGCATTTAATATACCTCTTCTAGTTATAATTTATATTATCTTGGCATATTTTTACTTCCTCCAATTCACAATTTGTTAACTATCCTAAGTTATTATCTCGTGCTAAGCTTATTAAGGACAAAAATATGGGAGGTATTATATATGAAAGGATTAAAAAAAGCAGTATTATTTATACTTCTGCTAACTTTTTCAGTTGGGGTATATGGGTGTAGTTCTAAAACTCCATCTAACTCCGTAAAAAATTACTTAGAAGAAGTAAAAAAAGGTGAAAATACAGACTTCTCTAAGTTATTGAATGAAACTTTAGATAAGGCAAAGAAAGAAGAAACAAATCAAAAGAAAGACGCTGAAAAGGAATCAACAAAGAAGTTCATGGATTCCATGAAAAACTTAACTTACACAATAAATTCTGAAAAGATTGATGGTGATTCAGCTACTGTAAATGTAAAAGTAAATGGCCCTGATATGGCAACTGTATTAGGAGACTTTTTACAAAAAGCCTTTACTACAGCCTTGTCACAAGCTTTTTCTGGCAATAATGCAACACAAGAAGAAACAGATAAATTATTTGATACTATGCTTCTAGAGAGCTTAAATAATATGAAGTACACCGAAAGAACAGGAGATATTTCTTTAACTAAAACAAATGGTGAGTGGAAAATAAATAATAATGATGCTTTAACTAAGTTATTAGTTAACTTAGATAGCTCTTTATTTGACTCACAAAATAAGAAAGAGGAAACTCCAAAGAAAGAAGTTAAGGAAATGGTTTTAAATCAACCTTTTACCGTTGAGACAGATAATGGAAATTATACATTAACTATTGAGGGCGCAAGAGCAACTGATAAGAGAAATGAGTTTTCTGATATACAAGCTAAGAAAGTAGCTATGCTGGATTATACTTATGAAAACATTAGCTTTGGACAGCAATCTGGTCAAGATTTATATATTGATGGCTATGCTTTCCAAGTATTAGATGATGAAGGAAATGTTCTTGGAGATTACCCAGTTTATGATGAAAATAGAGATCCAAAAAAAACTCCAGTTGGCGGAAAGTGCAAGGCTAGTGCTACCTTTGCAATTCCAACCGACAGTGCTAATTTAAATGTAACCTTTACTAGAGGTTCAGAAAAGGTTGCAAAAATAATAGTTCCAATAAAATAATAATTGATAAAAGAAAAGACAGCCAACTGGTTGTCTTTTCTTGTTAACATAAATAGGAAAAACCTAAAAAATAGAACCTATAGAATCTTTCATAGAGTTTCCTTTTAAGCTCTCCATTTTTTACAATAGCTCAGCTCCCAAAGCATCCTTAATATCTCCAACCTGCTTTATTGCTTTTTCAATTAATTCATTTTCTTCTGCTGTTAGCCCATTTTTACCCTTTGTGCAGTTACAATACTCACTATTGATATCTATTTTCTTACCGCAACCACATACCCAAACTTCCTTGCCAAAGGAACTCTTTGATACTTCTACTATTTCAGTATTTCTTATCTTTTTAAGTTTTTCATAAATCATTTCTAAGCTAGAAATATCTTTTTCGCTATATGAGCTCTTATATTTCAAAAGTACAGGTACTACTGATCTTATCAACACTTCTACATTTAATTTATCAACAAGGTCTACTAGTAAAACATAATCCGGCTTTGCAAATAAATTATAGATTTCAAAATATAGATTACTATACTTATGACATTTTAACAAAAACTCATTTAAATCCTTATTAAATTCCTCATCATAATACAAATCCAAATACTCAGCAAAATTTGTATCACTAAGCCTTGCATAGCGGTATGTTTCCTTATTAGTTAGATTTAAAACATAGTCTATTGGAAGTAAAATATCCTCATTAATTAGAGTTTTTAAACCTTCAAAAACATCATCTCTATGTTCACTTTCATCTAGCTTTTTAATTACATTTCTTCGTATTATCTCTTTTCTCAAATCATATCCAGTGATTTTTCCCTTTTCCTCAGATAAAGTCTCTTCTTGATTTGTATCTTGGGAAGTCCTGTTTACCAACACCGCAGTACCTGAAGCATTAATCATAAACATCTGTGTGCCTTTACCGCTGATTTCATCAATATCTAACGTTACTCCTAAAAGTGCATTAGCTCCCATTGAGGCTGCTGTTTTTGTTAACTTTTCCATAGCACTATCATATAATTCCTTTAGTCTCTCCTCAAATTGCCTAGACCTTCCTCCAAATAAATCTGTAAATCCTGCAAAAAACTCAGAGAACACCCCTGCCCCCACAACTATACGTTCAGAGCACAATCCATAGTAGGTTTTAATCTCATATCCTTCTAATGTATTCGTTGAGCTCACTAAAATTTTGTTCTTCATAAATTCTTCCCCCGTAAACTTTTTCTTATAAGTATTTTATATTTAGTATATATCCTACACTAATTTTTCATATGTGCTCTTAAGTTATTCTTTGTTTAAAGTTCATAACAAGTAACTCCAAAAATAATTAAGTGGATATATTACTTTAAAACAACTTTTACTTTTTAATCATTGCTAAACTTCTAATATTTTTAGCAATGGCATTTTTGTTAATTATACCATAAAATTATAATATATGTAATATTGCCAATACATGTATATAAATGTAATATTTTGCACAATAAACAAAGCTACCCTAATAAAATTAGAGTAGCCCTTATATAATTAAATTTATTTATTGAAATCTACTTGTATCTGCAACTTAAAGTTTTCTTAGGTATGCATGTCCGAATTTATTAGACTTTAGCTTTAGGGTTATCTATTGTTCCCACCTAGCAAAGGACTTCTTACTATTAAACATATTCCTCCTGGAGAAGTAAGCTCTAATAAATTTAATAAATTTATAGTAGTTCCTGCAGGAATATTAATTCTTACTAAAGTTCCTGGTAATTGAGGGCAATTTCCTTGTTGATTGTTGTTTGTATAATCTTCTAACATTAGATTCACCTCCAACTGTGTATCTAATATATAATATTCATTTATATAGACAAGCGTTACAAAAGCTTAGGGGTTTCCTAATTAAATTATTTGATTTTTTCTCCATAGTTACTATATAAATATGATACTTTCTTTGGTAGACTACATAAAACAAGCTTTTTAGAATAACTGAAATTTATAAATGTTTTTTGTATTTACCTATTGAAAATAATAATAATTATTGTATAATAATTATTATAAACCCAGTTAATAAATATAATTTTAACACAACCTCATCCCTAGTTCCCTAAGAGTAGAATCAATTAGTGATATCTACTCTTTTTATTTTTTGTGATTTTTTATTAAATGGAATAACCTATCACTTCCTTAAAAGTCAGTTTCATATATTGCAATAAATATGACTATAGACTTATAGGTAAGTATTAGCATAATTATTATATTTAAATTCTACTTTGTCGTAGCCAAGATAGAATACTGTTTTCCTAGGTAATAAAAAAGTACACCCCCAAATGTTTTAAGGGGTGAACATTTGGAGGTGCTTTTAAAATGTCTCTTTTCCTATTCCTGCACATATTTTATGTAGGGATTTTATTGGGTTATCCTTTTTTTAAGAGACTTTTCTATTTAGCTGAGTAATTTTTTCTTTTCTACCAATGGAATCATAGTCCTCAAGAATTTTACATACTTCCTTTGATAATAAAAACAATGCTATTATATTGGGTACTGCCATAATTCCCATGAACATATCGGCTAGTTTCCAAACAAAGGTTGCATCTATTAAAGTTCCCACTACTAAAGCTGCTATAGCTATAAACTTAAAAGTATTAAGGGTTCTAGCTTTAGAATTAAATACAGCCTTTACATTTGATTCTGCAAAGAAGTACCAACCTACTATAGTTGTTAAAGAAAAGAAGGAAAGACAAACTGAAAGAAACATTCCTCCAAAGTTACCAAATCCTGCAGCAAAACCGCTTTGTGTCATTATAGTTGCAGTTTCAGTCATTTTCACTGCTGGTACTGTAGCATCATAAGACCCAGATACTAGATTTACCATTACTGTTGATAAGCAAATTAAGAAAGTTGATATAAATACTCCTATCATAGCAGTAAAGCCTTGTTCAGCTGGATGCTTAGCATTTGCAACTGCATGAGAGTGAGGAGTTGAACCCATTCCTGCTTCATTTGAGAAAAGCCCTCTTGCAAGACCGTATCTTATGGTTTGTTGCAAGGCTATTCCAAGAGTTCCTCCCCCTATTGCTTGTGGTGCAAAGGCCCCAACAAATATACTTTTTATTGCTGGTATTAAATTTTCCAAATTCATTACTATTATAATAAAGCTTCCTAATATATAAGCCATAGCCATAACTGGCACTACAGTCTCTGCAAAGGTTGCTATTCTTCCCATTCCACCCATTAGTATTAATGTTACTATGATAGCAAGAACAATGGTGACACTAATTGAAGGTATTCCAAATGCATTGCTCACTGAGCCAGCCACTGAGTTAGATTGAACCATAATTCCTACTACTCCCAGTGCAACTATGCAAGCTACAGCAAAAATCATAGATAACCATTTGCGCTTTAGTCCATTTTTAATGTAATAAGCAGGTCCTCCTACTAACTCACCATCTTTAGTTTCTCTATATTTTTGTGCAAGGACTGCTTCACTGAAAATAGTTGACATTCCAAAGAATGCAGATATTAACATCCAAAAGGCTGCCCCTGGTCCTCCAGCTGCTATAGCTGTTGCAACCCCTACTATATTACCCGTTCCAACCTGAGCTGCTACTGCAGTTGCTAAAGCCTGCACAGGAGTCATCTTCCCCTCTTCTACTTTTTCCTTATTAACTATACCTGAAACCATTTTCTTTAATGCTGGAAAAAGTCTAGTGAATTGAGGAAATTTTAGTTTAATAGTCATATAAATTCCAATACCTAAAAGTGCAATAATTAATATATAGTCCCATAAAATTTTATTTACAAAATCAACAATAATATTTATCGTTTCCATCTCATATCCCCTTTCTTTGTTAATAATTATTTAACTTATTGTAAATAACTACCTTCAGAAAGTTTCAAAAGGTTTCAGAATTATTTTTATTTTTAATTATTTTGTTCTCTAATAAGTTCTATAGCTTTTTAAAATAAAAAACTCCCTGAACAGTTCAACCTGCTAAAGGAGTTTTTGTCTCTTAATAACTATCACTATAAAACAACAGACCATCAATAATTTTTTTAAGGTTTACCTTACCTCTTTTCCTGCTCTTTCCTCTTATATAATCCATTTCTATTTTTATTTGCTCAAAATTATAAATTCCATTAGAATACTCAATAAAGATTTCATTCATGTAGTCCTCTATGCCTAAATTTGCAAGGTTTATCATTCCAACCATGGCAGTTCTTCTAATTCTCTGCTCCATGGTTTTAGCCTGATGGGTAAATTTACTGCAAAGCTCACTTATGGTGTAACTATCAATACTTTCCTTTGTTCTAATAAGGTACTCAAGAATACTAATTATATCCTGACTCCCTGTTTCTCCTGCAATTCCAATTACTCTCATTACTCTTTTTATTTTTTCAATTCTATTACTGTTGTTTTCCTTTTCTGTATTTAAGCCATTGTAATTGTCTTCTTCATCATTATCCTTAGAAAAATTTTTTTCATTTTTGGAAGAACTATTGGGGTCCGTAAACAAGCTTTGAATTTGACTTAGTTTTCTATTTACTTGAATTTTATCCTCAACTTTATTAATAACACTTTCCACTTCAATTGCATTAATTGGTTTAGATATAAAATATTCTATTCCACTCTGATAGGCTTTTCCAATCATATCTTTAGAAGACACTTGAGAAATCATAATGAATTGAATTTCGGGGTATAGCCTCTTAACCTCTCTAACTAAGCTGATGCCGTCTTTTCCTGGCATTAATAAATCCACTAAAACAATGTCAGGAGTTAATCTTTGAATTTCTTTTAATCCAAGAATTCCATCAGTTGCATGTCCTAAGAGCTTTCCTAATTCTCTATCTATTATTATTTTCTCTAGTAACCTAATTATATTAATATTATCTTCTACAATAAATATGTTCACTTATATCACCTCTAAGGAATTTTTAGGTATATAAATTATAAAGGTAGCACCTTTTCCTTTTTCAGAGCTTAAAGTTATTGTTCCTTTTAACTCTTCTTCTACTATATGCTGAACCACACTTAGTCCTAGTCCTCTATTTATTTCTCCTGTGGTATAGTTTATTTTAGTTGAAAAACCTGGTGAAAAAACAAGGCTTAAGCTATGTTCCTCTATGCCACAGCCAGTATCTGAGATTGTAAAAACATGATGATCTTCTTTAATTTTATGGTTAAAACTCAGACTTTTTCTTTTATCTGAATTTCCTATTGCATCTAAACTATTAATTAGTAAATTTCTAAATATGGACATTAGAAAATAATGCTTTGAGGTATAAAAAGACTCGCCAACTTCAAAATACAATTCAACCTCCATATTCCTACGGCTTACTTCTCTTTTTATTGTTTCTTTAAGAATAGTGATTATATCCTTAAAGTCCATACCACCCTCAACTTGCTTGTCTTCAGTGAGCTCCTTTATTCCGCGAATAGCTAGCTGATATTCCTTCTTTATTTCATGAACATCCCTAGCAATAGCTAAAGACTTATCTGCTAAATTCTCCTTCCCATCTTCACTACTTATTTCCTCAAATAATGAATAGGAATTAGCCATTACTCTTTCGATATTGTCCATGTTCTTTTCCATCCAATACATTTCTGACTTTAGTTGGGCAGTGAGCCACAAAAGCCTAGTATATCTAATTTCATGTTCTTCTTTTATTAGAAGCACCTTATAGTATTTCATCCAAGTTAAAGCTAACCATACTATAGCGGAACGTACAATTGCAACAAGCACTAGGGTTAGTATAATATCCCCATTAAACTTTGACCTTCCACTTAATATCCTCGCACTCAATTCAATAAAGTTTGCCCCTAAATCACTGGAGATTAAAATCAACAGCAACTTGTTTAAATTATACTCATTATGTTTCCTTCCTAGCAGATAATAAATAACTCCATAAAAAGTATAAAACAATATCTCTAACTGATTAGAAATCATAAATCCCAGAAAGTTACCTTCAGTTACAAAATAGATTATCCCTCTAAAAATATAAACCATTACTCCTGATAAGAACCCCATAGGTATCGGTTTTAATCTTTTATCCTTGTAAAGAAAAATAGCTAAAAATATTATTCCTGCAGAAACTCTAAAGTCTGTACCCATAATTCCTATGTTAACTTGTGAAGCAATAGTAATTATAGCTACAGTACCAATTATCTTTCTTAAAAGTTCCACTTAAACACATCCTAGTCTAATTTAAAATATATAATGAAATAAAGATGCTGAATAAATATATGTAATTCTATTTTGCATTCTCTTTAATATAAGTTGCTTAACACTATCTTATAATGCAAGAATAATATTACAACTTATATATTTTCTATAATACTTTCTATAGATTAATTGAATTTAAACTTTAGCTTTACTAGCTGATTATTTAAATATATGTAGATTGTGTCTTCTGTGGTAGAAATTTTACAAATATCCTTTAGACTGATATAAACTCCATGGAAATCATAATAGGTTTTTGTGTCGGTTTTACTTAATAATCTTAGAGTTCTTCCGTGTCTTTCTTCTAAAAACTCATAGTGAAATTCATCCATACAATAAACTGTATCAAGCTCATAGGCATTTACTATAACCACTAAATTTGAACCTTTTTTCTCCTCTAAAACCTTTATAACTTCATCTAATGTAATTTGTCTCATAGTTCTAATCTCTCCTTAATCAAAATGTGTTAACAGTTTTTTATCTATAATACTTTCTTTAGTTTCTGATTTATAGTATATCATAATAATAAAAATTATGTGAAAGTTAAGATAACTAATAAAAAGAAAAGTCTAATAAAATACCATAAAATTAGTAGTTCTAAAATATACTTTTAGAACTTTAATTTAAGAATAGTCCCACAGCTTTATACTAGTCTGTAACTTTTGCTTAAACAAAAGGCTTACCACATAGTGCAGTAAGCCTTTGATATTCTATTAAAATAAATTCACTTATTTAATTGAAGCTATTTAGCCATTCTATTTTGTTTTATTACTACAAGAGTTATTGCCAAAATTGCCACAGCAAAACCTAACACTATGATCATATTAAAAAATATAGGGGTAAGGTTCTCCATATTAAAGTTACTCATATTAGCAATGGCATTATTAGATTTTACATACCAATAGTTTGGTGTGAAACTAGCTATTTTTAGCACAGTTTTGCCAAGTAGAGCTTGTGGAACAAATACTCCACTGATAAAGCAGGTTCCAAGAGAAACCACATTGGCAGCCGCTGACATAGCTCCTTTGCTGTGTATTATATTACCAATTAAAAAGCTTATACTTAATGCTGCAAAGGTAAATATAAAAGAGTTTAGTAAAAGTAGTAGTCCTCTTGAAGTAAACATATAATCCCCATACATGATTAAACTTGCTAGCACCATAATAAACCATGTTAATACTGCAAAACTAAGGTTTGCAAGAATCAACTGAAAATTCATATCTTTAAGCTTTACTGGTGAACAGTGGTTTCTCTTTCTTAAATCAGTATTGTTAAATACTATCATCACAGAACAAACTCCAAGAATCAATACAGCATAGATGGAGTAAGCCATGTAGTTAAAATAAAAGGCCCGTTTTTCATTGTTTGCTGATTCATCAGCTGAGGTTTTAAGTTCAACGGCAGTTTGTTCTCCTAAGTCCTTTTCAATATTAGCTATAAGCTGTTCTGGCGATAAGTCCTCCATAGTATTTTTATATAGTTTTGCTGTATTTAAATATTTATTTATCATGCTGTCCATATAAATTTCACTGGTAGAACCAGGAACTGTAGTTTTATCAAGACTAACTTCTTTTCCACTTAGAAGATTTTCTGTAAAGCCTTTTGGAACTTTTACTATATATTCTGCTTCTCTGAAAAATAGAGCATCTTGAAGTTTTTTAGTTTCATCTGGTATATCCTTCATATCTGAATTTTTACTTAAATATATCTTTAATCCTTCTACTAATTTTGAATCTTCATCATAATTTATAAAAACTGTTTTAACCTTAGTTTCTGTAAAATCTACTGTGACACTTTTGTTACCTATACTGCCTAAAGCCATTGCTAAGGATACAAATACTACCACATAGATCATTATTTGAGATAGGTTTTTAAGAATTATTTTGAAAAAGGCTTTATAAACTTGCATATTTTTGCCTCCTTATTACAAGGTAAGTTATAATGCTAAACACTACTGAAAACAAGCAGAGAAGAGCAATGTTTGTGAAAAATTGAGTATGAGTATTATAGTAATATAGGGAATAAAAGCTATCTGTTATCAAGTTTGCTGGATTAAGATATCCTACAATAGGAGCCTTTTGAGTTACCATATACTTAATCTTATCCTGCATCATTCCAGATAAAAAGGACATAATCATGGATAAACCAATTAAAATTGCTATTTTAATTCCTTCTCCTTTTTTAACAACTGATGCCACACAAGTACCAAAGGTAACTCCTGTAATGGTTCCAACCAAACAAGTTAATGCTATATATCCAAGCTGATTGCCAAAGCTTATTTTAAGCCCCAAAGTTAAATATCCAAGAAGAATAAATATTACTCCTAACTGAACCGTGGTGGCTGCAGCCACTGAAGATAAGAATACCTTCATTTTATGAGTTGGAGCCATATTAAGCCTTGCTCCCTGTGAGGATAAATTTGCTTGTAGTGCCGTTACTTCCTTTAGTCCACAAAAACTTCCATATAAACAAGCCATTGCAATTAGAGTGTAAAAGTAATTTACTACGGTGTCCGGTGTAGCGTTACCTATTGGAGCTTCCTTAAGAAAATTTTCTCTCTTTGAAATACCACTTACAACCTTCTCAACTGCTGAAGGGTTACTGCTAATTATTCTTGTAACTGTAGAAGTGGTTTGTTTAAAGTCATCTAAGAAACTTTTTATTATTGTTTTATTTATTCCAGTTTCTTTAACTACTAAATTGATTCCATCCTTAATATAGATGTAACCTTCAATTTTGCTATCATCAAGAAGTTGTTGTCCTTCTTCCTTTGTTACATATTTTACATCAAACAAGTCTACTTCAGTGCTGCTATTAGAGTTTGAAACGGACTCTATAGCTTGTATAAATTCTGTACTTTTCTTATATTCCTCATCATTAACTATTCCAACCTTTATTTCCGAGAAGTTTTCAGCATTTGAAAGATTAGAAAAGGCCATATTAAATAGAGTGGCTAATACAATTGGAAATATAAGAGTCCAAAACATAGTTTGTTTATCTCTTAAAATACATTTTAATCTATATAAATAATTATGAATAAACATATTACTCCTCCTGAAATTTATACTTGTTAATTATCTCTAAGCTCTTTACCTGTAATTTCTAAGAATACATCATTTAAAGTAGGTGGCTCAGAATAAATTTTTCCAATGCTTATATTCCTTGATTTTAAATAATCAAGTAAAGCTACTAGGTTGTTATTCCCCCTACTAGATTTAGCAACAAGCAAATTGCCCTCATATTCAGCTGAAACTATATTTGGAAGGTTTTTAATTCCTTCTAAAATAGTATTGTCTACATTAAAGGCTTCTATAGTAAGTCTTTCGCCCGAATTTATCATACTCTTTAGCTCCTCATTAGTACCAGTTGCAATGATTTTGCCCTTGTCCATAATTGCTATTCTTGTACAAATCTCTTCAACCTCTTCCATGTAGTGAGAAGTATACACAATAGTAGCGCCTTCTTTATTAAGTTTTTGTATTCCTTCCAATATATTGTTTCTACTTTGAGGGTCAACAGCAACCGTAGGTTCATCTAGAATAATTAGCTTAGGCTTATGAGCTATTCCACAAGCAATATTTAATCTACGAAGAAGTCCTCCACTTAACTTTTTAGGATAAAACTTTTTAAAATCCTTTAGTCCAACAAAATCTATGGCTTCTTCCACTAACTCACGGCGTTTCTTTTTATCTGTAACATATAATCCACAAAAGTAATCGATGTTTTCATATACTGTTAATTCATCAAATACAGCTACATTTTGCATGATGATTCCAATATTTCTCTTAATATCATAAGCATCTGGAGTCATAGGCTTACCATAAATTTCTATAGTTCCTTTATCATATTTTAAAAGTGATAATATACAATTTATGGCTGTAGTTTTTCCTGAACCATTTGGTCCTAGGAGCCCAAATATTTCTCCTTCTTTAACTTCTAAATCTAAATGATCTAGAGCTATTAACTCGTTATATCTTTTCACTAAATTTTTAACTTTTATTACCATAATAGTACCTCCTACCATTAATAAACAAATTTTAAATCCCGATAAATTTATTTTGAAGATTCACTGGCTTTAAATTCCATTTGAAAAGACTTCATAAATTACCCTTCCAAAGCATCCGTAAACAGCTTCCCACAAAATCTAATTTCTTCTATATATTAATCATAATACTTTTCCCTGTAATATTTTAGTGAATAAACTCCTAGGTCACTATGACAAATGTAATATTAATGTTATAGACTTTATGATGAAATGCCAGAATCTATGTAATATAATATATATAGCGACTCCACATTAAAGTTTCAATATGGTAAACATGCCCAATAGGATTAATTCTTAAAATATATAATCTAGATAAGGATTTGGTAATTAAAATGAATAAATTAATAGATAAGGTTGTTATTTTCATTATTTCCTTTTCTCTATACATGCCTACTGCTAAAGATATATATTTAGTTGTTCCCATATTAATTGCTATAATTTTAAGCGCACTAATTAGCTATGTAGAAAAAGACAACTTCACGATATCAATCTTTACTCTTTATCTACTTGGTTGTCTTTTTCTCCCAGGACTTTTGTTCTTTCTGCCACTTTTCTGTTATGATGTGGTTCTCATAAGATTTAAATGGCTTTGGCTACTATGTTTTTTGCCCGTTATAGCTACCACAACTTCTGACTTTCTTTCCTTAAGCTGGCAGGTTTCAGCCCTAATTTTAGTTGCCTATGTTTTAAAACACCGTAGCAATGGTTTTGAAAGTTTAGCTAAGACTTATCACAATCTTCGTGATAACTCTAAGGAAATATCTTTACAGCTTGAAAGAAAAAACCACGAACTTCTAGAAAAGCAGGATTACGAAATAAACTTAGCTACCCTACGGGAACGGAATAGAATTGCAAGGGATATTCACGATAATGTTGGGCATTTACTCTCTAGGTCAATCCTTCAAGTTGGAGCTCTTCTTGCAATAAACAAGGATGAAGTAACAAAAGAAAGTTTAAAACTAATAAAGAATACTCTTTCTGAAGCCATGGATAGCATCCGTAGCTCTGTGCATAATTTGCATGAGGAATCTATTAACCTTGAGGCAGAAATTCAAAAGCTGGTTGATAACTTTAATTTTTGCTCTATTAAGTTACAATATGATATGGAAACCAGCCTAGAAAAAAACATAAAATATTGCTTTATCGCTGTTACAAAGGAAGCTCTATCAAATATTATAAAGCACTCTAATGCCACTGAAGTATTAGTTGTACTTCGTGAACACCCTGGCTTTTATCAGCTTGTTATCCAAGATAATGGCTCAAATTCTAACTACAATAGTGAAAATGGTATAGGAGTAAAAAATATTATTGAAAGAGTAACTGCAATAGGTGGTAATGTTAATATTAGTAGTAATTTAGGGTTTAGAATTTTTATTTCCTTAGATAAGCAAGTTCATAAATCAAAATGTATTTAGCGACATGATATTACTTAACTTAAAGTATCATTTACCTTCAGTAAAACTTGTCTATCTATCTAGGAAATCTCTTCATGAAGTATTAGTTTAAATTGTTGAAGTGGTTTCTTCTACATTCCTAAAATATGATTTATAAAAGGGGTTAAAGGTAAAATGAAGATAGTAATTGTAGATGATGATAAATTGGTATGTGTGGCCCTAAAAACTATTCTAGAAGCAGAGGGTGATATTTCTGTGATAGGCACTGGTCATAACGGAAAAGAAGCCATTGAACTATATAATAGTTTAAAACCTGATATCTTATTAATTGATATACGAATGGACACTATGACAGGGCTTGAGGCCGCAGAACAAATTTTAAGTAGTGACAAAAATGGAAAAATACTATTTCTAACTACTTTCTTAGATGATGAATATATAGTAAAAGCTTTAAAACTAGGGGCTAAGGGTTATATCATAAAACAAAACTTTGAATCCATTGTTCCTGCTTTAAGAGCAGTAAATATGGGACAAAGTGTTTTTGGAGAGGATATAGTTTCGAAGCTTCCCTCTTTAATTAATAAAAACAGCTCCCCAGACTTTTCTTCCTTTGGTGTTACGGAAAAAGAACTAGATATAATTTCTCTTGTAGCAGAAGGCCTTAGCAATAAAGAAATTGCAGGAAAGCTGTATTTAAGTGAAGGTACAGTGAGAAACAGCATTTCTATAATCCTTGAAAAACTCAGCTTACGGGATAGAACTCAGCTTGCTGTGTTTTATTATAAGAATAAGTAATATAGTATTATGTATTTTCATAAAAAAGATGAAGAGTAATCTTTTAGATTGACTCTTCATCTTTTCTATTTAATCATTAATTTTTATATTATTTTCTCTCCCTAAAAACTGAGTTCAGTCCTTTGATGGAAATAAATATTATAGCCATTACTGTAAAAATCCCTGCCATTCCATAACCCATCACTGTAAGGGTTTCAAAAAAAACTTTTATATTTTCACTCATACTTAACTCCTCCTATCCAAGTAGAAAAATTATAAGTCCACCGGCAATAACTGATGCTATTTGCCCTGCTACGTTTGCTGATACTGCATGCATAAGTAAGAAGTTTTGATTGTCTTCCTTTTGTGCCATCTTCTGAATTACTCTAGCTGACATTGGGAATGCAGATATTCCCGCTGCTCCTACCATTGGATTTATTTTTTCCTTTGAGAATAAGTTAAGGAATTTTGCAAATAGTACTCCTCCAATTGTATCAAAGATAAAGGCTACAAGTCCTAAACCTATTATTGTAAGAGTTTCAAATGTTACAAAGTATTCTGCTCTCATTTTAGATGCAATGGTTATACCTAATAATAGTGTTACTAGGTTTGCTAATTCATTTTGAGCAGTTTGTGATAATCTTTCTAGTACTCCACACTCTCTAATTAAGTTTCCAAACATTAAGAAGCCTACTAGGGATACTGCTGTTGGAGCAATTAATCCTGCAATAATTGTAACTACTACTGGGAATAGTACTTTTGTTGTTTTTGAAACTGCCGCTGGGTTGTATTTCATTCTTATTTGTCTTTCTTTCTTTGTTGTTACCATTTTAATTGCTATTGGTTGTATTATTGGAACTAAAGACATATATGTGTATGCCGCAACGGTTATAGGCCCTATGTACTTACTATTGAAAAAGTTCGCTACAAAGATTGATGTAGGTCCATCAGCTGCTCCTATGATTCCTATTGAAGCTGCATCCTTTAAATCAAAGCCTAATAAAGCCGCTGCACTTATTGTAAAGAATATACCAAATTGTGCTGCTGCTCCGAAAAGTAGCATCTTAGGGTTTGTTAGTAGTGGTCCAAAGTCAATCATGGCACCTATACCAATAAATAAAACTAGTGGAAATAACTCATTTGCAATTCCCATATTAAATAGGTTATCTATTATTCCTATTTCCTCATGTCCTCCAATAATTTGTGTTACTGCTCCTGAGAAAGGAATATTTACAAGAATTGCCCCAAAACCTATTGGTAATAATAGTGCTGGTTCAAAGTCTTTTTTTACAGCTAGATAGATAAGTACTGCTCCAATAATCCACATTATTACTTGTTGAATTGTAATAGAAGTAATACCTCTTAGTAAAAAGTCCATTAATTATGCCTCCTTATGAATCAATATTAATTGTTAAAATTATCTAAGCAATTTTAACAAGAATATCTCCTGCATTTACGCTTTGACCTTTTGAAACTTCTATAGAAGTTATTGTTCCATCTTTTGGTGAAACTATTTCATTCTCCATTTTCATCGCTTCTAATATTACTAATAACTGACCCTTTTTCACCCTATCTCCAACCTTTACAGATACATTTATAATATTTCCTGGCATTGGAGCATCTAAAGCTTCCCCCTCTGCATCTT
Source organism: Clostridium punense (assembly GCF_017874425.1). Classification (GTDB taxonomy): domain Bacteria; phylum Bacillota; class Clostridia; order Clostridiales; family Clostridiaceae; genus Clostridium_J; species Clostridium_J punense. The sequence goes on from NZ_JAGGLL010000002.1 coordinate 163,086, forward strand.
CTGATACCTTACTTTTTCGAGCACTATTTTGTTCAATGTTTGGCTTAGTGCCATTTTGTCGTATAGCTTTTTCAGATGCATTGCTTACTTTTTCATAAGCGGCACTTGCTTCTTCCGTAACTTCTTCCATCTCTACTTCATAAACTTTTCCATTTAATTTTATAACATATTTCTTCATGTTCTTTAATCCCTTCCTTTTCAGTTATATTTAATTTCATAATTATTTCTTATAATTTTTTAGAAATTTAGGTTTATCATTAACTTATCCTTGTAATTTTACATATGTGAAAGTGAGAATTAGGCTTATGTTTTCCTGCTATAATTGATGTAGCTAAAGCTACAACTAACCTATCCTCTTCATCAATTTCATAGTTAATTCTACTATGAGAATTCGTTGGATTAGAATTGTGGATTCTAGTTATTTTTGATATATGAAAATGTGAGTTAGGGTTATCTTTCCCTGCCATAATGGAAGCCGCTAAAGCCACTACTAACCTATCTTCTTCCTCTATCTCATTTATTTCATTAGGTACTGTTTCAAAATTACTATCAATTTTTCTTATGTTCGAGATATGAAAGTGAGAATTTGGCTTATGTTTTCCCGCCATAATAGTTGCTGCTAATGCTACTACTAATCTGTCTTCTTCATCTATTTCACTAGAATTACAAGTCTTTCTTATGGGTTTCTCTGGAATAAGTTCTTCCTTTACAGCTTCCAGACTTTCATGTTTATTAAATAATAAATTCCATAGCCTTGTAAATACAGAATTTCCCATGGTATTTCACCACCTTTAAATGATAAATAAGCTTATTTTTAACTAATTGTAAAACAGGTTATGTGTTTTATCAAAGGTTGTTCATCTAATTACTTTCTACTCTAAGAAAAATAATTCTTTTACTAGAAAAGTAATTAACTTAAAATAAGTATTACATAGTTACAGTAATATAGTGAATTTCTTCATTATTTGGCTTTGATTTTGCTTCAGAACTTTTTTCTTCATCAAGGGCTACTGATTTTTTCTGTAACCTACCTTCTAAAAACTTCTTGGCAACCTGAGGAAATAAAGCATAAGATAGTACATCTTCTAAGGATGTGGCTAGCTCCCCTACTTCCGCTTTATACTTTTCCATTTCAGGTTGTAACAAGTCTGCTGGCCTTATTGTTATAACTTCATCATTACCTATAATTTTCTCTTTTATTTCATTACTAATTGGTACAGGTGAAGCTCCATAAAGTCCCTTAACATATTCTTTAATTTCCTTTGGAACCATTTTATATCTTTCACTAGCTAATATATTAAATACAGCTTGAGTACCCACCATTTGACTTAAGGGTGTTACTAGTGGGGGAAAACCTAACTCTTCTCTTACTCTTGGTATTTCTTTTAAAACCTCTTCATATTTATCACTGGCACCTTGGGTTTTTAATTGGGAAAGAAGGTTAGATAACATTCCTCCCGGAACCTGATATGTTAATGTATTTGGTTCTACATCCATAACCTTTGGATTTAACGTTCCATTTTCTCTGTACTTTTCTCTTATAGGTTTAAAATAATCAGCAATTTCACTTAATATATTCACATCTAAATTAGGTGCTCTATGTCCTTCCTTTAGAGTAACTACCATGGATTCTGTTGGTGGCTGTGATGTTCCTTCTGAAAAAGGTGAAATAGCTGTGTCAATAATATCAACGCCAGCTTCAACAGCTTTTAAGTATGCCATGGAAGCAATTCCACTAGTACAGTGAGTATGAAGTTCTATAGGAATGTTTAAAACCTCCTTAAGCTTTGATACTAATTCATAAGCTGAATTTGGAGTTAATATTCCAGCCATATCTTTTATACAAATAGAGTCTGCACCAAGGTTTTCCATATCTTTTGATAATTTTACATAATAATCTAAATTATGTACTTTACTAGTTGTATAGCTTATTGCACACTGACAATGAGCTCCTGCTTCTTTTATAACTCTTATTGAAGTTTCCAAATTTCTTAAGTCGTTTAGGGCATCGAAAACTCTAACTATGTCTATTCCATTTTCTACAGATTTTTTTATAAAAGCTTCTACCACATCATCTGCATAGTGTTTGTACCCTAAAAGATTTTGACCCCTTAATAGCATTTGAAGTTTAGTATTTCTTACTGCTTTTCTAATTAGCCTTAATCTTTCCCATGGATCTTCATTTAAAAAGCGAAGACAAGCATCAAAGGTTGCTCCTCCCCAAACTTCTAAAGCATGATATCCTGCCTTATCCATCTTTTCTAATATAGGTAGTATTTCATCAGTTGTAAGCCTTGTGGCAATTAAGGATTGATGTCCATCTCTAAGAGCTGTTTCTGTTATTTTTACTGGATTCACTGTTATAGCCTCCTTGTAACATTATTAAGTAATTATTTCTTAATTTATTTTGTTGTGTCCAAAATTCAAGGGAAAAGGCTGGCTCAGTATTTACATACTAAGTCAGCCGAGGACAATTTATGTCATCTTAAAGATAATAGCTAAACTTTATAGTTTTTATTAATATGGAAGTGCTCCAGTTAAACCATAAACCACTAAATAGGTTACAATAACAACCCAGAAGTACTTCAAATATTCTTTTTGGAAGTCAACGAAGTTTTGCTTAGTTTCACCACATAACATATATAGTGCTGGAATAACTGGGCTTATTAATCTAAATGCCTGTCCAACCATAGATGCTACAGCTGCCTGCATTGGTGTAATTCCAAATTGAACCATAACTCCTTTAATAACAGATGCAATTCCAAAATAGAAAGCGTCTTGAGGAAGGAAACAAATAGCTGGTGCTGCAATTATTGCATATATAGGTGCCATATGTGAACCAAGCCCAGTAGGAATAATGCTTGCAATACTATTTGCTAGTGCATTAGCCATCCCACTTCCTGTTAATACCCCTGAGAATACCCCTGCACCCATAGTTACTATAGCAGTAGGTAAAACATCTTCAGCAAGCGCTTCCAATCTATTGTTGCATTCTGAAACGTTCCTGTAATTAATCACAAGTGCTATGGCAGAGGCAAGCATAAATATAATTGAACCATGTATGTCACCTTTAATAAGTAATCCTAAAGAGCCTAATGTTAGTAAAAGATTAAACCAATATAATTTTGGTCTTTTAAGTTCAGGTTCATTATCACGAATTGCTGAAAGCATTTGATTCAAGTGCTCTTGAGAAACCTTTTCAGTGCTACTTGGATTAAAGTTAAGACGTTGTCTTTCTTTCTTTCCTAAAAGAGCTGCAATTAGTATAACTACAACCTGAGCTGCAAGAAGTCCTGGAAGTAATGTTCTGAACAAATCACTAATTTCAACTCCAAGAGCTGTTGCTGCTGCAATTGTAGGCCCACCCCAAGGAAGCTGATTCCAGATTCCTATTGGAGCAACGATAACTATTGCAAGATAACTTAACTTTAGATTTAATTGTTTGTAAAGGTTTAAGAAAGCTGCTATGCAGATAATAATTGTTGTTGTTGTATCTCCATTAAGAGAAACAACACTGGCAACCATCACTGTTGAAAGCAGAACCTTCATAGGGTCCCCTTTTGCCTTCTTAATAAAGAATTCTGCTACTGGGTCAAATAAACCAACTCCAAGCATTATATCAAAGTATAGAATAGAGAATAGAATCGTAGCTGCTGGTGATATAACTCCCCAGGATACTTTTCCTGTTTTTGCATTTAATTTAAAGAAAATACCTTCTTGTATCCACTTAAACAAATCTAGTAAACTATGTCCTGTAGCTAAGGCTGCAATAATTCCAAACACTAAAGGTACAAGTGTCAAAGCTGCAAATACCGATAGTTTCTTTTTTGATAGTAATACTATAAAAACAACAATCATTGCCAGTGCTAAAAATGTTAACATATCCTTCCCTCCCATTTTATTATGTTTTATTTATAAATATTAAATACTAATAATACTAAAACCAGCTCAAATGTGTTTGAATATTGAAAATTTTAAACCTATTCTTCATCAATCAATATGCACTTTAATAAATCTTAGCATATTAATTTTCAGAATTTATAGGGAACCAATATAGGCTTATATATAGTTAAGTCTTAGGTTGGTTCCCTAAATTAGGATATTAATTGTGAATTTACTTTATAAATTTAACTTTAGTATATAAATCTTCTAAAGCTTTGTTTTTACGTTCATTAAATACAACTTTATTTTGTTCAAATAAGTTATTACCTTCTGCGTCAATTGAAACAATTAGTGGTCCAAACTCTTTAACACGACAAACCCATAATGTCTCAGGCATTCCCAAATCTTTCCAATGAGCTGCTTCGATTTCCTCTACAGTTGTTGCTGCAATAACAGCGCATCCTGCTGGAAAAACACAGTGTATAGCCTTATTTTCACGACATCCAGCTTCTGTATTAGGTCCCATTCCACCTTTCCCTACAATAACCTTTACACCAGTTTGTTCAATGAATTCTTTCTCAAACTTTTCCATACGCATACTTGTTGTCGGTCCAACAGAAATCATTTCGAATTTATCTTCTTCTCCTTCTACTTTCTTAACGATTGGACCAGCATGGAAGATAGCTCCCCCTTTAAGATCTACTGGAAGCTCTCTTCCGTATTCTATAAGTCTTCTGTGAGCCACGTCACGGCAAGTTACTATATAACCATTAAGGTATATGACATCTCCAACTTTAATATCTTTTAAATCTTCACTTGAAACTGGAGTATTTAAAATTTTCTTCATATTTGTACCCCCTTTTTTTATTATTTATTATCAATATTTACACCCTTATGTGTAACCATCTCATAACTTAAATCACTATTAAATATGATTGTTCCTCTACGATGTGCCCAGCAACCTACATTTAGAGCTACTGAAATTACAGATGGGTGACGTGATGAATTTTCTATATTAACACCCATAACTGACTTACTTCCACGTAATCCTTGTGGTCCAAGTCCAATAGAATCTATTGCTGCTGCTAAATCATCTTCAAGTTGTGCAGCTCTTGGATTTTCATTATGACTTCCAACAGGTCTCATTAATGCACGCTTAGACATATAAGCTGCAGAGTCAATTGAAGTACCAATACCAATTCCAAGGAGCAATGGAGGACATGCGTTTAAACCATAAGAAGTCATTATATCTAGTACAAATTTAACAACTCCCTCGTATCCTTCTCCTGGCATTAAAGTCTTTCCTTGCCCCGGAAGTGAACACCCTCCACCAGCCATGTAAACATCAAGCTCTAACTTGTCACTACCTGGTATAATGTCCCAATATAACCATGGTGATTTAGTACCTGTATTTGTTCCAGTATTAACCTCATCAAAAGTTTCAACAGTATTATGTCTAAGTGGAGCTTCTACTGTTGCTTTATAAACTGCTTCCTTAAGAACTGTGCTTAAATCATCAATATAAGGGAATTTTGAACCAACTCTTACGAACATTTGAATTAGCCCTGTGTCTTGACAGGATGGTCTGTTTAATTCACCTGCTTGTTGTTGATTTTTTTCCATAGCTTCATAAATCATTTTAGCCATTGGCATTGTTTCTTCTTCACTTAATTCTTTAAGCTTAGCTGTAACATCATCTGGAAGGCGTTTACCAACCATTCCTGTAAAATTTGCTACAAGACGTGTTAATTGATCTAATGCTTCTCTTTTTTCCATTAACCTGACCTCCTTATAAATATAAATTCGCTAGTATATGATTATATTTGATTACTTTTAGCTTTTTTAAAACCTTGAAATCATTTTCATAATTTAATTTAACAAATTTAATAAAGTTCAACTATCCTTAATTAAAGACAGAAAATTTAATACATTTCAACATATTCATACTTTTATCATAACTCATTCACAAAATTATATAAAAAATAACCATGTTTTCAAGTTGCTAAATTCCTTGAAAACATGGCTTTTTTAGAGTATAACTCCCTAATCTTTATACTTTACTCCACCCTAAATATTTTACTATGGGTAAATCTTTAGAATTGCAATTTTCAACTTTTTTTTACAATTTTCGATACTTAGTTTAATATTATATTATAGTCCAATTATTCTCGAAAAAAAGTAGATTTAATGACAAAGTACTAATACATATACTATATTTAAAATAAACATAGTACTAAACCATTATTCATTTTGAAAATAACCTACGGTTTCTTCCATATCTTTGGTGATTTCTTTTAGCTTATTAGTTACTCCCTGAATAGTTTTTTCTACTTCATGAAACTTCTCTATTTTCCAAATATTTCTCTCAACTATTCTTAAGGAGTTATTTTCTCTTTGAGATACATATTTCAATAACTTTTCATTAACCACCCGATCTTCAATAGAAATAAATTCTTTTTTAAAATCAGTATCATTCTTTCTATTTTCATTATTTAATTGTTTTCTGTATTCTGATGGAGATTTACCAAAGCTCTCTTTAAATGCTGAGTTAAAAGCTTTTATATCTGAAAACCCATTTTCTAGTGCAATATCTAGTATTTTATCACTAGACTGACTTAGTGCAAGGGTAGCTTCCCTTAATCTTATTCTTGTTAAGTAATCATAAAAATTAATACCTAAATAGGATTTAAAAATTTGTGATACATAAGTACTGTTATAGCCACTCTCCTTACCTAGTTTATCAAGTGTTATCTTTTTTTTATAATTTTTATTTATGTATTTTATTATCTTATCTATTGCACTTAATTTTTTTTGATTAAGCATAAATGTAGCAGAATGCATTTCTTTAGGTGGAAAGTTAAGAACTATGCTATGTAACAGCGAGTAAAAGGCTTTCTCAAAAAGTAATTTTTGCTCTGGTGTGTTCCTTTGCTGTGATAGCATCATTTCTGATAGGTAACTCCTTATTTGAGAGAAAGCTATATTATTTCTTTGTTGCTTTGTTGAACATAATTCAAAAAATAGAAATTCACTGTTATCATAGTAATCCTTTAAAACTACTGGATCTATATGTATAACCATGGCAATACTATCTGGTTTTTGAGCCAAGGTAGCGTGGGCCATGTTAGAGTTAATTAAAATAATATCATCTTCTTCAAGTACTTTAGTTACCCCATTATTACAAACTTCAATCTCACCACTAATTACCATTAAAAGTTCTAAGTCACTGTGCCAATTATAATGATATGAACCAATATTATAAACATACTGCTTAATATTTATATTCCTATTCGGTTTATTATAGGTATAATAAAACTGCTTCAAACAAACTCACCTTCCACATTAAAATATCTTACTTATCTTATTCTTCGTACTCTGAATCTTATCATAGTGTTATATTTTTTAATTATATATTATGCTATGTCTCACAAGTAACTACTTTCAGCACTTAGACATGCTATGAATTATACTTGTAAAATACTTATAATTATTTGTTAATTAGTAGTATATCATACCTGTAACCTTGCAATTAAATTTATGCTCCATAATTTTAAATAAAACAAAAGCCATGGATAATTTGAGAACTCTCTCCTCCACAGCTTAATTAATATATGATTAGTAAGGACTCTTTTATAATTCCCAAATATTCACTGAACCTATGAAAATAACTTTACTAGCTAAGATTTTTCCCTAAACCTTATAGTTATAATTTAAAATACAATGTTTACTTATATAAACCTCAACTAAAATAGTTATACCAATCTATTAAGCTATTATTAACTACCTTTGTAATTAAATGCTCATGTTCATAAAAATAAGGCTTTAAAATATTAAAGGCTCTCATTACATCTAACCATTCACCTTCATCCATCATTGAAGCCTTGCTCTCTAGATTTTTTTCAAAGTATCTCACAATATTATCCATGGATACCCTAGTAAACTTATTACTATCGCTTAATTGCAGACTACTAAGCTCAACCTTATCATTGTCTTCTTCATTAATCTTTAGCAAAAGTTCCTTTCTATTGATGCTGTGACTAAAGCTAAAGCTTTCATTATCTAGGTATATATTAAAAATAAACTCAAACTCATCAACACTTATATCTTGCTCATTGATATAGCCTACTAGAAACTTATCTCCACACTTTATGTCCTCTACCTCTTTAGTAGAAACTGTATCTATAAAGTTAGCTTCTAAAAAATTATTATAGATTGAGTGTTGTCTTATTACTTTTACTTTAGACAATTTCTCCTTACAATTGTTCATAAAATATAAATCATAAATTGTTCCTTTGTCTCTTTTGTTAAGAAATAAAATAAATCTTCCGTCCTTGCTTTCACATATAGGCTTAAGATTTAACTCACTCACAATTTACCCTCCATTATATTGATAAAATGATAAAGCTATTTATAAACTTAAAACTTAGCTTTTAATTACGTATTCCAATAACCCTCCTATTACATTAACCTTGCCATCTAAAGTTTCTTACTTTACCTTATTCAGTTTTTCATTATTTGTTGACTATGGATTTAGTGGATTTTTAAATATTTTCACTTCAAATTCAAACAAAAATATGAATAAATTGTTAAATTGAAATTATTTTTATGATATCACTTGAAAATAATAATCATTATTGTATAATAATATATATAAACCCCCTTCAATAATAAGATATAAGAATAACAACATTATCCCCTTAGTTTTTTAGAGTAGGTGAACCCCAAAGCACCTACTCTTTTATTTTTCTAAATACTTATAAACACAATAAAAAATCCTCAGCATAAAATTATACTAAGGATTTCTCTGTATAATAAATATCTTTGCTTACGAAGGTTAAAGATATTTGTACTTGTAAAAAATACTTGAAAAATCAATACTCAGGTCGGGAAAAACCTTTACTTTATTTTTCAATTTTAGGTTCCACAGAAGGTTCTGTAAGGACGGTTACCTGCTTCAGGAAGTGTACAGTATTCTGTCTGCTCTTCTGTATAATCATAAGGTGTTGAAAGCACCTTAACAAGTCTTTTCATAATATTATAATCACCCTTTTGAGCTGCTTCTAGAGCTTCTTCTACACGATGATTACGTGGAATCACTGATGGGTTATTATTTTTCATTAATTTTATAGAGTCTTCTTGCGACTCTTCCTGTCTTTCAAGTCTTTCCTCCCACTGTTTTTGCCAGTGAATAAACTCTGTAGCCTCTGAGAATGGCAAATCTTCAAATTTCCCCATAGTTAAAGCCTTAAAGGTATTTGTAAAGTCTGCCTTATGATGCTCCATTATGGTTAAAAAATCTTCTATGAGAGCTTTATCCTGTGGTTCTTCATTAAATATTCCAAGTTTTCCTCTCATGCCCTTAAGCCAATTTTGATCATATAGCTCACTATACTCATTTATAGCTTCTTGGGCTATATCAACTGCTTCCTCCTGCTTTTCATGAAGAAGCGGTACTAAGGTTTCAGCAAATCTTGCTAAGTCCCATCCTCCTATATAAGGCTGCTTACCATAAGCATAGCGACCTTCTCTGTCTATGGAACTAAACACAGTCTTTGGACTATAGGTATCCATAAAGGCACAAGGGCCATAATCTATAGTTTCTCCGCTTATGGTTACATTATCTGTATTCATTACTCCATGAATAAAACCAACCATCTGCCACTTAGCAATTAACTGAGCTTGTTTTTTAACCACCTGTCTAAGAAAAGAAACATAAGGATTCTTATCTCCCTTAACCTGAGGATAGTGTCTTTCTATGGTGTAATCAGTTAAAGCACGTAGTTCCTCTTTATTTCCCCACTGTGAAGCATATTCAAAAGTACCTACACGAATATGACTGGCAGCAACTCTTGTTAAAATTGCACCTGGTAGTACAGTTTCTCTAATTGTTGACTCTCCAGTTGTAACTACTGCTAAACTTCTAGTGGTTGGAATTCCTAGGGCATACATGGCTTCACTTATGATATATTCTCTAAGCATTGGTCCAAGAGCAGCCCTGCCATCACCACCACGGGAATAAGGTGTTCTTCCTGACCCCTTTAATTGAATATCAAATCTTTTTCCCTCTGGAGTAATTTGCTCTCCCAGTAGCATTGCTCTTCCATCGCCTAACATAGTAAAATGTCCAAATTGATGTCCCGCATAAGCTTGAGCAATTGGCATTCCACCTTCTGGAAAGCCATTTCCTGCAAAGACTTCAAGGTTATCACTATTTTTTAGCTCTTCTGGTTTTAGACCTAAATATTTTGCAACTTCTTCATTAAGAATAATTAACTCTGGAGCTTTCACTGGATTTTGTTCTACAGGGGTAAAAAACTTTTTAGGTAGTGATGTATAACTATTATCTAAATTCCAACCATCGTTTCTTGTTCCCTTTACTTCTGCCAAATTTATCTCCTCCTCTTCTTATATTTTAGTGGTATCAACGCTTGATCCTCAACAATTAAGCGTATTTCCCTCTTGAAAACTTATAGAAACTACATAGCTTCATATATAAGCTATCTATTGACTTTAGTCCCCTATATTAATTTTTCTTCTTTTTACTCTATTTAGTTTCTACCTATGTAGCTTATTTATACAAATCTAAATGTTATAATCAACTCTTATCTTTTGAAATAAATTATATCTATATTCTTTATTTCAAAATTGCTTAGATGTAAATAAAAACTTAATTTGAGAGGTGACTTTTCACAAACTTATTTTGTGAATGAAAGTTAAATAACCATGAGAAAAGAATTGTTTATTAATCTATAAATGTTTAGTCTATAAATTTTCACTAATTAATAGTCTAATAAAGCCATACATTGTAGAATTAAATTTCTATCATGCATGGCTTCTTCATTATTTAAGACTTTTTTACATTATTCAATAGCTCATATTCAAATTACATTTTCCATAGTTCTTCTGCTGTAGTAGATATTGCAACAGCACCTGCAGAAAGTGCATCTATTACATCCTTCTTTTTATCTATAAGGCCACCTGCAATAATGGGCACATTTGTTGCATTTTTTAAATTTCGAATAGCTTTCCCAGCTACCCCTGGCATAATTTCTATAGCACAAGGCTGAGTTTCCTGTATATTTTTTACCCCTGTTTTTATAGAAAGGGAATCTATAATAAATAACCTTAGTATGGTATAAAGTCCTAAGTGTTTTGCATATTTAATACAGTTTACCTTAGTAGTAATTATTCCATCTGGAGCTAAATATTTATTTATAAATTCAATACCCACTTTATCCCCTCTAAGTCCATCTATTAAATCCGCATGTACAAATATGGTTTTGCCAGCCTTTTTAAGCTTTGAACATATCTCAGTTATGCTTAATATATTTCCGTATAGCACAAAAACTATTTGTGCTTTACTAGCTAGAACATCCTCTAGGTTTTCATCATTCCTTATAGCTGCAATAACAGGATTTTCTACTAGCATTTCTGTTAAATCACTTATTTTACTCAACCCCCAAAATCCCCTTTCTATAAAAAATTCACACTGCTTCTACATTTCTAGTGGCAATAATATTCACCCCAGTATCTCCAACATTTTCAATTATTATATCTCCAATATTAACTGGTGCTTTAACCTTTATACCTTTTAAAAGCTGAATACACTGGTATATTTTTTCCTTTGGTATATCTCTTTCAGTTTTTACTGGTACTGTTTTAAATTCTCCACCTTCTATTTCTACAGAAGAGGTGATTATTCTAGTGGGGTTAGTACATTCCTTCTCACCATAGGTTTCCCCTCTTTTACAAAGATTACCTGTAACCTTTACCACTTTATCATCTTCTAATTCTATTTGCATTGCACATCCCATTGGACATCCTATACATATTAATTCCCTTATATTATTCATCATACTATGCCTCCTCGATTTTTACAATAATCCTATTACACTGTGGATACTTAGCTAGCATATCCTTAGTAATTTTAACTGTTTCCATCTCTCCAGGAGCAAGTATTCTTTTCTTTAGATGAACTTCCCTTGCCTCATCAAAATATACAGATACATAGCTGTTTTTATACACATTTCCTACTCTAAATCTAAGTTCAATTAATTCTTCTATATTTTCATCATTAATATACTTTGGAACTGTATACCTTACCCCTTCAGTTGCTACTACTTCTATTCCCTTTTTATTGAACCTTTTACCCTTGATATACTCTGCTGCATTCTTTCCAGCACTATAACTTTCTAAGGTAACAAAATCAACTAAATCATGAACATGAAGCACATTGCCACAGGCAAATATTCCTTCAATATTAGTTTGAAGACTTTCATTAACTTCTGGTCCCCCTGTTATTGAAGATAGTATCACCTGTGACTGTCTGGAAAGCTCATTTTCAGGTAGTAACCCTACTGATAGAAGAAGAGTATCACAGGAAATATATTTCTCTGTCCCTGGTATAGGCTTTCTGTTTTCATCTACCTTAGCTACAGTAACTCCTTCTATTCTATCCTTACCCTTTATATCTGTTATGGTATGCGCTAACTTAAGAGGAATTCCAAAATCATCAAGGCATTGCACTATATTTCTTTTAAGCCCCCCTGAATAAGGCATTAATTCTATTACTGCTTTTACCTTGGCCCCTTCTAAAGTCATTCTTCTTGCCATAATAAGCCCAATATCTCCTGAACCTAATATAACTACTTCTTTTCCAGGCATATATCCTTCAATATTAACAAATTTTTGTGCAGCTCCCGCTGTGTATATTCCTGAGCATCTACTTCCTGGAATATTAATAGCCCCTCTAGGTCTTTCTCTGCAACCCATTGCTAAAATTACAGCCTTTGCTTGAATTTCAGTTACTCCATCTTCTTCATTTACTATGGTAATAACTTTATCCTTTGTTAACTCTAATACCATAGTATTTAATTTATAAGGAATTTCTAATTCTTCTACTCGTTCAATAAATCTTTCTGCATACTCTGGACCTGTAAGTTCTTCCTTAAAGGTGTGAAGACCAAAACCATTGTGAATACATTGATTTAATATCCCCCCAAGTACACTATCCCTTTCTAATATAATTAAATTTTGGACACCTTCCTCCTTTGCCTTTATAGCTGCTGCAAGGCCTGCAGGGCCACCTCCAATTATTACCAGATCATAATATTGCATAAAATAAACCTCCCCTATCTATATGAAAACTAACTAACACCTAGCCCTAATATATAAATCTTGGTTCTCTTATAACTTTTCCACGATTAATATAGAAATTTCTATCCTTAAAGCTTATAACAGAAACTACACCTCTTTATTTTTTCCTATTAATATTCTTGAACTACCACCAAACTTAGTTATACTAGTTGGATCTACCTTAAGCTCCTTAGCTAAAATTTCTACAATTTTTGTACCGCAAAATCCTGATTGACATCTTCCCATGCCAGCTCTAGTTCTTCTCTTTATTCCATCTAAGGTTCTTGCTCCAAGAGGTCTTCTTATAGCATCAATTATTTCTCCTTCAGTAACAGTCTCACATCTGCACACTATTTTTCCATAAGAAGGATTTTGCGCTATGAGTTCATTTCTTTCTTCATTGCTCATTTCTCTAAATTTAGGAATTCCTTTTCTTACAGGATTAAAGTTCTCATTTTTTTCTGGATTTAATATATTAACAACTATTTCTTCCACCATCTTACCTATGGCTGGTGCACTAGTTAACCCTGGAGACTCTATTCCTGCCACATTTATAAAGTTTTTAACATCTTCTGCCTCACCAATTATAAAATCATCCTCTACGCTATGAGCTCTAAGTCCTGCAAAAGCTGTGATTATTTGATTTGTAGGAACTCTATCTAAGGTTAAGCCTGCTCTTGAAATAATCTCTTCCATACCTTGCTGAGTTGTTGTTACATCATTTTTATCCTCTAAGTCAATAGCATTAGGTCCTATTAAGAGGTTTCCATCTGCTGTTGGGGTTACTAATACTCCCTTCCCCATTTTAGTCGGAAGTTGGAACAAGGTGCTCTTAACCAATGCTCCTACAGCCTTATCTAATAAGCAATATTCTCCCTTTCTTGGAACAATGGTTATTTTCCTAGAACTAACCATGTTATTTATATCATCTGCAAACAATCCTGCCGCATTTATTACCACTTTTGTTTCTATATCTTCAAAATTAGTTTTGATTAAGAAGCTTTCTTGATTTTTTATAATCTTCTTAACTTCTGTTTCAAATCTAAATTCCACTCCATTGTGATAAGCATTTTCTGCTAAAGCTACAGTCATTTCATAAGGACATACAATTCCACCACTTGGTATATATAATGCTGCAGCTACCCCTTGGGATACATTAGGCTCTAATTCCCTTACCTGTTCACCTGTTAATAATCTAATATCCTCTACTCCATTCTTGTGTCCTCTTTCTTTTATAGCAACAAGTTGCTCTATATCCTTTTCATCAAAGCATAAAACCATAGAACCATTTCTTATAAAAGGGAAATCCAATTCCTTAGATAATTCATCAAACATAGGATTCCCTTTTATATTTAGCTTGCTTTTTAAAGAACCTGGTTTTGCATCATGGCCTGCATGAACTATACCACTGTTAGCCTTTGAAGTACTTGATGCCACATCAGCACTCTTCTCTACCACACAAGCGTTTAATTTGTATCTTGATAACTCCCTAGCAATTGCACATCCAATAACTCCAGCACCAATAATTGTTACATCAAACATATTGCTCCTCCATCCATTAATTTAAATTTTCTTTATATATTTACTTATTCTTATAGCTTCATTTTTGTTAAAGCAAAAAATATTTATAAAAAAAGAGCCATGAAGAAAGAAGCTTACTGTATAAGCTTTCTTAACATCATGGCTCTCATATCTCTGCCTGTTAATGTTCTATATTAAGTTATATTTAAATTATATCATAAATTCCTATGAAAATCCATGTATTTATATAATTTAGGCATTTGAAAATAAATAACAAGTCAAAGATGTGAAGGATATTTTTAGTTAGGCAAGGAAACAGGTTCCGCAGATAGTAGCGCTATCTAAGGGTTCTGTTGACGCAGTATAACTAAAAATAGACAAACATACTGACTTATTTATTTTTTGAAAATGCCTTATCTTCACAATTAGCTAATGCCTTATATATTAAACCTAAGCATAAACCAAGCTCTTCGCTATTTAGTAAAATAAGCTGTCCAAGCAATAAAGCTAATTATCTTAGTCTTTACCTTTATTATCTTTCATAAAAAACACTCTAAGGGAACCAATAAAAGCTACTATTTAAAATAAGTAACATTTCTGGCTCCCTATAATAAATTAATTGTTTAAGGTTCTATAGAAAATGTTCTATCAATTTATTTTAAAATATAGCTACAAAAGTTAGAGCTGCAACTATAGCACCTAATATTGGAGCCACAACTGGAATCCATGCATAGCCCCAGTCAGAATCACCCTTACCTGCTATTGGTAAAACAGCATGAGCAATACGTGGTCCTAGATCTCTTGCAGGGTTAATTGCATAGCCAGTAGTTCCTCCAAGTGAAAGTCCAATTACCCAAATTAAGAAACCTACTGCTAAAGTTCCTATTCCAGGTGCTACACTAACTTCACCTAAGCCTAATATACCAAATACAAGTATAAAAGTTCCTATAAACTCAGACATACAGTTTGCAAAAGTATTTCTTATTGCTGGTCCTGTTGAGAATACAGCTAATTTTGCACCCTTATCTTCAGTAGCTGCCCAGTGTGGTAAATAATGAAGCCATACTACAACTGCGCCTAAAAATGCACCTATAAATTGACCAGCTATATAAATTGGAACTTCTGCCCAGGCAAACTTTCCAATAGCTGCAAGACCAAGTGTTAACGCAGGGTTAAAGTGTGCACCACTTATGCCCCCAAAGATAAAAGCAGGAATCATTACAGCAAAAGCCCAACCAGTTGTAATAACTATCCACCCTGAGTTTTCACCTTTAGTTTTCTTAAGAACTACATTTGCTACAACTCCATCCCCAAGTATAATCAGTATCATTGTACCTATAATTTCAGCTAAAAAATGTGACATATAAACCCCATCCCCTCAAATTATTATCTTTCTTTTACCCAACCTAAAGATCTTCCAACAGCTTCATGCCATCCTTCTAACAAAGCTTCGCTCTTTTCATTAGTCATCTCTGGTTTAAAGGCTCTTGATATAGCCCAATTTTCTGCTACTTCTTCTTTACTTGACCAGTACCCAACTGCAAGTCCTGCAAGGTAAGCTGCTCCTAAAGCTGTAGTTTCAATAACCTGTGGTCTATCAACTTGAACTCCAAGTATATCTGATTGGAACTGCATTAAGAAGTTGTTTGCACAAGCTCCACCATCAACTTTTAATGCCTTTAAAGTTATTCCTGAATCCTCTTGCATAGCTTTTAATACATCATAGGTTTGATAAGCTAAAGATTCAAGAGTAGCTCTTATAAAATGCTCCTTCTTAGCTCCTCTTGTAAGTCCTACAACTGTTCCTCTTGCATATTGATCCCAGTATGGAGCCCCAAGTCCTACAAAGGCTGGAACCATATAAACTCCATTAGTATCTTCTACTGCTGTAGCATATGCTTCCGAATCAGCAGCATCTTTTATCATTCTAAGCTCATCTCTTAACCACTGTATTGAAGCACCAGCTGCAAAAATACTTCCTTCAAGAGCATATTCAACCTTGCCATCAACACCCCAAGCTATAGTTGTTAATAACCCATTCTTAGATTTAACTGCTTTTTCTCCAGTATTCATAAGCATAAAACAACCTGTACCGTAGGTATTCTTAGCAGTTCCTGGTTGGAAACAAGTTTGGCCAAATAAAGCTGCCTGCTGATCTCCTGCTGCTCCTGCTATTGGAATTGGAGTGCCAAATAGAGCTGTGTCTGTATGTCCATATACATAACTTGATGGTTTAACTTCTGGAAGCATTGACTTAGGTATATTTAATTCTTTTAAAATTTCCTCATCCCATTGTAAGTCGTATATATTATAAAGCATCGTTCTTGAAGCATTAGTGCAATCGGTTACATGAACCTTACCTTTAGTCAATTGCCAAATAAGCCAAGTATCTATGTTTCCAAATATAAGATTACCTTTTTCAGCTTCTTCTCTAGCTCCTGGTACATTATCAAGTATCCATTTAATTTTTGTTCCTGAAAAATAAGCATCTAATACAAGACCTGTTTTATCTTTAACAACAGTGTCAAAACCCTTTGCTTTTAATTCATCACATGTTCCAGAAGTTCTTCTACATTGCCAAACTATAGCATTGTAAACTGGTATTCCTGTTCTCTTGTCCCAAACTACAGTAGTTTCCCTTTGGTTTGTAATTCCAACTGCTGCTATATCTGTACCTTCTGCATTAATTCTAGCCATAGCCTCTGCTGCAACACTAAACTGGCTTGACCATATTTCCATTGGATCATGTTCTACCCAGCCTGCCTTTGGATAAATTTGTTTGAACTCCTTTTGAGCCACACTAACAATGTTACCCTTTTCATTGAAAAGAATTGCTCTTGAGCTGGTTGTTCCTTGATCTAAGGCCATAATATACTTTGCCATAATAAGTCCCCCTTATAATAAATATAAATATATATATTCCACTAATGAAAATTCAAAAATGGAAATGATTATGTATTAAACTAAATATTAAGGTGTATAGCCTTTTTATATTCTCACAATTTCATAAATATGATAAAATAATTAAATTTTAGTGAATTCTATATTATCTGTAATAAATCTACCCTATATGAAATTTAATATTAGAAAAAGGCTATTTTAAATTAGATAATAAAAAAAACCGCATTAAAACAGAGATCTTAGTCTCCTGATTTAATACGGCTCTCTTTTCTCAGCCAATTTACATCATAATTTTATTATATATACCATATGTAGGTTTTTCAATAGATTTTTTAATTTTCTTTTAAAATTATTACATTTTTGAAAACGCCAATATCTTTTTAACTCTTTCATTAATTAGTCTGTAGCTACAATTTTCATCTTAAATTCAACTGTTTTTCACCTTATTTTTTACTCAAAATTTCAAATATGGATTATTTACTTTAGCAATTTCAGTGGTTTTTGTCTTGAATTACTCATATTTGTTATATTTATATTAACATTAGTTATAAAAAAGAACCGTTATTTATAAAAAATATTATTTTACTAAGGTTTTAATATCCTACAATTTCTATTCCAACCATATCTCCGTATTCCTCATAGGTTTTCTTATTTTTCTTATTGTATAAACGCACTTTTATTTGTCCAGCAGATTCTTCCTTTATTTTGTCACCCATCCTTCCTTTTTTAGGTGCTCTTAACTCACCGCACTCATTAATCACGCATTGAATTTCTAACATCGCTTTGTTGCTATCCAATAATATTTTCACTCCATTGCTACTTATATTTACAATATCAAAACTACTGTTATTGTAAGTAGCAAATCTAAACTCTACATCATCAACTATTAAGTTACAAATAAATCCTGTAAAACTATTCTTTAAGAAAGGTATATGTGCAATAGAGCAAAACAAACTTATACTTTTATTGGTGAAGTTATTGCACTGTACCCAGATATACTTCTTTGGAAAAGAAGTTCCCCAATCCTTTTCTAAATATCCCTTTCCATTATCTAAAACTACTTTCTCATGATTTATTTGAAGATTCCCCTGTATACTGTGACTCATACTAATAACTCCATGATTGCACTCCATATTAGGTATATAAGCAAAGTATCCCATTATATTAGGCATTAAAATAGATTTTTTAATTGTGGTGAAGGAACCTAATTTTAAAGTACCTACTATCCTTATATCCTTATCAATTAAGTTAACTTTTACCCTTGTTTCTGAAAAGACATTATCTCCTATTTGTATGCTAAAGGGAGTATTGCTAAACATAAATGCTCCCACTGGATATGTTACATACCCCGTTTTTATTCTGCTTTTTCCTTCCTTATCCTCACTTACATATATATATTGAACAAAGCTGTGGGCATCTCCCTCTACTAAACTAACTCCCGGTATAAAGCATATTACCTTTTTTCTATCTTCTGAAACCTGCCTATAGTACCATCCTTCAAAGTAATTCTTCCTCTTAATATGCCCTTGAAATACTATTGGCGAATTAATCTTTTTAAACCATGTAAATTTATCATGTTTCATTGCAGTACACCAATTCCCTTTAATTTTTTACTAGAACTTTAATACTCTCTATAGCTAAACATCTTCTACTTCTACTTTTACTAATTTTCCTTACAATTCCTTTTAAAATTTAGCCAGTTACTTAGTGTAACAACTGGAAAGTATGCATTAATATGTTATCCAAAATCCAAGAATTTAATATAGTTTAGAGCTGTATATGCTTTATAATAAAGTTTTTACATTTATAATTAGGAGTTTAATTATTTCACCTCCAGCAAGATGGATATTCCTCTAATGAAACATACATAATAAAAAGACATTACTAAAGCATAGTTCAAATGAAATACCTAGTAATGCCTTTTAACTTTATAATTATAGTTTTATAGGGTAACATCCATGGACTTTTGCTGCTTCCATAAACATTTCAACCTTCTCAATTGGTGTATTCATTGGGATTTGACAGCCTGTGCTTAAAATAAACCCATTAGGTGAGTTATGCCCTTTTCTTATGGAGTCCTTTACTGAATTAAAGATATCCTCTTTAGTTCCTAAGTGAACCACATCTACTGGTGGTACATTTCCTGTGATGATAACTTTATCCCCCATTATTTCCTTAGCTTCTTCTAAATCTTCAATATTATCTATACTAAAATTGGATATTCCTATTTCAACTACATCTTGCCAAAGGGCCTTACTTTTTCCACAAATATGTATTCCCGGAGCACTCCCAGTTGTTTCTTTAATTCTTTGTGCATTTTTTTTAAGATAAGGCAATGAAAACTCCCTAAAAAGCTTTGGACTAATAAGACTTGTTGATGATACCGGATCCGCAAATCCAATAGATAAGCCTAATTTTGCTACCTCTTCTATATACCTATTATTTGATTCTGTTACTATTTCCATCAAGATATGTACCTTTTGTGGATATTTTCTCATCCACCTTAACAAGTTCTCCGTACCTACTACTGACGCTGCTACACTAAGAGGTCCTGACATTGCAGCTCCTACATCTACCTGTCTTATCAAAGCATCTCTTGTGAGTCTTAAAGCTTCTAATAAAATAGGTAATCTTCCATCAGTTAAAGGGTTAGCTATCTTTAAACTATCAATTTCATCTACATTTTTAGCCGCTGGTTCTAAAAGATATGAAATATTGTAGTCAGGATATGCAATCTTTGATCCCATAGCCTCAGCAACTCCTCTAAGGCTCGTAGAGATTCCTACACTATCATGGCCTAATTTTTTAAATAGTGCAATTTCTAAGTTGGCCATCAATTCTGCCGAATGGTAATAGTCACTAAGCTTTGCTCCTATAAAAGGTGCCATAGTTACCCCCATATCTGGTACGCAAACTATACGGTCAATTTCATCACCTCTAGAAAAAGCATCCATTCTTTCCCTTGGTGTCATTTCTTCTTTAAACAATTATTTTCTCTCCTTTACAAATAAATAATCTGTATTCTTAGCTTGAAATTGGAATTTTATATTCAAAGCTACTTTATTCTTTTCCACTTTCGCTACACTCTTTAACATTAAGAAATATTTTATGTTTATCCTTGGCAATTCCTATATTAAAGCCATCAAATCCATTATATATCACTATAAATTTGCACAGTATAAATTTGGCTATGTATAGTAAATTTAAATACTTCCTCTATCTACCATTGACTTAATAAATACTAAGTTTTTACTTTTGCATATACTTACTGTTGGCTTTTAGGTGTAATATTAACTTATTTTGGTCTCATGGTAAATTATCACTAAATATACTATTAGTTACATCTATATGTGATTTGACTTCAAAGCTATCTAGGTTTAGTATAAAAATGGATTTTACCTAAAGGTTGTAAAATTTAACTATATTTTAAAAAGAATTTAAATTACACAAAATCTTATTTGATGATGAATATACAGCTTTATAAGATTTAAATCTTAATTGAACAGCAAAATTTATCAAGGTTATAAAATAAAAGTTCATTTTATTTATCTTAAAAACCTTAAGTGGGCAAAGGTTGTTTATATATAATTTAATCCTTAACCTTTGCTACCTAATGTAAATATTAGAGGTGAAAAATTTATGAGTTATATTGAAAAGGGTTCAAAGGAATTCAAGAAAGCAAATGCAGCATTATTTGCTGGTGGTTTTAGTACTTTTGCTGTTTTATATAGCACTCAGCCACTACTTCCTTATCTATCTAAAGAATTTAATATTTCCCCGGCAACAGCTAGTCTTTCGCTTTCTGTTACTACTATTTCCCTAGCAATAAGTCTTCTTATAGTTGGCTCACTATCAGAGGCTTTGGGGCGAAAATCAGTAATGTCCTTTTCCATGTTTTCAGCTTCTATACTTGCTATGCTTACAGCCCTTACTCCAAGCTTTCATTATCTTATTGTATTACGTATACTCCAAGGCTTTGTATTATCTGGGTTATCAGCAATAGCCATGGCTTATTTAGGAGAGGAAATTGAGGAGAAGAGTTTAGGTATTGCCATGGGGATGTTTATTAGTGGTAATTCTTTAGGTGGTATGTTTGGGCGTATAACTATAGGAATTTTTACAGATTTATTTAATTGGAGAATAGCTCTTTTTAGT
Organism: Clostridium punense; assembly: GCF_017874425.1. Taxonomy (GTDB): domain Bacteria; phylum Bacillota; class Clostridia; order Clostridiales; family Clostridiaceae; genus Clostridium_J; species Clostridium_J punense. The sequence goes on from NZ_JAGGLL010000002.1 coordinate 184,680, forward strand.
ATAGGGATATTAAGCTTGATTTCTAGCATACTATTTTTTATTCTACTTCCACCTTCAAAACACTTTTCGCCAAGAACTTTGGACATGAAGAAACTGACTAAATCTATGCTTAGTCATCTAAAGAATTCTAACTTACTATGTCTTTTTATTCTTGGCTTCTTGTTACTAGGGAGTTTAGTATCTTTATATAATTACATAGGATTTCAGTTGATTGCTCCACCCTACTCACTAAGTCCTACCATAGTAAGCTTTATTTTTGTACTTTATCTATGTGGAACCTTTAGTTCAACTTGGATGGGACATCTTGCAGACAATTATGGAAAACAAAAAATATTAAGAATAGCTCTTTTCATAATGCTTGCAGGAATAGGAATAACTTTAACCAAAAATTTAGCCCTAAAAATTCTTGGTATAGCTCTACTAACCTTTGGTTTCTTTGGTGGTCACTCTATTGCTAGCAGTTGGGTAGGTCACCTAGCAACTCATGATAAAGCACAAGCTTCTTCTCTTTATCTTTTCTTTTATTATATAGGATCCAGTGTGGGGGGAACCTCTGCAGGTACTTTCTGGACTAACTATGGGTGGGTTGGAGTTGTAGGTATAATTGTGACTTTTATTGTAGTTGCTTTTATAGTTTCTTCTAAACTTCCAAAAGATATAGTTATAGACAATAAAGATAAGAACAGTTGCACTCAGTAAAAACCTTTTAAGAATTTAAATTCTAAGAAGAATGCTGTTAGCATGGATGTGATGGCTAATATGGCACAGTTTATTTAAAGAATGTTGATGCCTTAACAAAGCAAGCTGATGAATTGATAATCCTATCCACAAACTTAAATAAATATATAGACATGTTTAGTATATAAATTGATTACCAACTTTACTAAAAAGTCTGTGTTATCCTAAACAGTTTATATAGCTGTTTGGGTACAACACAGACTTTCATTTATATATTTATTTTTATTACTTTAAATCTTTCTTATACCTATTTAATTAATTGGAAATTATTTTTGTGACAACTCATATAATTTTTTAAGCCTCATAAGGTCTAGCTTACTTGTAAATTGCCTTAATTGGATCTAGTCTAGAAGCATTATAGGCTGGTATTATACCAAACACTATTCCTACTATTACAGAAGTAATAGTTGCCCCTGCAAAGCTTCCCACAGTAAGTACTGGTTTGAAAGGCATAAAAAGCCCCGCCAATTTTCCAAATAAATATCCACACAAGATACCAATAAGTCCCCCTGTACCTGTAACCATAATAGCTTCAAAAAGGAACTGAAGCAAAATACTTCTTGGCTTTCCTCCTATGGCTCTTCTTATACCAATCTCTCTCTTTCTTTCAGAAACAGATACATACATGATATTCATAACTCCAATTCCTCCAACAAATAGAGAAATCCCTGTTACTAAAGCTACGAAGGTAGTTAACCCTCCAATGATTTTTTCAAAAGCCTTAGTTATAGCTTGAGGATCTTGAGTTTCATATTTTCCCTTTAAATTAGGATGGCTTAAAGCGAGCTCCTTTTTTACTTCTGTGAGAACTTTTTCCCTATCTGCATCAGGCTTAACATAAACATCTATACTTGAAATTGCAGTATCAGCACTCATATCTTCCAAAGATTCCTTAGATACGTAACTACCTCCTCCTGTTAGAGAAAAACCGGTTTCTTCTTTTAACACTCCCACAACTTCATGGGTTACTCCATTAAGGGTTATACCTCTACCAACTGCATTCTCAGGAGTATCAAATAGCTGCTTTGCATTTGCCTTATCTAAAACAATTAACTTTCTGGATTTTTCTTCTGGTTTTATACTTCTTCCATATTCTACATTTAATTTTTGATTTTTATACTCGCTAAGTACTAGCATCACATTTTTATCAAAATAATTAGCTTGTGCTGTAGAAAAGCTAAATCCTGCAAAGGCATTTTTACTTTTTTCTATTTTTTGTACTCCCTCAATCTTTTGAAGTGAATAAATATCCGCTTCCTCGAAGGGTTCCATAAGAGTCATGTCTGCACCCATATTTTCTGGTTGAAAGTACACATTAATCTTATTGGAATTAGTATCTTCCACAGATTTATTAACTTCTGCCTTTAGTCCATTACCTATGGATAGTATAGTAACTACAGAACTAATTCCTATGATTATGCCTATCATAGTAAGGAAAACTCTTAATTTGTGTGATTTCATGCTGTATACTGAAGTTTTTAACAAATCTATTATTGACATCTTAACTCCACCTTTGACATTACCCCGTCTTTTATGCGAATTACCTTATTAGCATATTTCGTTAAATCCTCATCATGGGTAACCATTATAATAGTTTTCTTTTCCTCATTGAGCTTTTTTAGTATATTCATAATATCCTCTCCAGTTTCACTATCTAAAGCTCCAGTAGGCTCGTCTGCAAAAATAACATAAGGATCATTAATTAAGGCTCTAGCAATGGCAATACGCTGCTGCTGTCCTCCTGAAAGTTCTGTGGGCCTTTGATTTTTCTTATTTAATAATCCTACTATATCTAAGTACTTTTCAGTAAGATTTAGTCTATCCTTATGAGATACATTTCCCTTATAAACTAAGGGAAGTTCCACATTTTGACCAATAGTTAGAGATTCAATTAAATGAAACTGTTGGAAAATAAATCCCATATAATTGTTTCTTAATTCAGATCTTTGATTTTCATTTAAGTGAGTAACATCCTCTCCATTAAAAATATAATTTCCTTCCTCAAAGCTATCAAGAAAGCCAAGAAGATTTAAAAGAGTAGTTTTTCCACTCCCAGATTTGCCCATAATCATCAAAAAGTCTCCTTGTTCTATGGTTAGGTCTATATTTTTAAGAGCATGGAGTCTTCCCTCTCTTAGCTTGTAATATTTATTTATACTTTTCAGTTCTATAACACTACTCAACAGGATTACCTTCTTTCATATCCTCCCTTGGGTTAGTTACTACAACATCATTATCCTTTAAACCTGAATTTACGGCCACTTCATTAGAATCACTTTCAGTGTATGTGATTTCCTGTTTAGTTAATTTGTTGTCAACAGCTTTAAACACATAGCTCTTATCATTTTCTGTTAAAATAGCTGTTTTAGGTATTTTAACTGGTTCCTCATCTAATTTCACAGTAGCTTGTATATGGAACCCATTTGTTAATCCCTCTTGCGAATCAAAAGCAATGGTTACTGTATAGTTAGATATATTAGAGTCTCCTCCCCCAGTAATACTTTGTGCTGTAACTTGAGGAGCTGTAGGTCTATTACCTATAGAAGTTATTTTTCCATTTACAACCTTATTAGTTGATAATATAAGTACCTCTGCAGGCTGGTTTGTTTTTAGTTTTGGTTGTTGCTTTTCATTGATACTTCCTTTAACATAAAAAGCTGAAGTTTCTATAGTCATATATGGAGCTGTTGGATTACTTTTACTATCGTGTAAAAGCACTTTTCCGTCCATAGGTGCTGTAACTGTGGTAACTTCCTTTTCTTTTAGTGCAGAAAGCTCACTTTCAAAGGATTCTATTTGAAGTTGAACCGCATCTATTTGGTCTTTGTAAGCACTTAACTGACTATCAACACTTGGTATTAAATCATCATTTAAGGCTGTATTATTTCCGCCAGCAAGTAGAGCTTGATTATTTTTTGCTTGTTCTTGTTGCTTTAATAGTTGTTTTTTTGCTTCACTTTCCTTCGAAACTAGTTGCTTCTTTTGTGCATTACTAGCAGAAAGTTGTCTATTAACTTGTTTAATTTGCTCACTTACTACCTCACTTTTATATGTAAAAAGTACATCTCCCTTTTTAACTTCTTGTCCATCTTTTACTGAAACTTTATCCACAGTACCTTTAGTTGGGTCTAAAAAAATGTCTTCACTTTTCTCTGGTGAAATCACTCCATTTATAAAGATTTTTTCCTTTGGAGCAATAGTAAGTAACTCTGCTTTACTTCCCTTAGCTGTATTATTAATGCTTTTCTTTAAAAAATAAAAGCCTAGGGTTGATAATAGTATAACTACAGAAATAATAGAAATGATAATATATTTCTTTTTCACAAAATCTCCTCCTTGATAATTTAATTAAGTTTACATCTATAAAATTAATTTTAGATGATTAGCAATTTAACGTTTTACCTTAACCAGCTCCTTTGTATTTAACTGTAAATACCAACTATTAATTGCTGCCTTGATAAAAAATACATTTCTTATCTATCATTTTAGAAAAAATGCTTTTACTAAGTATAAAGTCCTCTAATAATATTCATGTCTTGAATACTGCAATTTTTCGAGTAATATATTAGCTTTTAAAACAGGGTGCCCTCTTTAAAAGGAGACACCCTGTTGCTTTTGACATTATTTAACTAACTTATTACATAATACTGAAAACTATAAGGATATTCAAGAAATTTAGTAAGGTTTGAAATCTCCTTGCCCTAAATAGCAATATTAGTATCATCTCAAGCACTTTATATAGTAGTTCATTTCAACTTGGTATTTATATGGTATGTTCCTTATTTACATTATACAGATGAGTATTTTACATTCAAATAAATATTTATCGCAAATTCTACCATTGAGTAAGAGCATTTTAAACTTATTTTTTCGATTCGCGATTTTTCGACATTGTGAAAACAATTACTTACCAATTTATATATATATTATTAATTTGTAATTAGTTCTTTTAAAATATAAGGAAAATAATAATATATTACAAAAGCTGCTGAAGTTGTGCCAAAAATTAAAAAAACTTATAATAGAGTTGTGATAAAGTTCTCACAACCACTTATAAGGAGTTGATTATTATGGAAAACAATCAAAAACCAAAACTCGGCGGGGGAATAATGACAATATCTATTATTCAATTAATCGTTAATGCATTTGTTATTTTGGGACTCATACCTTTAATTTTTGCAAGAGATATGATGATAGGACAATTTAAAACAATAGGCGCAGATATTCCTATGCCTACCACTAGTGAAAGTATTATAAGTTTAGTACTAACTTTATTATTAGTTATTGGAATCATCCTAATTTTATGTAAAAAAGCTGCAGGAGTATATATTTACTTCACTGTTGTAGTTATTAATCTTATTTATCCAATTGTTATGAATGGTTTTAAGCTAGCTTCACTTACTGGCTTAATACTTCCAGTATTAATGGCTATATTTATCTATTTAAAGAGAGAAATTTTTGGCTTTGGAGTTAATGCTGCCTCTACGAACCCACCATCAGATATGCAATAATCTATAAGATAATATTTTATATATTCCCCAAATATGAGTTATTGCAAAAGTGACATTTATTAATAACGTAATTAGGCCATGGATAGCAGAATTATCTCTTATTATCCATGGCTTTAATACTATTATAAAAGAGTATCTGCTAAAGCATACCATACACATTGGCAGATACTTATGTTTTTACTATATCTATGGCCTTGTTTTTCCGCCTCCATGACCACCAGTTTTAGCAGTAGTTACTCCTGACTCATTAAGCCAAGTTACGCTATTTGTAATTTTAAAACTTACTATCTTAGTCCCTTCTTTGTGATCATTACCTGTGTAAATTCCATTAGTTGAGTTTCCTACTAAACTTCCTCCAGAATAAACAGTATAATCTCCATCTTTCTTAATTTCTGGTGAAGAAATAACCACAGTTCCATAATCTTTTTCAGGAGTAAAGGCTGCTATAGTATTTTCCTTACTGTCTTTTAAAGCTATTGATGTTCCTGCCTTTTGAGTACTAGAGAAACTTATAGCTATGGAATATTGAGTTGAAGAATCTGATGGCGCTTGAGCCATACCAGAGCTTCCTGCTGATACTATAATTCCACCCTTCATTATAAACTCTCCATCATAATCCAGAGCGCCGTTATTGTTTTCTGTTGGCCCATTAACTACAACAGTACCACCATTCATATAAATAGAACCATTAGAATCTAAACCGTCTCCAGAGGCGCTAACCCAAATATACCCTCCATTTATATTTAATTTATTATTTCCAGAGGTGCTCAAATTGTTTTGCCCAGGACGACCATTTACCGCGGATCCATCAGCCCCTCCTCCAACGTTAATACTATCATCACTTGATACAACACGAGTTTCTCCTCCATCAAAGGTTATAAGAGCACTTTCTATGCCTTCATAGCTTTTTTCTATATTTATCTTTCCATCTCTTATTGTTACTGTTGAATCACCATGAATACCATCATCTCCAGCATTTATGATAAGTTCTCCTGAATTTATATTAACACTATTATTTGAGTGTATTGAGTCATCTTTTGAATCTATGTTAAAGATTCCTCCACTTATAGAAATGTCTGATTTTGCTTTAATGCCCTTAGCACTGTCTGTTTCACTACTTGCAGTAGTTGTTGTGCCTTCATTATTACTGTTTGGAACAGTAGTATTACTTGGTGGTGTTTGAGCATTTTGTGTATTTGATGAGTTTGGTTTACTCTCTCCAGTAGTTTTTTGTGGTGGATTTCCTCCTAGTCCTTTTCCTCCTGGCCCCTCTATTTTAGCCTTTGAGGGAGCATTAGCACTACCACCACCAGTTACAATAGTGTATTTACCACCTTCTATAAGCATAGAAGTCTCCGCTTGAATTCCATCCTTAGTAGCCTTTATATCAAAGCTTCCCCCTTGAAGCCCTATAAATCCTTTTAACTCTTCAGAATCATTTGTAGCTTTTAATCCATCACCACCAGCTTCAATTTTAATATTTCCTTCTTTAACTATAAGCATATCCCTTCCCATTAAGCCATCATCTTTTGCATAAACACTTATATTACCTCCAGTAATCTTTAAGTCATCTTTACTAGTAATTCCATTGTTGTAATTTCCTTTAACAGTCAAGGCTCCATTTCCATTTATAGTAAGATTAGCTTTACTATAAATTGCAGCATTAGGTTCTTCGGAAGAATCCTCAAGAGCATATTTTTCACCATCTACTACAGTATTTTGAGTTCCTCCTTGAAGGGATATAATTACTTTCTCTGCACTCTTCACATATAAGGGTGAATTATTTGAGGAATTAATTTCTGCTCCATTTAACACTATTTTAACTGTACCCTTATCTTTTAAATCTACAATTATCTGTCCATCCTCTAACTTACCGCTTATGGCATATACTCCAGCACTAGTTATGGTAACTTTACTTCCATCTACCATAGCCCCTGAGCCTTTTACATTTGCACTACTTCCATTTAATTCTACATAAACTGGATTTTCCTTTGTCCAATCGGTGTAGTAATCGTCGTTATCATAAGTAATCATATCTCTAGTAACTACAAAACTATTTTGATTACTATTAGTTGTTTTAGTATTTTCAGAAGTCCCATTTCCAGTTTCCACATTAATTGGTGCTGAAGCCTTATTTCCGCAGCCAGCTAAAATCACCGTTCCTAAAAGTAATGCCATTATTCTTGCTTTTAATTTCCTTCTATTCATATTATTCTTCTCCTTTATATTCAACTTTGTATTATTCTAAAGGTTATTTTTATTTATTTTCTTGTCATGCTTTTATTTTACAAAGTGAGCCTTAAAGGAACCTTAAAGGATTGTAAATATAAAAAAAACTACTGCCCTGATGGAGCAATAGCTTTAAATTGTATAGTTTCTAGCCACTTAACCTTGACTTATAACACTGATTTAATTGGCTAATATTTCATATCCATTAGATGTAACTAGAACCATAACTTCAATTTGTGCTGATGGTTTTCCATCTGCAGTATATATGGTCCAATTGTTTGCTTTATCAAGAAATACCTCATCTGTACCCATATTTATCATTGGTTCAATAGTAAATACTAATCCCGGTACCATTAACATTCCTGTATTTTTTTCAGAAACATAACTAATCCAAGGATCTTCATGAAATTCCAATCCAATTCCATGTCCACCAATATCTCTTACAACAGAGTATCCATTTTTTATGGCATGTTTATGAATAGCATATCCCATATTTCCAAGGAGTCCACCTGGTCTTACTTCTTCTAATCCCAACTTTACACACTCTTTTACTACTTCAATTAACTTTGTCTTTTCTTTATCTACCCTTCCTATACAAAACATTCTTGAAGAATCAGAATAATATCCATTATAAATTGTTGAAACATCAACATTGACAATATCTCCTTCATGTAATATTACGTCCTTTGAAGGAATTCCATGACATACCTGATTATTTATTGATGTGCATACACTCTTAGGAAAACCTTCATATCCCAGCTGAGCTGGAATTGCATTTAGCTTTCTTGTTATATAGTAAATTAACTCATTAATATCTTCTGTAGATATGCCTGGCTTTATATACTCTGCAACATAATCTAGAATAGTAGTATTAATTTTGCCACTTTCCCTGATTCCAAAAATCTGTTCATCTGTTTTTATTAATTCTCTTCCCGGAACAACATATCCTTGTAATTGATATGAATTAATCATTTCATCAATACTATTATGACATTTTTTATATTTCTTCTTACTTCCGCACCAACATAAATCATTTCTACCTAAGTTATTCAATATTTTTATCCCCTTCAATCAACAATTATTTTTAAGATGTAGAAATTTTGTCCTTGAAAACCTGAAACTTGTTGGGCCTAGTATATAGTTTAATCGTACCTTGTTGTTTTCTATATTGATTTGGTGTGCACCCATAAGTATTAACAAAGGCTCTAGTAAAAGCTTCCTGAGATGAGAACCCATACTTCAATGCAATGTCCAAAAATCTTAGTGTCGTAGTCTTTATTTCAACAGCTGCAAGGCTTAATCTACGTTTTGCTATATATTGCTTAAAGGAAATTCCAACAATCTCATGAAATTTAGCTGAACAATAGTATGGAGAATATCCTACATAGCTAGACATTTCACTAAGTGTCACATCTCTTGTTATATTATTTTCAATCCAGTCAACCATATTTTCTATAGTCTTTATTGACATTTATGTTCACTCCCTTTCTAAGCTATTATATCATCCTATTTAAATAAAAACTTGATATAACTTGCGATGTTTATACTTTTACAAGTTAAATAAAACTATGTTTAATAGCTAACAATTTTAAGAATTTGATTAACCTGATATTATTTTTAAGTATTAAACTCTAAAATAAAATTCTTCATTATCATAGCATGCTTATTTAAAAGGGTTGAAGCTTTAGCCATATAAGGCTAAGTCTTCAACCCTTTCATTTATTTTAAAAATCGAAATTAAAATAGAAATTTTAGTGTCAGTTTTTATCGCCAAATATAAGACACTGAGAAAATAATTTTTCATACCCTTCTGAAGCCCCAAGTTCCATATAATCCATTTTGCCTGCTAAGGTTTCCATCTCTTGCCTAGCCTTAAGAGACATAAGAGCCATGTATGCTCCTGTTTTAGAAGAGTTTCCTACATAAACAAGTTTATCTCTTACCGCTTCAGGTAAAATACCTGTCCCTACAAGACTGTCTGCTGGTAAGTGAGCGCCAAATTGCCCAGCTATCATTACCTTATAAAGCTCGTTCATTTCAATGCCAGCTTGTTTTAACAGGGCATGAAAACCTGATAAGATAGCACCTTTAGCCAATTGTACTTGTCTAATATCCCCCTGAGTTATTAACAGTTGTTTTGGAGTAGCTCTTAAAACAAATTCTCTCTTTTTCCCGTTTAATTGAATCAAATCATAGCGATAATCTGACTCCTCAAGGTTTTCCTTTTTTATAAAGGCTCCATCCTTCTTAACAATTCCTGTTCTAAGTAGCTCTTTCACTACCGCAAGGATACCACTTCCACATATTCCTACAGGTTCTTCCTCTCCTATAACCTTAAGTTCTATGCCCTTTTCTGTGATTACCACATCTTCAATAGCACCCTCTGCTGCTCTCATGCCTGAGCTTATGTTCATTCCTTCTAGGGCAGGTCCTGCTGCACAGGAACAGGAAAGTAACTTCCCCCCCTTAGATAAAACTATCTCTCCATTGGTTCCAATATCTATAAATAGTACATTTTCCTTGGCTTTATGCAATTCACAAACATAAGCACCAGCAACTATATCTGCTCCAATATAAGAAGAAACAGAAGGAAGGCAGTATACTCTTGCACCCTTAGCAGCCTTTATGCCAAGGTCCTTTGCTAATATATTTTTTGCTTTTACAAATATAGGGGCATAGGGAGACTTTCCAATGGGTGTTGCATCAATACCTAAAAGAAAGTGCATCATGGTACAGTTTGCAGCAATAGTGATTTCGTAAATATTCTCTTTATTCACTTTTGCTTCACTACATACTTCTTTGATTAGTTCATTAATACCCTCAACAATAGTTCTCTGCAACTCTTCTATAGACCCTTCTGGATTTTCTAATTCATAGGTTATTCTAGTTAAAACATCTAAGCCAAACTTTTTTTGGGGATTAATTGAGGAAGCTGTAGCTATTTCCTCACCACTACTCATATCAATCAAAGCTGCTACCACTGTTGTAGTTCCAATGTCAATGGCAACACCATAAAGATGTGCAGTAGTATCTCCTGCTTCAAGAGCAATTAACTCATCTTCATTAAATATCCCAGTTGCAATTCCATAGCTACCTTCACATTCCCTTAATATCTGCCAATTAACTTTCTTATTGCCAAGAACCTGACATAAAGAATCCTCAAATGAAATTTGATTATCTAAAGTGGGTTTTTCTATTTCAAGCACTTTCTTAGAAATTGCTGGTTTAAACTGGAAGTCAGGCATGTAACCTGTAGTAAGTATTTTATGTTTTCTTTCCTTTTGTAGAAGCTCTATTGTAATATCTTCTTCTGGTACTACCAAACAAGCCAACCTTATACCTGCTTCTATTTCATCTTTTTTTAGTAGCTTTACTTCTGTTGGTGTAAGTTCTGGAAGCTTTCCCTCCAGCAGTCTAACCTTACATTTTCCACAGGAACCTTTACCATTACAGGGATTATCCACAAAAATGTCATCATCTAATAACAGCTGTAACAAGTTTTCTTTTGAACTGTACTCAAAACTCGTACCTAGTTGTTTAATAAAAATCTTAGGCATTAATTCTACCATCTCCTTTTTAATAACAAACAAGCTCATATACTTTAACATCTTTAGAAGCTATTTATACTCTAACCTAAGTATGTTGGTAACCAAAACTCTTGGCAAAAAACTACTTATTAACCAAGGATTTTGGTTAGGTTATAGTAATTGCTCTCAGCTATCAACTTCTTATTGAAGCTCTACAACCTTTATTCTTCTAAACTATTACTAAAGCGTCAAGCATTGCCTTAACATTTTTAAGAGGGGATTTCATCCCAAGACCACAGGCAGGAGATATTATATTAACTCCGTCTTTGACACATTTTTGAGTTAACTCCGAAACTTTTTTAGGTTCCCCAAATTCAATTGCATAGGTACTTACATTACCCATTAGCAATCTATCTCCAAGATTTTTTCTTGCTTCACTTATACTCACAATAGAGTCAAAGCTTAGCACATCACTTTTGATTTTATTCACTTCTTTATATACACTCTTCATTTGTCCACATATGTGTACAATAGTTTTTATATTTTCCTCTTGTATACTCTCTACAAGTTTATTAAGATATTTTACTGCAAATTCATCAAAAAACTTTGGCCCTAAAATTTCACCTGTTCCACTAGGATCAGAAATAGCAATTATGTCTGCTCCTGCTTCTATTTGCTTTTTTGCAAATAAAATTAATTGGTCTGTTACATAGTCAAGATATTTATGAGCTTCTTCATTATTTTTTCTAAGTTCTTTATAAAATACTACTGGTTCCATCACTGAACTAGCAGTACTTATTGGCCCTGTTAAATTTCCTATGATAGGAACCTCATTGTTTTTTGATTTTAATAATTTAATTGCATCAATTACTACTTTACCTCTTCCTTCTTCAAAACTAATTTTAGGAAGCTTTGTCCATTCTTTTACAGAAGCTATTGCATACTCCACCACATGAGGTTCATATATGTTTGTCCCCATATTCACTGATGCTCCGAACTCTTCTGCCTCAATAGTCATACAAAAAGGAACTCCATAATTTTCAAAGCATCCCTTTTCATATACTGCAGTAGCTAAATCAGCCATAATTTTAGGATTGCTGTGAGCTTTTGAAAAATCTATTCCAAGTTCCTCGATTACTTCAGTTGTAACCATATTCATCATGCCTCCAGGACAAATACAAGGCAATCTATCAATTTGTTCTCTGTTAAAAACCTTATTTAATCGTTCTCTTGGCGATATCATAATACATCCTTCTTTCTAAGCTATATTAAGCTGTGCTTCTCTTTCATCATAGTTCAACACTAAGTTTCAACCTGCAACCTTTTAAGCTATATTCAGTAACCTTTTTGCTAATTTTACAGCTTCTACTGCATTGGATGAATATCCATCTGCACCTATAGTATCTGCAAATTTTTGTGAAATTGGTCCACCACCTATAATCACTTTAACTTGTTCTCTAATTCCTGCTTCCTTTAATAATTCAATAACCTTACCCATTCCTGCCATAGTTGTTGTCATTAAGGTTGACATGCACACAAGAGAAGCATCAACTTCTTTAGCTTTCTCTACAAAACTTTGAAGTGAAACGTCCCTTCCTAAATCAATCATCTCAAATCCAGCAGTTTCTAGCATAATCTTTACTAGATTTTTCCCAATATCATGGGTATCTCCTTCTACAACCCCAATTACTGCTTTAGGTTTGCTGCTTCCTTCTTCTTCTTTAGGAAGGTGTGGTCTTAATATTGATAGCCCTTCATACATTGCATCTGAGCATAGTAATACATCCGTTACAAAATACTCCTCATCTTCATATAATTGACTTGCACGATTCATACCATCTACAAGGCCCTCCATAATACCATCAAAGGCTGGATACTTTGCTTCTACAAATTCCTCACAAGCTTCTATTACCTGTTCTTCTTCCATTTCTACTACACCATCTGATAATCTTTTTAATAACTGTTCTTTTGATGTTGTCATTACTTACCCTCCATTTATCAAATAATTTTTAAGTTCATATTTTACATTTTTACATGAAATTTTTAGGATCTACTGGCCATTTTCCATATTTTCTAGCTGAAGCCATGAATTGATCAATATTCTCTAAAGGAACACTTCCTGAAAGGTCGCAGCCAGATGCTAAAATATAGCCACACGGACTGTCATAAGCCTTTTGTATGCATGTTTTTACTGCAGAGTCCACTTCTTCAGTACTTCCTAAGATTAGAACTTCCACGGGATCTACATTTCCAAGAATGGGAACTTTATCTCCAACCACTTGTTTTGTATAAGCTAAATCAACTCTATTATCTATACTTAACATATCGCAGCCTGATTTCACCATATCACCTACTATTGATGTGGTATCTCCGCAAATATGATAGCAAACCATACCTTTTGCCTCATGAATATCCTTCATTAAATCTATAGTGTAAGGTAGTACAAATTCCAAATACTGTTTTCTATTTAGAATTGTTCCTGATGCTATTGGATCACAAAGTAATATCAGAGCTCCACGTTTTATAAACTCTCTATATATGGGCTTTAATGCTTCTGTGCAAAACTTAACTAACTCATGTACCTTCTCTGGGTTCTTTCTAGTTGCTCTTAAAAGATTCTCTGTTTTATAAATACTTGCAGCTGCAGTAAAAGGGCCCGATATTAAAACTCCTGTTGGAACTTCTTTTCCTAACTTATCAATTAATATTTCTGTTGCCTCAATATGTAACTGAAAGGCCTTATCATTTTTCAGCTCTAGCTTCGACTTATCAAGCTTATCTATATCATTCAAATCCTCTAAAACATATTCCATAATTGCAGGTACATCATTCTCTGGGTTATTCATCTTACTCCCCAGTGCCATACCTACTCCATGTAACCCATATTCAACAACTAATAAATCATTTCCAAATCTTTCATAACAAGCCATTTGTGCTTTAGCTTCATTTAAAGCACTACTTCTTTTCTCTTTATGGGTCATTCCTAATGCTAGTCCAGACATAGAGCAAGCTACAGGCATTGCCATTATCCTATCCATAGGTTTTCCTGTCATAAAGGCATTTAACCTTTCAATCGGAGTCATTTTATCATCCTTATGCATATACAACCATCTCCTTTTCTTTCTAAAATTTATTATTTTATTTAAAGCAATTCGAGAGCTTTAATATTTCCCTCTTTTAACTTAAAATCTTTATTTTTCATGCATGTTTGCCCAATAAATTTTGCTAAGCCAATAGCCTTAATGCAGCCTTCCTCATAATTTGTAGGTGCTCCTATAGAAACATCCTTCCACATAGCTTTATCTGTTCCTAGTAGTGCAAAAGTAGTTTTGGGACAAAGTACTATTACCATTTCTTTATCTATGATTTTATCCATTCTCTTAAACAAAGGATAAGTAAACATTTCTACTACTTGTTCTGCAAATTTTGGCCCAAGTATATTTAAACCTCCTGAGGAATCAGCATAGCTAATGATATTTACTCCTGATTTTTTCGCTTCTTCTATAAATCTAATTATTTCATTCTGAAATTTATCAAAGACTTCTCTAATTAACTCTGGATTTTTCCTGAAGGTTTTAAATACAGCTGTTGGTTCAATTAAAACATTCATAATTGTAAAGGGTCCTGAAACATTTAAGACTACATTTTCCCCTTGTTCTCTTAATGACTTACAAGCCTTCAAAACTTCAGATATCCTCCCTTTTGAGAAATCAATTTTGGGTAATGCTAACAATTCTTCTGTAGTTGTACAAATATATTCCTTAGCTCTTGGCCCTATATTCTCATCCCCAAGATTAACTTTTCCTCCAAGTGCTTCTCCTTCTACAGTATGACAAAATGGCAGTTCGCAAAGGTTGGACTTATAGTAATTTTTAAGTTCTTTGGCAAGTGACACCATACTATCCCACTTTACATAAGCATCTGGAAACTTTAAACCAGTTTTCTCAATTACCTCTTTACTAATTCCCTGTTCATTGCCATATGTACATTTATAATCAATTATTTTGCCCATGGTGCTACCCCCAATTTACTAACAAATTTTCTTAATATTTTAGTCTTCTGTAGATTAGTTCCAATTACAGTCACTTTTGTTGTTTTCACAGCATTTAAGTACTCCCAATGATAATGGTGCGGAGTATAATCAAAGTAAACTAACTCTTTTGTAGATAGCTGAATAATTCCTTTTGCCCTTACAATAAAACCAAATTCCTTTTGATTAAAAAAATTAGGCATTGTAGCTATTTCTTCTTTTGTAAAAGCTTTTAGCTTGTCTACGCAGAAAGTTTGAAATCTCTTGTTAGCTGCTATAAAATCAGGCCTATCCCTTAACTGAATTTCATAAGCTTCCATGCTGTTTATTATTTCAATAATTTCCTCCCCTGATAAGGAAATCCATGGCTCTTTAAAAATAGTTGCCCTAGAATTTACTAAGCTTATTTCTTCAATAATATCTTCAATTTCGCTATCCATCCTATTTTCAAAATGACTTAAGAAAATCATCTGAGCATTTTGGATTTGATCTAAGTAAAAACTACCAAAATTCTCACAATAATCTCTAAAGGCACTTACATCTACAATAGTAATTACATTCTTAATCTTTATATCTAAGCCAGAGTTTGAAGAAACTTTATTACAAATCTTTAGTACATCTGATAAACTACTTACCCCAGAAGGTTCAATAAATATGTTATCTGGTATATACTCTAAAGCTAACTCTTCCAAGGCTTTTTTAAAATTTTCTGTCACCGTACAACAAATACATCCTGAATAAATCTCTTTAATCTGAAGGCTATGATTTATTAAATCTCCATCAATGCCAATATTTCCAAATTCATTTTCAATTAAAGAATTTTTCCCTTGCATAACTGGAATTAGCTTATTCAAAAATGTTGTCTTTCCACAGCCTAAAAAACCTGAAATGATATTTATATATACACTCATTAAGACCCTCCCTACTGAGTTTGTTTCACATTATATATGTAAGAAATATATCTAACTTTGATGATTTTATAATTTAAAACAGAGCACATAATTACTCCTATTGTATTCCTTCATTTTATGTCAGTCTAATATTAATTTAAGATAGATAAAGTTTAGCAATTACATTTATCTATAATAGAATATATGATTTATGCAGTAATAGTTTTTTGTAATCACTTCAAATGCTGATAAGTTATCTCACCCCCTGTTCCCTAGTCATTAAACTTAATAAAACTATGATAAAAACAAAAGGGATTATTTAGTAATGCTTATTTACGCATTACTAAATAATCCCTTTAATTTTGTTGCAGCCTTAGTTTTTTTGAAAATTAAGATTGCAACTTTTAACTAAATTATTTCTTAAATCTTTTGATATTAAAATTGAGCATACTTTACTAAAAAGAATAATGAATTTTAGTAAGCATCCAACTAATTACATCCTTAATTATAAATGTATGGACTTTGCATAACTTACTTGCTAAGACTATGTGCGGAAAATACCGTCTATAGTTAAAGTTTGTCCTGTTATGTAATTAGCCTTTTCAGATGCTAAGAACACAGCTGCTGCCCCAACTTCTTCTGGCTTTCCAAGACGAGCTGCAAATACACTGCTTTTTATCCATGTTTTTATATCTTCTGGAAGAGCTGCTACCATGTCTGTTTCAATTGGTCCTGGGCATATTGCATTTACATTGATTCCCTTAGAAGCTAAATCTCTTGCTAAAGTTTTGGTTAAACCAATAAGTGCTGCTTTTGAAGATGCATAAGCTGAGCTTCCAGAGGCTCCTGTTGCAGCACTAGTTGAAGACATGAATATAATACTTCCTGAGTTTTTCTCTAATAAATAAGGTACTACTAGTTTTGACATATAGAAAGGTCCATAGGTATTCACCTTCATAACTTGATCAAATTGCTCAAGGGTAGTATCCATAATTGAACCATTGGTTTCTATACCTGCATTATTGACAAGTACATCAATACGTCCAAACTTCTCAATAGTAGCTTTAACTAACTTTTCGCATTCCTCATATTTTGAAACATCAGCTTGAACAGCTAAAACTTCTGCACCAAGAGATTTGCATTTGTCAGAAACCTCCTTAGCACGTTCCACATTACTATTGCAATGGATAACCACATTATATCCAGCTTCTGCAAATTCCGTAGCACAAGCAGCACCAATACCTCTAGACGAGCCTGTTATAATAACTACTTTTTTATCCATAATCTTTAATCTTCCCTTCGTTTTATCAATTTTTTACTAGACTAGCTTAGTTAATTTTTAATTATTTTATTAGTTACATATTTAACATTATTTTCAGTTAAATATGTTTATTTTCTTCTTTTTTCATTATCACAGCACTGTTTTTAGGATATTTCTATAAAAACATTATAGAATATTTAACAATCTAAATCAATATGTTTAAAACAATTTATTTGAATTCTTATAATTTAAAACTAAAAATCAACAAGGTAGCTAGAAATTTAGAAAGGCTATATAATATAGATAAACTGTCTCTTAGTTCAATCTATATTTAACAAAATGATGACTGAAATCACAAAAATTATAGATACTCAATGGTAAATTGACCTTGACTACCCCTTTTGAAGAAATAAACCTATAATAACAAGTAAATACACACTGAATTATGGTTCTATATAATAGAAAAATATATTTTATTTACCACAGAATGGAGGAATACTTATGGCACAAACAACTAAAAAGGCACTAGCTGCCTCACTTAAAAAGTTATTATCTCAAAAATCCATGGACAAAATCACTGTTATTGATATTGTTGAGGACTGTGAAGTTAATAGGCAAACCTTTTATTATCATTTTAAAGATATATACGATCTTGTTGAATGGATTTATACTGTGGAAGCTTCAAAAGCCCTTGGTGATAAGAAAACTTATGATACCTGGCAACAAGGTTTTATGAACATTTTTAACTATGTACTTGAAAATAAATCCTTTGTAAAAAACACCTATCATTCTCTTAGCAGAGAGCATCTCGAAAACTATCTTTATAATGAAACCTATAATCTTTTGATTGGTGTTATTGAAGAAAAAGCTGCTGGAATGAATGTAAGAGAAGAAGATAAGGCATTTATTGCACACTTTTATAAATATGCTTTTGTAGGACTCGTGCTAGAGTGGATTGGCAGGGGGATGAAGGAAGATCCCACTACCATCATTGAAAGAGTAAGCATTGTAACCCATGGAGATATAATAAAATCTCTAGAAAATTTTAAAACTCATAATAAATTTTAGACAAACAGTGCCTAGTGTATAAAATTTTTACAATATAACCTTTATGTCAAAACTCTAAACAAGGCACTATTATTGTCTATTGTTGATAGCTCTAAAAATTTCTATTATATATACATGAAGTAAATATATTTATTAGGGGGTACTTATAATGTATTATAGTAATGGAAATTATGAAGCATTTGCTCGTCCACAAAAACCAGCTAATGTAGATAAAAAATCAGCATATCTTGTTGGTTCAGGCCTTGCATCATTAGCTGCTGCTTGTTTTTTAGTACGTGATGGTCAAATGAAAGGTGAACATATCCACATTCTAGAAGAGCTTAACATTGCTGGGGGTGCCTGTGACGGTATCAATGACCCTTCAAAAGGATTTATAATCAGAGGGGGACGTGAAATGGAGAACCATTTCGAATGTTTATGGGATCTATTCCGCTCTATACCTTCTCTTGAAACTGAAGATGCTTCTGTTCTTGATGAGTTTTATTGGTTAAACAAGAAAGATCCAAACTACTCACTTATGAGAGCTACTGTTAATAGAGGTGAAGATGCTCATACTGACGGCAAATTCACTTTAACTCCAAAAGCTTCTATGGAGATAGTAAGCTTATTCATGAGTCGTGATGAGGACTTATATGATAAAAAGATTACTGATGTATTCACAGAGGAGTTTTTCACCTCCAACTTCTGGTTATACTGGAGAACTATGTTTGCCTTTGAGGATTGGCATAGCGCTTTAGAAATGAAGCTTTATATACAAAGATTTATTCATCATATTGGAGGACTTCCCGATTTCTCAGCATTGAAATTTACTAAATACAATCAATATGAATCCTTGATTCTTCCAATGATTAAATACCTTGAAGAACATGGTGTTCACTTCCAATACGATACTAAAGTAACCAATGTTATTTTTGACATAAATAACGGCAAAAAGGTTGCAACTAAAATAATCTGTGAGCATAGTGGCAAAGAGGAGTTCATTGATCTTTTAGAAGATGATTTAGTATTTATTACAAATGGAAGCTGTACAGAAAATTCTACTTTAGGCGATGACAATCATGCTCCAATATTTAATGATTCTGTTGGCGGCTGCTGGGAGCTTTGGAAAAACATTGCTAGTCAAGACCCTTCCTTTGGTAATCCAGATAAATTCTGTGGAAATAAACAAGCAACCACTTGGGAATCAGCGACAGTTACTACCCTAGATGAAAAAATCCCACCATATATAGAAAAAATCTGTAAGAGAGATCCTTTCAGCGGTAAGGTGGTTACTGGTGGTATAATTACTGTAAAAGACTCAAACTGGTTAATGAGTTATACTCTAAACCGTCAACCACACTTTAAAAGTCAACCTAAGGATCAACTTGTAGTTTGGGTATATGGATTATTTGCAGATGTTCCTGGTAACTATATTAAGAAACCAATGAGAGAATGTACAGGAATAGAAATTACAGAAGAATGGTTATACCACTTAGGAGTGCCTGAAGCTGAAATCCATGAGCTAGCAACAAAATCAGCTCATTGTATTCCATGTATGATGCCATATATAACTGCCTTCTTCATGCCAAGAGCTAAAGGTGACAGGCCAAAGGTTGTTCCTGAGGGAAGTGTAAACTTTGCCTTTATAGGTCAATTTGCTGACACAGTTCGTGACACTGTATTTACAACAGAGTATTCTGTAAGAACAGCAATGGAAGCTGTCTATACTCTATTAGATGTAGACCGTGGAGTACCTGAAGTATTTGGTTCTTGTTATGACATTAGAGTACTATTAGATTCTACTTCAAAAATGTTAGATGGTAAAAAACTTACTGACTTACATCTTCCAATACCACCTAGCTTACTTGATGGCAGAGTTATGCAAATGGCATCTAAAACAGTTATTCCTGAGTTGCTAAAACGTTACAACCTAATCTAGTAGAAAAAGAGTCTGTATTTAACTTAGGTAGGAATATATATATTTTTTTATTTATATAGGCTTTAAAATAATAATTCCTCCCAACTTAAGATTTCCATAAGCACTTTAGTTTAAATTTTAAATATAAGTCTAGTCTAGAGCTATAAGTAACTCTTAGACTAGACTTTTTGCTTTATATTCTACAGTTTGTTAATAAGTTCTTGAATTTTTTGCTCTAATTTTGCCGGTGAAGTAGCTGGTGCAAATCTATCTATCACTTCCCCATGTTTATCAACAAGAAACTTAGTAAAATTCCACTTTATTGTTTCACCAAACAATCCTTTCTTTTGTTCACAAAGGTGTCTAAATAAAGGATGCGCATTTGGACCCTTTACATCTACTTTTTCAAACATTGGAAATTCAACTCCAAAGCTAGATTTACAGAAGCTTTTAATTTCCTGATTTCCTCCTGGTTCTTGGTTTCCAAATTGATTGCATGGAAATCCTAAAATTTCAAACTTTTCATTACCAAATTTTTTATATAGAGCCTCCAGCTCATTATACTGTGGTGTAAAACCTCACTTACTTGCAACATTAACAATTAACAATACTTTTCCTTCATATTTTCTTAAGCTGATAACTTCTTCATCAATTGTTTTTAATTGAATATCATATATTGACATTATAGATCCTCCCTTTTACTTATAACTTTATATTTTTATATACTGCTATTAAATTCTATAATTTATCCTATGTAAACTATTATAACACATTTTTAATTGTATGCAATACAATTTTATAAAATATATTCCCGAAGAAATTCATCTATTAGGACCTTTCTATAATTCAATATTTATGTTTTATTTGGTATTATGTCTGTTATATTATTTCTATGTGCATTTATATAAAGGAATAAATTTTTGCAATTTCACTTTACCTATAAAGTATTTTCTAATTATTAATGCTTTTTATAAGAGTAGCTTTATACTCATAAAAATATGCTCCCTTTATAAGAAACAGTTTTATTATCTTAACTATTTCTTATAAAAAGAGCACGTGGTAATTTAATATGAAAATTATATTATTTTATTAATACTTAGCTATAAAATTACTTAATGGTCGGTAATTTTATACTTTTCGCCCTATAAGCTGGTTTATAATTAACTACATGATGTTCTATGTCGCTATTTTATTAATAAAGTTATCCGCTTTACTAAAGTCCTTTTGATTTGGATGTCCTTTTGAAAACTTACTCATAATCTCAAAGATTTTATTATCACTAAAATCTTTACTAACAAAACTTCCTTTACAAGCAAAGCTTCCTTTACATATTGCCCCTTTCGATACTAAAAGATTCATCAATTTCTTATTATAAAAAGTTAGCCCAACCCCACTTGTTGAAAATACAAAAACATGCTTCCCTTGTAAATTTAATATTTCAATGCAGTCAAATAACTGTGGTGATAAGCTTTCTTTATATACTCCTGACCCAAACCCAATTAAATCATAATCCTTAATATTAATATCTTTAAAGCTTTTCAAGTTTACTAAGTCAGCATTAATTGGTTCTCCCAGTACTTCCGCTATTCTCTTTGTATTACCTTTGTAAGTAGAACTGTATATGATTAAAGATTTCATAAGTAATATTTCTCCTCTCATTTTTCTATGTAATTTATTTTTTTCTCGCTATAATTACCTTTATGTTTATGAAAATTTCCTATAGGCTACAGCTCCCTCTTTTATTAGCTGTTTTGCAAATTACATTTTTAGCTTCTACTAATTTTAATAACTAAAACATTAGTTCATTGGTTTCATTTAAATATTGCATTTTACTAATATATATGATCGAATAATAATTCATAATATCATATCATAAAATTTAATAACAATGAATTCATAAACTAAATCTATTAATTTGATAGGGGTGTAAAAAACTATGATAATGAAAATAATCCTACTTATAATATTTTCAACCTTATGCATTCTAAATGTTCTTTATGAGAAGAACAACAAAACAAAAGGAATTGCTTTTACTAAGCCATTTTTAATGCCACTTCTTGCTATTATATACTTATCAAATGCATCTGAAATAAATCACTATATTGTTTTAGCCTTAAGTTTTGGCTTTCTTGGAGATGTATTTTTGCTAAAGAATCACAAGCATGTCTATGTTCTCGCTGGTATTATTTCCTTTCTAATTGGTCATTTATTCTATATTTATGTGTTTATATCAGACTCGTATATGGTAAAGACTATCCCCCTATGGTTTCTATTGTTTTTGCTTCCTTATGCTGGCATAGGTTTTCTAGTATTTAAAAAGCTTATATCCTCAATGCAATCAATGAAATTACCAGCAGTAATTTATATGTGCATTCTCTGCACAATGAGCTTTATGAGTTTTTCCCGTATTTGGTCTGTTTCATTTTTTTCCTTCATTTTAACCTTCTTAGGTTCACTGTGTTTTCTAGTTTCAGATTCCATATTAGCTTTTGATATGTTTTCAATGGAAAGAAAAAATAATGGGGCAACTGTAATGGAGACTTATATTGCAGCACAAATTTTAATTGTTATAGGATTGTTGTTATAAGTAGCAAACTATTTAAACTCTCTATTTTTTGTCTTATTAAATTATACATTCAAACTTTAAGTAAGTTGGAGTTAAAAACATATATAAAATTCCCTAGTTTATTTTTAACACCTTTAATACATTCTCAATATATCTTAATTAGATAAAAATTATGCCGCTTGGACCAAGAGGTCCTTAGCGGCATTTTTTGTAACCAAATTAAAATTTCTGAATTTCATTTGAGCTAAGGTATCTATTCTTATACCACAATTCTAGCTCTAATAGCTTATAAGAGTACTTATAACTTTTCATGGAAAACAAAACATATGCCCCTCTAAAAAATCAGCTCTCCTGGTTTATATCCCTCAGGTAATTCTTCTTCACTTAAAAATTGGAAGCTTTCATCACGAAGTATTGGTAAAAATGATTCGTATGGGATTTTAGAGAACTCACAGCCATAACTACTTGCTCCAAACCATTTACCCTCTTTGCTGCTTAAGTTTAAATCTCTAGCAAACTTTGTGTAGTTTGAGCAATCATGAACTGCTAAATCCCAGTTTTCTTCATCAGCTATTTTCATGAATTTTAAAGTTAATTCCCTACTCCAAACTGGAGATATATATCCACGTCTGCAAATATACATGTTTTCACCATAATAATTATCTATATTATTCTCATTTAAATGTAATTCTGCACAATTTATAAAATCTAGTTTTGTATCTAAGATTGCTTGTTTTTTCTTAAAAAAGGCTTCGAAAAACTCAGGAGTCATTGGTGTTTCGATACCTACATTTTTAATGTACTTCTTAGCTATTCTAATATTTTCAATAACTTTGTCTGAGCAGTTAGAAGCACCAAGGTTAAATCGCAACTCATTAAGACCTGCTTCACCTAAAGCTTTCAAGGTTTCTTCTGTAGCTAAAAGTCCATTTGTATATAGATGTTGGTGTATTTCAGCATCATTGAATTTCTTTATTACAGAATAGTATTTTTCTATTTCCATGAATGGTTCTAAGTAAACATAGGAAATACCAGTAGGTTTTTTATAAGTTGAAAGAAGTAAATCGATATCCTTCTCATAAAACTTAGTACCACCAATTTCCCACAAGCCTTCACCAATTGGTGGAATATCGTCTAGTTCTCCATAGTTATAGCAAAACTTACACTCTATATTACATTTGTTGGTTTTTCTAATGGCACTTAACCCAGTTCCCAACAGACAAGAATAACACCCTTTTGGAAATTTGCTTTCGCTACCAACAAAAAAAGTTCTATTCTTTACAGTTTTTAACCCTTTAATTTCTGATATTAATATATCATTTCTATGATCAATGGCTTCCTCAATTTGTGCAAAGGTAGAGTAAATGATTTCTTGCTGTTTTGTCATCAGTTCCTCTTCCTCAGGTAACATGGAAAAAAACTCAAACCATGCTAGTGCATCCTTCTTTGAAATCTTCATAATGTATCCTCCCTTAATGAACCTTCCTAAAGATTCATCTTAATCTTTTTACTGTTCTTTTCACATATTCTTCTTCAAAATGTATACCCATTTCATATATCTATTCTATTTAAATATCTAATTAAAAGCAATTCCAATTTACTCCAAGAGTGAAGAAGTACTTTTAAAATGATAAAAAAGTTATAAAGATATACCGATGACTTTAAGTATACAATAGTAGAGCTTTACAACTCTGTCAATAGTCTAGGGGATTTAATTCCTGAATATGACGTATTAAAATCAGCTTGTCCAAAGATGGGTTTCAAACTCAACCCTTTTGACCATAAAAAAGACAAGGTAGTAACAACAGTAAAGTACCACACCATGATAAAAAAAGATGTCAAAGCTTAAAGGAGAAAATTAAATATAAAAAAAGCTATGATTTCTATAGATAGATATCTGAAAACTCTATATTTATCCTATTTATATTTTTTTCATCTAATATGGATGCACTAATCTTTTCATTATTCTCGGGAATCCTTAGGTCAGGAAGTCTAATTATGAACTCGCTCCCCTCTCCAAATTTACTTTTCACTGAGATATTACCTCCGTGCATTTCCACCAAGGACCTTACTAAGGCTAACCCAATGCCACTCCCCTCATTAGTTCTTTTTAATGAAGTATCCACCTGTGTAAACCTATCAAAAATTAAATCACACATATCTTCTGGTATTCCAATGCCAGTATCTTTAATTGAAATACAAACATAATTTTCCTCTAAAAATATGTCAACAAATATAGAACCACTTTCCTTCCCATACTTTACTGCATTAGCTAAAAGATTTAATATAATTCTTTCGATACTATCAGGATCACAAGCTATAATTTTTTCTTCTATTTCTGTATCAAAAGTTAATGTTATTCCATTATGCTCGATAAATTCTGCAACAGAGATACTAATATCCTCCACTGTTTTTACTATATCATAATTTATCAATTTTATTTTAAAGCTAGCTGCATCAATTTTTGTAATATCTATTAGGTTATTAATTAGCCTTAGCAGTCTGTAAGTATTTTGCTTTATCATTTTAAAATATTTATTAATTTGATTTCTATCTAAATTGCTACTTTTCATGCTATTATCAATCATTTGTTCAGCACTGTATATAACATTTAGGGGAGTTCTCAGTTCGTGAGAAATGTTTACAAAGAAATCAGTTCTAGTTTTCTCGTACTCCTGTAGTTTTGCATTTACAGTTTCTAGCATCTGTTTGCTTTCCAATATACGTTTTTTGTTTAAGAAATCCTTACAGAAAGAGGCATAGTTTAAGGATGAAATTATTTGTGCTAAAATAACTGTAATTAATCCATTCACCATAGTACTGTATAAAACTTGTAGTGTATCAACATTCAATATTAATCCATATATGAAAAAAACTAATGAAACTAGGTAGATAAAAAATGTTTTCAGTGGACTGATAAGAAAGCATGTAGCAAAAGAAAACATGCAAATAATATAAGCAGATATTCCTCCAGTAATATACATGGAATTTATGCCCATAAATCCACACCATAACATAGTTATGAAGATTAACGAGTATATAAAAACTTTTTTACAAACAGGATTATTTTGTTTCTTAATAAAGATTCCTAACCCTAAGAAAACTATGAGGAAGGGCATGACAATTAAATGTAAATAATATAAATACGAATATGCAGGAATTACACTCCTCATTGGTTTGTATATAAGCAAATCCAAAACTAGTAGCAAAGCATTGACTAAAAATAACACAGTTGCTAATATCTGAGATCTTTTAAGATTTATATTTGTTATTGTATCATTAAATTCGTGTTTATAGGATTTTAAATAATAAGAAAAGAAAATGTTATTTCTCTTTATGAACATCTTGGACACCTCAACATTCTACAGCTATAAGTAATATATTACAATTTACAGTAATATTATAC
The DNA here is from genome assembly GCF_017874425.1 of Clostridium punense. GTDB lineage: Bacteria > Bacillota > Clostridia > Clostridiales > Clostridiaceae > Clostridium_J > Clostridium_J punense. The sequence continues at coordinate 210,803 of NZ_JAGGLL010000002.1, forward strand.
ATTTGTTTCAATTTTATGTAAACCTATAGTTTTATGTAATTTACTCAAAGGTATTTTTCTTCTCTTAAGAAGATTTTCTGTAGAAAGAAGTTTCATTGTTTATCGATAATTTTATTAATAGTCCAAAAACTTATAAAAAAGCTTAATATTAAAGTTATTATTTACGAAAAGTCCCTCAAACTATCCGTCTGAGGGACTTAAATCACATTTCAATTTTTACAAAAAAACTTCTAGGGTTTTTACAACAGCCTATTTCTTCTCTATTAATGCCACACACTCCACATGAGCCGTCTGTGGAAACATATCTACTGGCTGAATTTCTAAAGTTTTATACCCTAGTCCATCTAACACTCCTAAATCCCTTGCCAAAGTGGCTGGATCACAGGATACGTAAACTATTCTTTTGGGTTTTATTTCTGATAACGCCTTTAATAAGGACTCTTCACAGCCTTTTCTTGGAGGGTCTACTACTACCACATCTGCTTTTATTCCTTGGGCAATTAATCTTGGAATTTCTTCTTCTGATTTACCAACTATGAATTCAGCATTAGTAATTCCATTAGTTCTTGCATTTTCCTTAGCATTTTCTATAGCTTGTGGTATTATTTCTACTCCATATACCTCTTTAGCCCTTTTGGACAAGAATAGTGATATGGTTCCAGTTCCACAGTAAGCATCAAATACAGTTTCCTCCCCTGTTAGTCCAGCATACTCCAAGGCCTTTCCATACAATACTTCTGTTTGCACAGGATTAACTTGGAAGAAGGAAAGAGGTGATATATTAAATTTAAATTCTCCAATGTAATCACTTATGTGGTCTTGTCCCCATAGTGTTAGAGATTGAAGTCCTAAAATTACATTAGTTTTTTCCTTATTGATGTTTTGAATTATAGAAACTACTCCATTAATATTTTCTTTTATTAAATCTACAAATTCCTGCTTATGTGGAAGCTCTTCACTACGAGTTACTAATACCACCATGATTTCCCCAGTTTTAAAGCCTTTTCTCACCATTATATGTCTTATAATTCCACTATGAGATTTCTCATCATATGAAGATATCTTAAACTTTTTCATCCATTGCTTTGTAATTTCTATAACCTTATCCCCAACTTCATCCTGAATATAACATTTATCCATATTAATAATGTCATGAGATCTTGGAGCATAGAAGCCTACTAAAATTTCTTCTCCTGTAGCTCCTACTGGAAGTTGTACCTTATTTCTATAATTATATGGATTTTCCATTCCTAAGGTGTTATGTATAACTACATCTTCTAATTTCCCAATTCTGCTTATTACATTCTTAACTCTTTCTGTCTTAAAGTTTAACTGCTCCTCATAGGAATAATGTTGAAGGTTACAGCCTCCACATCTTTTATAGGTACCACATATAGGCTTAACTCTTTTTTCTGAAGGCTCAATTACCTCTAATAATTTTCCTACTCCATAATTTTTATTAACTTTAATAAGCTTTACTTTAACTACTTCACCTTTCAGTGCTCCAGCAATAAATATAGTGAAGCCTTCAACCTTTGCCACACCTTCGCCTTCATGTCCATAACTTTCTATTTTTACTATGTAATCTTTATTTTTTTCTATATTAATTAGATTCTTTATTTCCTTACTCATAATTTCTCCTTTTAAAATACATTACTTCATTGTCATACCTTAGTATTTTACCAAATTAGCTATAACTTAACCACTATCCTATAGAGAAAATTTATAAATAAGCCGAAACCTCATAAATACTATATAAATCAAAAATGCATACTACAATTTCTTGCAGTATGCTTTAAATCATATCGTTCTATAAAGTTACTTATTAGATGTTGTTATTGTTATTCTATGAAGGTTTGGCACTCAGTATTTGAGCTTGTTACTGCTCCTGGACCTTGAATTTGAACAAAGTTAGCATGGCAATCTCTGTTGTCATTGTATCTGCATTTTATTGCATCACATTTTATTTTTGGAGTCATTTGAACTTCTGTGCTATTAAATAGTTGTCTTACTTCTCCAGGGATATTCATATTTAGCATATGAGTTACAGTATTTTTTAATCCTTTTTCTGCAAAAGTTCCACAGTTTGTATACTCGCTTGAGTGAGCACCAGCTCCATGTACATGAATTACATTAGCAGAGCATAATCCAGTCATATTATGTACACAACTTTGTGCACTACAGGTTAATGTTCCATTTGTCATAACTTACACATCCTTTCATAGTTTTAAGGATAGTATGTGAAGATTTTTATATTTTTATACAATGATAATCATTAGTTCAAAAATCTACAGTTATAACCATAAACTTCCTGTACTAATTACAAATAGAAAATGTTAATATATTCTTCTATATTATCTGAACTATTAATATTTTTTACCTAATCTAATAACATATATTATTATTGTGTTCTAGACCTATCTTTCAATCACAGAATTAAATTTATCATATAACAAAAAAAGACACCCACTAGGGTGCCAATAATAAAATCAGTTGCCATATGTTATATTTTAAATTTTACGCCACTTGTTCCAATATTATACATAAAGATTATGAATAACACAAGTATTTTTCCAATTATTTCAATAATTATTCTAACTATTTTTATTTTTAGTAAAATTTATTAAGTTTTATCTTATAAATTATAGGATAATTAGCCTAAAACTTGTTTACCACTAATGCTAGTGTAGATGTCTACTTCTACACTAGCATTAAGAATTATTAGAAATAGGTTATGCTTTGAATGTAATATTCTTGTTCATCATTACTAATAACTTATATTTGCTCTTCCACTATAAACTATTCCTCGTTTTGGATCCATTGTTATAAAACATCCAGATTTAATTATGGTAGATGCTCCTGTAGCATTATAAATTATAGGAATATCTTTTGCTGCACATTCAATTACAACACTTGAGCTCATTTCATCTTCTTCTACAATTATCCCTGCAACTTTATCAAGAATCTCCATAAACTCCCTTCCAAGTCTTTTAACAACTATTATCTCTCCATCTTCTAATTTGTTTAATGCATCTTTTGCATCTGTCACATGTAATGCTGTACCAAAGGCAGATACATTGTTGGTACCTTTTCCTTGAAGAAGTATATCTCCAATAATATGAACCTTCATCATATTTGTACTTCCAACATAGTTCATTGGGATACCTGCTGCTATAACTACTAAATCTCCTTTTTTAACATAACCAGCAGATAAAGCAATCTCAGCGGAATTTTGAATTAATTCATCTGTAGTTTCTGTTTTAGGAGTAAGGATTGGATACACTCCCCAATTTAGTGCAAGACTCCTAGCTACCTTCTCATAAGGTGTACATGCTATAATATTACACTCTGGTCTATATTTAGAAACCTGTCTTGCTGTATGCCCACTTTGAGTTGCAGTGATTATAGCCGATGCCTTAAGATCCATTGCTGTATTACAAGTTGCAAGACTAATAGCATTTGGAACGTTAGGAATATGAGATTTTCTCTTTTTCTTTAAGTTCTCCTCATAATTAATATGTTCCTCAGCTGTTATGGCAATTTGAGCCATAGTCTTTACAACTTCTACTGGGTACTTACCATTTGCAGTTTCCCCACTTAGCATTATAGCATCCGTGCCATCAAAAATTGCATTAGCTACGTCAGAGGCTTCAGCTCTTGTAGGTCTTGGGTTTCTTATCATAGAATCTAACATCTGAGTAGCTGTTATTACCGGCTTACCGGCCTCATTACATTTCTTAATAATGTTTTTTTGAACAACTGGTACTTCCTCAGCTGGTATTTCAACTCCTAAGTCACCTCTAGCAACCATTATTCCATCAGAGTACTTAATAATTTCATCAATATTATTTACGCCCTGTCTATTTTCAATTTTTGAGAATATTTGAATATCTTCTCCCCCATTTTTATTTAGCACTTTTCTAATATCCAAAACATCCGAAGCCTTTCTTATAAAAGATGCAGCTACTATATCAATTTCATTATCTATACCAAACTTTAAATCTGCTATGTCCTTATCTGTAAGAGAAGGTAGATTTATTGCAACTCCAGGTACATTAACACCTTTGTTATTACCAATTACTCCTGTATTTTTCACTAGGGTATGAACCTTATTTCCTTCAATGCTTTGAACTTCTAGAGCTACTAACCCATCATTTATTAAGATAGTGTCTCCTATTTCTACATCTTCATGAAGCTTATTATAGGTTACAGAACATTTTGTTTCATCCCCTAAGATTTCTTCTCCAGCATATATAGTAAAATTAGTTCCTTCTGTAAGTTCAACAGTGTTTCCTTCAAATTTTCCTGTTCTGATCTCTGGTCCTTTAGTATCTAGAATTATAGCCGTATGTCTATTTAACTCTTTTCTAACTTCTTTCACCATGTCTATTCTTCTTTTGTGCTCCTCATGAGAACCATGAGAGAAGTTTAATCTTGCTGCATTCATGCCTAGTTTTATGAGATTTTTAACAATTTCCTTGTCATCAGTAGTAGGTCCAACAGTACATATTATTTTAGTCTTTTTCATAATTTTCCTCCTACGTATCTTATACCTATTTATTGGTATAGCTATTTATAAACCCTTTATAGTTTATATGAAATATAGCAATGTTCTACAATGCTATAAAGATAAGCAATTTATATTTTTATGTTATAAATAAACAAGCTGAAAAACTTATATACTTTTATCACAAAGTTTTTTCATATTAATATCACATTAATCTTTACTATATTTTTTTGAAAAATCTATTGTTTAGAAGTACTCATTTAATGTTAAAGTATTTTCTATATAATCAAAGTATACTATTACTATTTATATAGCTACTTTTCAAATGTTAATATACTTTTGTAGATTTCAATATCTATTATTTTAGTGAGATAAGGCTATTGATATCTCATAAAGCTTTTCATTGAACTTCTTTTCAATTGATAAAGCTTCCGTTATATCCATATCAATTATTTCTCCATTTTTTGTTCCAACAACTCTAGAAGATTTTCCTTCTATAAGAACTTCTACTGCTTTCGCTCCTAAGCGGGAAGCAAGAATTCTATCAAAAGCACTTGGTATTCCACCTCTTTGAATATATCCAAGTACTGTTGCTCTACTTTCAATACCTGTAACCTCTTCAATTTTTTTAACTAATTTATGCGCTCCACCAACACCCTCAGCTAAAATAATAATGTTGTGTAGCTTTCCTCTTCTTTTACCTTCAAAAATCCCTCTACATATATCCTCAAAACTAAACTCTTTTTCTGGTACAATTACATTTTCTGCCCCACCTGCAATTCCTGCAAATAGAGCTAAATCTCCACAATTTCTTCCCATAACTTCAATGACACTAACTCGTTCATGGGAGCTAGAGGTATCTCTTATCTTATTAATAGCATCTAGCGCTGTGTTAAGGGCTGTATCAAAACCAACTGTATAATCAGTATAAGCTAAATCATTATCTATAGTTCCTGGAATTCCAACAGTAGGTACTCCAAGCTCTGATAATAATTGTGCTCCTCTAAAGGAACCATCACCACCTATTACCACTACACCATCTATTTTTAAAACTTTTATAACATTTAATGCTTTCTCTCTTCCCTGAGGGGTCTTAAATTCTTCACTACGAGCAGTTCTTAGTATAGTTCCACCTCTATGAATAATGTCTGAAACAGAACTTCTATCCATTTCTTCAACTTCTCCATTTATAAGTCCGTTATAGCCTCTATGTACCCCAAGAACTCTAAGTCCTTTATCATTTGCTATTCTTACTACTGCTCTAATTGCTGCATTCATTGCAGGTGAATCTCCACCACTAGTTAAAACTGCTATTGTCTTCATTGTTATGCCCCCTTTTAAAATCATAGTTATACTCTAATTCTAATATTTACCTATAATAATATCAACGTATTTTTTTATGTAATGGTTTGCAAATTTTCTGTATTTTTCACCCTGTGTTTTTTAGATTTTTATAACTATTTATATAATTTCCCTCTAGCTTTTTATTAATTCAAAATCTACTTACATTTTACCTTAAGACACAATTATCTTAATACATTCACAATCGCTAAATAAGTACAAAAGCCTGTGTTCATAAGTTCTTTAAATAGATAGTGTTTACTCAAATTTTTTTGTACCCATTTTAAAACCTTGTAATTCCAAGGCCATCCAGATATTTTGCTATTACAAAACCTGAGTTTCTCTCAGCATGAGAAAACCATGCATAAATAGAGATCAACTCTTTTATTATGCATGGTTTTATTAATATTAAGTCCCTAATTATTTTGTAATAATTTTTTTAGAACTTACATAACCTTTACATTGCTTTCCCCAAACATTTCTTTAAGCATGGAAATAGTATCATAATCACTATGAAGCCATCCTTGCCTATCTATTAAATACCTCTTTCTATCATCAGCAGTACATAAATATACTGGAGTCGCTCCTAGGTTATCCTTGAAAGTGATTTTAATTTCCTTGGTTGTTGGAGTTAACATACTCTTATCCTTAATTAGAATGAAGATTTTTTCATTACTCACATTAACTAAAGGTGAAATTTCTTCACAGAGTATCTTTGTTGGCTCATCTTCTCTTACACTAACTCTTCCATTTATTATAACCATTTCATCTTCATTAATTAAGTTTCTATAGTTATCGTAGGTTTTAGGAAACACAATTACTTCAATGGTTCCAAATAAATCTTCTAAGGTTATAAAAGCCATCATTGCATTATTCTTAGTTATTTTTCTTGTAACAGTAGAAATTAGTCCTCCCACAATTACTTTAGTTCCATCCTTTATTTTTGTGCTATTTTCCCCAACTGTAACTGCTTCTTCAAGTACATCACTTACAATCAAATCCGAAACCTTATGACTTGTTAACATTTTAAGAGACTTTTCATAGTCATCTAAAGGATGACCAGAAAGATATATACCAGTCATTTCTTTTTCCATAGCAAGAAGGTATTTTTTATTAAATTCTTCAATGTTTGGATATTGTATTTGAATAGGAGTTTCATCCTGAACCAAATCTCCAAACAAGTTGATTTGACCTGTAATATTTCTCTTTCTCTCATTGGATACACTGTCTAAAAGCTTCTCAAACACTGCCATAAGTTTAGAACGATAAACGCCAAGAGAGTCGAAAGCCCCTGACTTAATTAAGCTTTCAACAGCTCTTTTATTAACTGCTGAGGTATCAATTTTATTGCAAAAATCATTAAAGTTTTTAAACTTATCTTTTTCTTCTCTATCCTTTACAATTGATTCAATAACTGGTACACCTACATTTTTAATTGCAGAAAGTCCAAATCTAATGGTGTTACCCTTAACAGTAAACCCTGAGTTACTTTCATTAATATCTGGTGGCAACACTTGAATTCCTAGCTGCTCAGCAAATCTTATATAATAAGCAACCTTTTCGTTACTACCCATAATACTATTAAGCATCGCAGCAATGTATTCTGCTGGGTAATAACACATTAAATACGCTGTTTGATAGCCTACAACTGCGTAGGCTGCAGCATGGCTCTTGTTAAAAGCATAACTTGCGAAATCCATCATCTGGTCAAAAATCTTATTTGCAGCTTCTTCGCTTATGCCATTTCTCAAACAGCCTGGAACTTCTACATTTCCAGTTTCATCAACTATACCGTAAATAAAGTTACGTCTTTCTTCCTCCATAACCTTATGCTTCTTTTTAGACATTGCACGTCTAACTAAGTCCGAACGTCCTAAGGAGTATCCAGCTAAATCTCTTACGATTTGCATAACCTGTTCTTGGTATACCATTACCCCATAGGATACCCCTAGAATTGGTTCAAGCTCTGGCGTAATATACTGAACCTTATCTGGATTGTTTTTACTTTCAACATATCTTGGAATCTCAGCCATTGGACCTGGTCTGTAGAGACTTATTCCTGCAATTATATCCTCTAAATTGTCAGGCCTTAACTCCTTCATGAAAGAAGTCATTCCTGCAGATTCTAGCTGGAATACTCCAACAGTTTTACCCTCTCCAATCATACTATAGACTTTTTCATCCTCGAAGTCTATTTTATCAAGGTCAATATCTAATCCTCGATTATCCTTAATATTTTTTACTGTGTCTTGCATAACTGTTAAAGTACGAAGTCCAAGGAAATCCATTTTTAAAAGACCAAGCTCCTCTAAGGTTCCCATAGTAAATTGGGTTACAATCATATCTTCATTTTTCTGAAGGGGAACATACTCCACCAATGGGTTAGACGCTATAACAACCCCTGCTGCGTGGGTGGAACTATGACGAGGTAGTCCCTCTAAGTCTCTAGCCACATCAATTAACTCTTTAACTCTTGATTCATTATCATAAGCTTCTTTAAGCTCTGGATTCATATCTAAAGCTTTATCGATGGTAATCCCTAATACTGTTGGAATCATCTTAGCTATTCTATCCACTTCTGAATATGGATAGTTCATAGCCCTTCCTACATCTCTTATGCATGCCCTAGCTGCCATGGTTCCAAAGGTTATTATTTGTGATACATTATTTACTCCATACTTATCAACTACATAGTCAATAATTTCCTGTCTTCTTTCGTAACAGAAGTCACTATCAATCTAATACACCCTCTCTTTCAAGATACTTTAACACTACTTTATAGTGGGTATAGACTATATCTTCTCCTACCGACCTTTACGGTTTAGGTTGCCCCGCTTCGGGATATATCCCTACGTGCCTTTGCACTAGTCGTTGAACTTTCCTCTCATCAAGGCTTAGCTGCATGGTTATCCAGCAGAGTGTGACTAAACTCAAATCCTTGTAATTTTTTCGGTTAAACCACCCTCACATTTAGATATTATCTCAATCTTATGTTTTGGTTTACAAGGCTCTCAGGACTTTCCAGCAATTCAAGGCTCTTTAAGCACAATGTTTCTATTGTGCACGACTAAAATCAACTATTTATGAGTTTATTATATTTTTCAAACTTTCTATCTAAAAAGATATTTGCATTGTCATATAATTTACTTAATATTGAAATAACCTTCAATCTTCCACCATAACTAAAGTAGTAATTATTCTTTTCATCTTTATGACGTTTAAAAAGCTTATTCTGAAAATTATAGTTTGAGACCTCATTAAAAATTTCAATGACTTTACACAAAAATTCCTTAGTTCCACATAGTTTGATATTGATAGAATTTTCACTTAAAATTAAGCTACCATCACCATCAAAATATCCTCTAATAAAAGATAATTGAAACTCTTTGGGAACTATTTGTTCATCAGGAAACTGTAATATTAAACTCTTTTTAAGCTTAACACCCTTTAATAATAAATCATTAAACATTTGCACACTATTTATTATTATCCTTGCGTATCTACATTCTCCATAACCAGTCGAAACATAATAATTTATTGGATAGTCAGAATTTATACATTTCAAAAACTTAGTTAAGTGAACATCATCTATATCTTTTAGTGATATTCCAATATTACTTGGCTTTGTTATATATCCATCAGCATATATAAACCCCAACCAATAGGCCTTTGCTTCAGAATCAATATTTTTAAAATAATTATCATTAACTTTATATAATTTATGGCTATCAGATAAATTTCTTGTTTTTATGCCCCATCTTTTTAACGCATCATATATACCACACAAATGTGCATTGTACAAGTTTGCAATTTTAGCACAAGATAGCTTCTCATTTATATACAAGTTTACTATCTCATCTTTATATTTATCTAGTTTATATCTAGTCATTTATTTTTCTCATAAAATAGTAATTTTTAATCCGGCATGCTTACTCTTTCAGGGTTTAAGAACATTAATTATTATCCATAGGCTCTTTATCCTATGCTCTGGAGATTTCTCTCATTTTCATCAGTTGGTCACTTCCAACTCAGTTTGGACTATATCATCTCAATAAATTTATGATATTTACTATTTTATTATATCCTTTCAATATTATGGTTCCCATTTATAGAAACACATATTCGTGTAAATATAATAATTTATTGAACTGGGCACTCTTGGAAGAAGTTATTATTTAGCTATTCATTCTTCTAGTCTCTGAACCTTTCCGTTACTGTTATGCTATTCACGGACTTGGCTGCTGATCGGCATGCTACTTTAATAGTTTAGCTTTCCAGCAATTCACCCAGTTTAACGAACGCATCTCTACGCTCAAAGAGTAAGTTATATTTTATTGGATCTATCTTTGTTATTCCTAGGGTATATGCAACTACCGATCCTGCCGCTGAACCTCTTCCTGGTCCAGTTGGAATTCCATTTTCATTAGCGAACCTTATGAAATCCCAGACGATTAAAAAGTAGTCTACATAACCCATTTGCTTTATTACATCAAGCTCGTATTCTAACCTGTCACAGATTTCTTTTACTTCACAACCTTCATTGCATAAAGCTTCAATCCTATTGAAGTCTAATTCCTTATCTCTTAGATCTCTAAAGCATTCATATCTTTCAATAAGACCTTTGTAGCAAGTGTCCCTAAGATACTCATAAGGAGCCACCCCCTCAGGAAGTGGAAACTTAGGTAACTTAGATACATGGAACTCATAGTTAAAATTGCATTTTTCTGCAATCCTCACTGTATTTTCTAAGGCCTCTGGAATGTAGGAAAAGGTTTTCTCCATTTCTTCTGGTGGCTTTAAGTAAAATTCATCAGAGGGATACTTCATTCTTTTCTCATCTTCCATTATCTTACCTGTTTGAATACATAATAGAATTTCATGGGAGTGACTGTCCTTCTTGTTTATGTAATGCACGTCATTAGTACAAATAATAGGGATATCACATTCCTTTGATAACTCAACTATGAGCTCATTTACCTGTAATTGCTCAGCCATTCCATGATACTGAAGCTCTAAATAAAACTCTCCCTTAAATATATCCTTGTACATTAAGGCTAGTTTTTTAGCTTTAACTTTGTTTCCCTTAAGTAAATTTGACTGAACCTCTCCTCCAAGACAGGCACTAGTTGCAATAAGTCCTTCACTATGAGCTTTTAAAAACTCATGGTCTACTCTAGGCTTATAATAAAACCCTTCTATGGAGGCAGTGGACACAATTTTCATCAAGTTTTCATAACCCTTATTGTTTTGTACAAGCAACACTAGGTGATAAGTTTCATTGTCTAAGTCAGGTTGCTTTATGTGCATTGATTTTCCAGCTACATAAATTTCACAGCCTATAATCGGCTTAATACCTTCTTCAACAGCTGCCTTATAAAAATCTACTGCTCCATACATAGTTCCGTGGTCCGTAATTGCAATACTCTTCATTCCAAGTTCTTTAGTCTTTTTAATTAACTTTGAGATTTTTCCTGAGCCATCTAAAAGACTATATTCCGTGTGAACATGAAGATGAACAAAGGAACCTAAATTTTCTTTTTCATCTATTGTTTTTTCCATTAATCGAATCACCTCCTATTGAGCTAATTCCCCTTTCACTATCAACCTTTGCTTCCCATTTAAACTGCAGGTTACTAAAGTAATAGTCGGAGTTTTAGTAGGATTTAACACATAAACATCTTGTGGATTAACAGTCTGTTGACCTGTAACCTTATAAGTATAAGTTTTGTCAAAAGTTGTAATCCTTATATCATCTCCTGGTTCAAGTTTATTAATCCTTAGAAAAAACTCCCCTGTTGTAAAATTCCTATGCCCAACTAAAGCACAGTTTCCAACCTCTCCAGGTAATGCTGTTCCTGTAAAGTGTCCTACCGCATATCCTATTATATCATCACTTGTACCTTCTGCCACAGCGACTTTTAGTCCAATTTTTGGTATTTCTAAAATTGCAATAGCCTTTACATTTTTCTCTGAAGTTTCAGCAGACTCCGGTTCTTTTATATCTCCATTTTCAATCTTCTTAAGTACATTATCAAAATCATTAATTAGAGTTTTCTGAGCCTTATCTGTTTTAACTTTATTGTATGTTCCATAGAGTACTGCAGAAATACCAATTATCACTAATAATATGCCCAAAATCCTAAAAACTCTATTTTTCAACTTATGACACCCCCATGAATATATAATACCATAATCATCGAAAAAAGGAGTGTGAAAAATCACACTCCCTTGTAAATTATAACAATTTTTATTTCCTAGAAATAACCCATTCATACTAAAAATGTATTTCTAGGTGTTCTAAACTTCTAAGTTAAAATCTAGCTTAAAATCTCCCTTAAAGTTTAAACCAAGTTTTCTATTAAGCAACATTTTCTTCTTTCTTTCTTGAAGTAAAGTATAATGCAGCACCCATTATAGCAGCTAAGAATCCTATTGTGATAACTTCAGTTGTTCCTACTACAGAACCTGCCTGTGGAATAGTTCCAGTGTTATCTTTACCGTTGTTATCCCCACCATTTCCTGCATTACCTTGGTCTACTGTAGTATCTTCACCCTTAACAAGTAAATCTTGTTTCTCGAAAGCAACTGATTTAGATTTTTTAAGTTCTTTAATCATAGCATCTCTTAAAACAATGCTTGTATCAGTAAGATTTTTAGCTCCTGAGAAGTTATATCCATCTCCATTAGTAGCCATGAAGTCATTAGTTACTACTGTGTAGTACTTATCAGCCTCAATCTTAGTTCCATCCATTAATCTCATTGATGTGATTTTCTCGCCTACTGGTTTAGTTTCATCATAGAACACTTTGATTCCATAGAATTGAATCCAGCCTACTCCATTGTTTGGATCTATTCCATACTCTATGTTTTTCTTAAGATCTGCTCCAGTAAGTTCTAGTGTAACTAAAGTATTATCGAATGGGAATACTGTATACATATCTCCCACTGTTAATTCTCCTTTAGCTAATGGTGCTCTGATACCACCACCATTAGTTAAACCAATTTGTGCTCCTGTAATATCCATCATTAATTTAGTGTTGAATTGCCCAAGAGTTGTAAGTCCTGCTGTCTTATCATGATCTAAGTCATTCTCTAAAGTTGTTACCACTTCATCAAGAATTGGACTTAATTGATTATTATATTTGTCATAAATAGCTTTTACTGCTGGGTCTTCAGGTAAATCCTTAACTTTTGAAGCTAAATCTTCTAAGCTAGATACAGCATAAACCTTTCCATCTACAAAGCTTAAAGATATTTTACCAATAGCTCTACCATTGTTTCCTGCTTGAATGACTGGTATGCCGTTTACTATACCATTAACAACTTGATGTGAATGAGCTGTGATTACTGCATCGATGCCTTTAGCATTTTTAGCAAGATCTGCTCCTTCACCTGTTATTTCTTTTGTAACCTTGTCTTGGAAAGTTCCAAGGTGAGATAACACTACTACTGCGTCAACTTTTTCAGTTTCTCTTAAATAAGCTGCCCATTCATTAGTAGCAGCAACTGGATCTCTAAACTCAAGATTTTCCACATTAGCTGGTAAAGTCTTAAATGCAGTTTCTGGAGTTGCAATTCCAACTAAACCAATTTTCTTGCCTGCTTCAGTAATAACTTTGTATGGTTTCGCAAATTCAACTGGCTTGCCAGTTTTCTTGTTATAAATATTTGATGCTAAGAAGTCAAAGCCGCCATCTTTAGCCCATTTTTCTATTTTATCTATACCCCAGTCAAACTCATGGTTCCCAAGGGCAGATGCTTGTACATTTAATTCTTTTAACATTTCAGTTATAACTGAACCATAAGTTAAGTTAGACATAGCACTTCCTTGATAGCTATCTCCCCCTGATAAAACAGCATATCCGTTATTATCATTTTCTTGAGTTGTGTATTTTTTAATAGCTGCTGCAAATTTAGCTATTCCAGGGTTCTTGCTGCTTAACTTACTATCAACTGTTCCATGGAAATCATTGAAAGTAAGTAAGTTAACAGTTTTTGCACCAATTGCTTCAATATCTGCCCAAGTTAAGCTTCTAACATTTGGTGTTCTTCCATCTTCAGATTTTGGAAGAGTAATTTTACCCTCATTAACTAGTTTAGCTGCTATAGCTCTCTTGTTAGCATCAAAGTTAGTACCTGTTACTTTCCAGTTGTTATCAACTGTTGGAGTAATAGTTCCACCTTTAACATTTACAATATATTCTCTCACAAAGTCTCTTACTGCTGAAATTGGTTCAGCTGAAGAGTCATACACAACTGGTACACCTTCGCCTTTAAATAAGCCTGAAGCTTCATTTAATAGTTGAGTATTAGCTCTATAGTTGTTTACTGTTAAGTAAATTTCATCTGTATCCTTAACTGCATTTCCATCCATATAAGTTAATTTCTCTATTCTAGCACCTGGTTCCTTAGATATGTTAACTTCATACTTAACTCCACCAAACATATCATAATTGTACATTCTTACATCTTTATTAAAAGATATTGTTAAATCACCTGGTTTAAAAGTGTTGTAGTAGCCTGCTGACCACTCCATATATTTCTTTAATTGAGCGCCATTAACTTTTAAAGTCATTAACCAGTTATCATATTTATATACTTTTGAAGTATCAGCCTTTTTAATTTCACCTGGAACAATATTTGCATTCGAATCAAATAATGCTGCCCCCGAAACATGATGTGCACCAGTTGGTATATTCTTAGCATAGTACATCTGAGTATCTAAAATTAAATCAACTACTGCTGAATCTTGAATTTGAGCTTGAGTTATTCCTTTAAACTCTTGTTTAGGTGCAAGTTCCCCACCTTCAAGTTTTCCTATAACTTGTCTAGCATCAGCTAAGGCTCTATCATGATAAGGTTGTAATTTTGCTTTTAAGGCCTCATCATCAGCAACTCCTTTTGTGTTTAAAAGTTTTGAAGTAGCAGTAGTAACAGTATACTTACCACCATCTTCTTTAACAGTTAATTCAGCTACTGATAATTGCTCTCCAGATTTACCTGGCTCTGTAATATAAGCATTGTTTACTTTTTCACCAACAATTTGCGAATGAGCATGTCCAGCAATTATTAAAGAAAGTTCCGGGTTAGCTTCAGCCATTTCTCTTGCACTATCCCCATTACCATATTCACTCTCTATACCCATATGCATTGAAGCTATAAATACATCTGCTTTATTTCCATCTTTAAGTTCTTTTATTACAGCTTTAGTTTCTTCTACAGGGTTTGTAACGTTGTAGCCTTTTAGGTTTGGACCATCCCACTTTGTAATATGTGGAGTAACCATACCTATAATAGCAATTCTAATACCGTTCTTCTCAACAATTTTATAAGGTTGTCCTAATCTTTCTCCGTTTGGTTTATATACATTTCCACATAAAACCGCTGTATTAGTTAGCCCCTTTACAACATTTTCAAGTGTTGGGATACCATAGTTAAATTCATGGTTTCCAAGAGTAAATGTATCATAACCCATTTCGTTCATTCCTAACATCATTGGATGTACTTCATCCTTTAGGAATAAATATGAAGAGTTGTCTTGAATTGTGTCCCCATTATCCATCAAAATTGTATTTGGGTTTTGTTCTCTTAGCTGCTTAACTAAAGTAGCAATCTTAGTCATACTACCTGAAGATATTGCAGCATCAGAGGCATATTCCCACGGATAGAATCTGCCGTGCAAATCTGAAGTTGCAAGAACTTGAATCTTAGTTTCTTGTGTCTCAGCAAATGCCGTTATTAAGTTTACTGGAGATATGAATTGAAATACTAAAGCAAAAGCTAAAAGTAAACTTCCATATCTTTTCGACTTAAAAAGTTTCATAAGTTTCCCCCCAATTATATAATTTCTCACAAAATTCCTAACATTAAGATTTTTGTGGACAATACAAATTATACCACTTTATACCATGAAATAAAATGTTAAAAAGTCATACCAATGGAAGTTTTATAGTGTCTTTTTCGACACTTAATCTATGTAATATAACAGTTTGTGATATTACTAAAATTAAATTAAAATAACCTTTAGAAAATACCTTTCTAAAGGTTAACTTCATTAAATATGTTAACATAAACAATTAGAATACTAATTGTTTTCTTTTTTATCTAATCAACATTTTTATACTTTACTAATAAAGCTGTATATTTATACATCATTTAGCATTGAGACTTTATTTAAAAGCTATATTATGATTTTAGAATCTCCAAAAATTTTCTTATATTACTATAGAAATTAAAGTATTTACTCAAATTATACAAGGTTTTATAATTACTTCTTTAAGTATATTTAGAAATGCCTTAAAACTTAACATTATATTGCCTTATCTCTTTAATACTTTGGCTGAAAGCATGGACTTTGCAATAAGCTCCTTATTTGAATTATACATAGTGATCTCTACTTTAGAGTAATATCTTCCTCTATCTAAGACCTCGGAATAGATATCGATAACCCTTCCCATTTGTACTGGCTTCATAAAGTAGGAAGTAAAACTATCTATAGCTACATTTGTACTGCTATTTTGCCTTAATGCCATAGTGCCCATGGTGGATAAAAGCATATTCAAGGCATTCCAAGAAGCAGTGCCGATGGAATCTAACATTTCCGGAATTATTTCTCCCCAAAAATGCATAGTGTCCTTATTTGTCTCAAACTCAAAATTCTTAAGAATTAAATCCTCCATGGTTTCTCCAACATGAGGCTGTCTTAATACTAATTGCATAGCTTTAATTACATCTTCTCTAGATATAACTCCCACTAATTTCTTCTTAACTACCACAGGACAGAGTTTTATTCCTTCCCAGGCCATTATATGTGCAGCGTAAGCTACTGTAGTTGTAGGCATAACTACGATTGGATCTTTTATCATTATATTACCAATAACTTCATCATCTCTATTATCTTTAATATCATTTAAGGTAACTATACCTATCACCTTTTGGTTTTCATCTATCACTGGATATCTTTCATGTTTAGTTTTTTCAATTAATTCTTTTAACTTTTTCACTTTATCAAAGGTGGTTAAATATTTCGGATTTTTTTCCATTATATCTTCCACTAATATTATTTCTTTTTTAACATTGTTTTCAAAAATTGCCTTATTAATCATGCTAGCTACAGTAAATGTGTCATAGGTGCAAGAAATTAAAGGGAGCTGATTTTTATCTGCAAGTTCCTCAATTTCCTCACTACAAGAAAAACCTCCTGTAATTAAAACAGCACATCCATTTTCAAGAGCAAGCCTCTGAGCTTCTTCTCTATTTCCAACAATTAATAGTGCTCCAGGACTTATGTATTTTTTAATAGTTTCAACTTCCATTGCCCCAATTACAAACTTCTCTAAGGTTTTATGTGCTCCCTCTTTGCCTCCGAGAAGAGTTCCATCAACAATGTTTACAACTTCCCCAAAGGTAATTTTATCTATGTTTCTTTTTTCAAGTTTTTCCACTCTTACAGTCCCGACCCTTGGAATAGTATTAACTATACCTATGGATTCACATTCTTTAATTGCTCTGTAAGCCGTACCTTCGCTAACCCCCAGGTCATTACTTACTCCTCTAACTGAAATTTTTGTCCCAATATCTAGTGAAAGTATATATTTAATAATATCCTCATGCTTTGACATACTCTACCTACCTTCTTTATGTAGCTCCTCTGCAATTTTTTCTATTCTTCTTAACCTATGATTTACCCCTGATTTTCCTACTGGAGGATTAAGCATTGCTCCTAACTCCTTAAGAGATTCGTCTGGGAACTCAAGTCTTAGCTCTGCCACCTCTCTTAAATTTTTAGGAAGCCTATCAAGTCCAATTTCCTCTTCAATTAATTTAATACTCTCAACCTGTCTTACTGCAGCATTTACCGTCTTACTCAAATTGGCAGTTTCGCAATTCACCAGCCTATTTACATTATTTCTCATTTCCTTCATAATTCTTATATTCTCTAACTGTAGAAGCGAACTATGAGCCCCAATAATATTTAACAAATCTACTATTTGTTCTCCTTCTTTAATATAAATCACATAGCTATTCTTTCTTTGAATAACCTTTGAAGAAAGACTATAAGTATTTATTAACTTACTAAGTTCTATAGCATAATCATAGTTATGGGTTACAAACTCTAAATGATAAGTTTTTTCAGGATTGCTTATACTTCCTCCACCTAAAAATGCACCTCTTATATATGCTCTTTTAGTCCCTTCATCTTCTACCATATTCTCTGGTATTCCATAGTTAATAGTAAGAAGTTCTTCTTTCTTTAAAACCCCTACCTCTTCTAGCAATCCTCTCACATTTACATCCTCTGGTATGATAACTACATAAACATTATTTTTCTTTAAAGAATTACTTCTTTTTACAAGAAGCTTTGTATGAATATAAAAGTGTTCTTTTAATATTTTAAAAATCAACCTAGCTATAGCAGGATTTTCTGTTACAACCTTAAATGTAATAGACTTATTGGCTCCAAGACCTAAGGTTCCACTTGCCTTCATTATGGCAGATAATTCTGCTATAGCCTCTTCTTTTGTTAAATCTGTATATCTACAAACTTCATTCTTAACCTTTAGTGAAAATGACATGTTTTTACTCCCTATTCTTCTTAGCTTCTTTTAATTTTTGTGATAGATAAAAGAACTCTAAAATTCTTTTTTCATCATAAAAAAGTTTTTTCTTCATTACTGTTTCAACTAATATTTCTGCTAACTTATTTTCATCATGTCTAACATAACCATTTTTAATTTTAACAATATTAGCTTTAATATACTCTACATCTAACTCATTAGCTTTAGACTTATCAAGAATTACTGGAATGGAGCCTTCCTCTAAATATTTAGCCTTTAATTGCTCTCCAATATCCTCTCCGTTAACTATAGCATAGTTAATAGCTAAAGTGCCACAGTGATCATGGATAGCTTTAATATGATCCTGTACTGTAAACTCATCAGTTTCTCCTGGTTGAGTCATTATATTAGATACATAAATTTTAATTCCCTTAGTCTCATTTAAAGCTTCCTTAATATCCCTAACTAATAAATTTGGAATAATGCTAGTATAAAGACTTCCTGGACCTAAAATTACAGCATCAGCCTCCAAAATTGCAGTTATGGCCTCTTCCACTGCTCTTGCCTCTTTCGGTTCTATGAAAACACTTTCGATAGGTGAATTTCTTCTTAATACTTCTTTTGGTATTACCGATTCACCTCTTACTAAAGAACCATTTTTAAGCCTTGCGAAAAGCTGCAGATTGTCTAAGGTTACAGGAAGAACCCTCCCTGTAACTGCAAGAACAGAGCAGGTTTTTTTTATAGCCTCCAAAAAGTTATCTGATATTCCGTCCATAGCTGCTAAAAACAAATTTCCAAAGTTTTGATTTTCTAGCCTTCCATCTTTAAATCTATAACGAAATAAATCTTCCATTATAGGCTCTGTATCTGCAAGGGCTACAATACAGTTTCTTATATCCCCTGGAGGTAAAATTCCTAGATCCTGTCTTAAAACTCCTGAACCTCCTCCATCATCTGCTACAGTAACGATGGCTGTAATATTACTAGTGAATTTTTTAATCCCACTAAGCATATTAGAAAGTCCCGTTCCTCCACCTATTACTACAACTTTAGGTCCTCTAACTAAAATCTTTTTTTCATAAATCAATTCACCAATATTTTTTTTATTTAAGGATAAATTCACAACCTCTAAATTTAAAAGAGCAATCATTCTTTCAGTATAATTTGAAAGACCATAGTATACAGAAAAAATACCAATGAAAATAATGAGGACCCAAAACAAAATATAATCTATTCCAAAATAAACTTTGTTTATAAGCTCCATAACTGCATAAACTATAAGTGCAATACCAAAAATGGCCTTAGCAAGCCATCGTTTAATTCCAATACCTGGCCTTAACCAGTAGCTTAGCTTCATAGCTTGCCTGCTCCCCTATTTACATCTTCATTAACATCCCTATGATCAATAGTAGCATTGTAACCATTATGACAAAGTAGCTCATATATCTTATTAGAAATGGCTACTGAGCGATGCCTTCCTCCAGTACATCCTATAGAAATAATTAACTGTCTTTTCCCTTCATTTTTATAACTCGGTATTAAAAATAATAACATATCAATTAACTTATCTACGAATTCCTTAGTTTCATTTTTCGCCAGAACATAATCCTTAACAGGTTTATCTAACCCCGAAAAAGGTTTAAGCTCGGGAATATAGAAGGGATTTGGAAGAAATCTAACATCAAAAACCAAATCTGAATCTAAAGGAATTCCATACTTGAATCCAAAAGAAACTACATTAATTAGGAGTTGTGTTTCTATCTGTCCTTGCTCTCCAAAATAATTTATTATTTCTTCATTTAACTCTTTATTTGATAGCTTTGTTGTATTAATAATCTTGTTGGCTTTATCTCTAATAGCCCTTAATTTTTTTCTCTCAATACTAATGCCATTTATAACTCTACCATCTGGTGCTAATGGGTGTTTTCTTCTGCTCTCTTTATAACGTTTTACTAACACTTCATCTGTAGCTTCCAAAAATAACACTTCATATAAATATCCTTCAGCATCAAGGTGACTTAGGCTATCAAATAGGTCGTCAAAAAATCTTCTTCCACGTATATCAACTACTATAGCAATTTTGTCTATTTTACCTTCTGTTTGAAAGCAAGCTTCTGCAAACTTTGATATTAATGTGGGTGGTAGGTTATCAACACAAAAGTACCCTAAATCTTCAAGACTTCTTATAGCTTGAGTCTTTCCTGCTCCTGACATTCCAGTTACTATTACAAATCTCATTTTTACACCCCTTTGCAAGTTTTTATCTATAGGGATTTAAGCCAAAATCCAACTATTCATTACCTCCATCTTGGTTCCCATGAGGCTTTGATGATAAATAAAATATATCTTCACTGTGAAAGCCTATATATAATATATTATACCATATAATACCCTTGTCTTATAGAATATATATTCACTATTTCAACATTATTCTTCATAATAATACCTAATACTTAACACTTAACATAGATAGATACTTAATATTATATAAAGTGTAATAAATATACTGCATAAATACAACTTATACCTACTACAATAGTTTTACTGTCACAATGAACTTACAATAAAAAAGAATACATACTAAATTTAATATGTATTCTTCTTAAATATTTATTACTATTAATTATACTTTATTACTAAATATAGAAAAGCAATTTTATATTCTAAACATTAGCATATATTGTTTGCCTAAAGACTTTTATAGTATTAACTATTATGCCCTTCTATCCAACAAAATTTACTTTTATCTTATCTTCAAAGGTTACATAGTAGCTAAGATTTCTTTTAGTGCTTTTATAAACTTATGATTTTGAACTTCTGTTCCTATTGTTACCCTCATCCAACCTGGCATTCCTAAAAGATGTCCTGGTCTTACGATGATTCCTGCCTTTAACAGTCTATCAAATACTATCTTATCATCCACTAAAGTATTCATCATGATAAAGTTAGCATTAGTTTTAGCATAAGGAAGCTTCATTTTATCTAGTTCACCATATAAGTATTCTCTTCCTTTAAGATTAGTTTCAAAAACTAAGTTTAAGAAAGCTTCATCTTCTAAAGCTGCTATAGCTGCCTTCTGTGCAAATAAGTTCACATCAAAAGGTCCAATAATTCTGTTGAAATATTCTCCTAATTCTTTATGAACAATACCATAGCCACATCTTAGGGATGCAAGGCCATAAGCCTTTGAGAAGGTTCTTAGCACTACCATATTTGGATACTTTGGAAGTAACTCTAGAGAATTAGGGAAGTTTTTATCTGTAACATACTCTATATAAGCTTCATCCATAATGATTACTACATTAGGTGGAATCTTACCTAAAACTTTGTCTAACTCTTGTTTAGTAAATATTGTGCCGGTCGGATTGTTTGGATTACAGAACCAAATGATCTTAGTTCTTTCAGTTATGGCATCAACCATAGCTTCTATATCTAAACCATTATCCTTCATTGGAATAGAAATAACTTTTCCTCCCATTAGCTTCACTGAAGCTTCATATCTTGGGAAGGTGATTTCTGCCATAATGCTTTCATCTCCAGGATTTATAAAAGTATTGCAGATTACTCTTATAAGGGAATCAGACCCTGTACCACAGAACACTTGCTCTGGTGATACTCCTAGCTTTTTGCTTATTGCTTCTTTTAGTTCGAAATTAGATGCATCTGGATACATGTGAGTTTCATTGATGATGTCATTAAGTGCTTCCTTAACCTTTGGTGAACATCCTAGCGGATTTTCATTAGATGCAAGCTTAATTACCTCCTCAAGTCCTAACTCTCTTTTAACCTCGTCAATTGGCTTTCCAGCCTTATACACTCCAAGGTCAAGTACTTCTGCTCTAATAGCATACCCCATTTGTTTATCCCCCTTATTTATTTTTAAATAATTTACAAATTAATTAGCTACACAACTCTAAAAGGTAATTTTCCTAATATCAAAAGAATAAGAAAAATCCCTGTTCAAAATATAATTAACTAACAAAATTGTAATTTATAAATTATAAACCCTATTTTAAAAAAATGTTTTAGAACTAAAGTTAATTATCTTCCCCAATAATTCTAACTTCAGTGTGTAATTCTACCCCAAATTTTTCATGCACCTTAGTTTGCACTAATGAAATTAACTCTAAAACATCCTTCGCACTAGCTCCTCCTTTATTTATAAGGAAACCAGAGTGCTTTTCTGAAACTTCTGCAGCTCCTACATTAAAACCTTTAAGCCCAGCATCTTGAATTAATTTGCCTGCAAAATAACCCTCTGGTCTTTTAAAGGTACTTCCTGCTGATGCATATTCTAGAGGCTGCTTATCAGTCCTCTTTTGTGTAAGCTCATCAATTCTAGCTTTAATTTTATCTTTATCTCCCGGTACGAGTTTTAACGTTACCTGAAGTACTATATATCCATATTTTAAAATTGCACTCATTCTATAAGAAAGTTCTAATTCTTCCTTAGAAAGGCTTCTTATTTCCCCTTTATTGTCTATTACTAGAGCACTATGAAGTACCTTTGACATTTCCCCATCATAAGCTCCAGCATTCATTGTAGTGGCTCCCCCAATGCTTCCAGGTATTCCACAAGCAAACTCAAAACCAGTAAGACTTGATTTTAAAGCTGCCGCAGATACATCATTAAGCTTTGCTCCACTTTCTGCAATAATTTTATCTCCATCTATAGTAATTTTATTTAACTTAGCAAATTTAATAACTACTCCTCTAATGCCTCCATCTTTAACTAAAAGATTTGAGCCATTACCTAAAATGAAATAATTCACATTACTTTCTTTACATAGTTTTATAACCTGTGTTATCATATCGTAATTAGTTGGATACACTAGTACATCTGCTGGTCCTCCAACCTTAAAAGAAGTATGATTTTTCATTGGTTCATCTATAACTACATTTTCCACTCCAAGGATTTTTCTTAACTCATTAATAAAATTCATATCTAAGCTCATTCTATACCTCTTCTTATTAATTATTATATATCTAGTATAAATTAAATCATATTCCCATATCAAGGATTATTATATATTTTTTCCCTTTAATCTTAAATAGTCTATAAACTTATTCTCATCTCTATTCATTATTAACTCTTCAGGAATGTTTAAATCCTTTATTAATTCTTCAGCCTCTTCAAATTCTCCAATTTGATAGCAGGTATGCGCATCACTTCCGAAGATTATCTTAACACCGTAATCTTTACATAGTCTAGCAATGTTGTAACAAGTTTCCTCACAGCCCTTTCTTGAACCCTTAAAAGAGCTGCTATTAATTTCAATAATAATATCTTTTTCCTTAGCTTTTTTAACAAAAGCTTCATTATCCATAGGAAATCTTGGATTGCCAGGATGTCCTATAATCATTATTTCTGGGTTATCCATAGCCCTTAGATAAGCTTCAGTATTTTGCTGTTTAGTTCCTGGTTCTATGCAAACATCATGAAGACTAGCTATAATATAATCTAAGTTCTTTTGTATTCTTTCTGGTATATCTATGTTTCCTTGAAAATCAATGATGTTAGCCTCACACCCTCTTAAAATTTTAACTCCAAATAATTCTCTTGGAATTACTCTTAAATTTGCGAAATAAAATATATGTGGTCCACCTGGCATTTTAGGACCATGATCTGAGACCCCAAGAACCTTAATTCCCTTATTAGCAGCTTCCCTTGCATTTTCTAATAAAGTAGTATATGCATGTCCGCTAGCTATAGTGTGGGTGTGCACATCTATGAAATTTATCATTTATCTTCCTCCTAAAAGTTCTTTATAATAAGAACTAGCTTATTCTACTATCTCCAATTGAAATAGCTTAGTATTCAAATAAGACTTTTAATTTCCTTTATATACGTATATAGTTTAATCATCTCTAATGTTTAAAGTTTCAATTGCCTTTAACAACTAAAGCAATTGCATTATGCTTCCGAAGTTTGCTTAAAGTACTCTATTATACTCTGTGCAGCTTTACCATCCATGGCCGGAGTTGCTAGTAATTCTTCATAGGTTGCATTTTTTATATTCTCTATACTGCCAAACTTTTTTAGTAGTTCTCGTCTTCTCTTTTCTCCAATCTTAGGTATCTCTTCTAAAATAGAGTAAAGAGTTCTCTTATCTCTTAAAGTCCTATGATAGGTTATAGCAAAGCGATGCACTTCATCCTGTATTCTAGTTACTAAATGCATACACTGAGAACCTAATTTTATAGGCACTTCTATATTATCATATATAAGTCCTCTAGTTTTGTGCTTGTCATCTTTCACCATACCACAAACTGGAATATTAATGTTTAAATCCTGTAAAACTTCTAGGGCTACATTTACCTGTCCTCTTCCTCCGTCCATCATGATTAAGTCTGGAAATACAGAAAACTTTCCCGCACTTAATGCAATTTCATTACTTTTTATTTTCTCAACCTCCTCAAGTCCATGTCTAAATCTTCTGTATAAAATTTCTCTCATAGATTCATAATCATTAGCACCCTCTACAGTTTTTATTTTAAATCTTCTATAATCACTGTTCTTGCTTACTCCATCTTGAAATACTACCATGGTACCAACAGAATCCATTCCCATAATATTAGAAATATCGTAGGCTTCTATTCTACTTGGAATTTCGTCTAAGTTAAGAGCTTCTGTCAGCTCCGTTAACGCAATATTATGGAGTTCCTTATTAATCTTATGTTTAATCTTAAACATCTCTAAAGCATGGTTTGCATTTTTTTGTACCATATCCAAAACTTTACGTTTTTCACCCTTTTGAGGGGTTTTAATCCAAACCTTATAATCTTTTTTCATAGTGAGCCATTGCTCAAGAATTTCTACATCCTCACAATGAGTTACATATATATGCTTAGGCACAAAGGCTGTTCCCCCATAAAAACTCTTGATGAAATCTGATACTACATTTTCTGGATTTTCACTACCTGTATCGTCTAAAATAAAATCTTCCCTTCCCACCATCTTCCCATCTCTTAGGAAGAATATTTGAATACAGCTATCCTTCTCATCTTGAGCTATAGCAATAAAATCTTCATTTTCAAAATTTCCACTAATAATTTTCTGCTTTTCATTTATCTTCTCAATGGCAAGCAGTTTATCTCTAAGGGACGCTGCCTTTTCAAAATCTAGATTTTCTGAAGCTTCTTCCATTTCCTTCTTTAATTTATCTGTGATTTCTTTGTCTTTTCCTGTTAAAAGATCTATGATGTCATTAACTATCTTTCCGTACTCTTCTCTCGAAATGAGCCCATAACAGGGTGCTTTGCATAAATTTATATGATAGTTAAGACATGGCCTGGTTCTTGGTCCCTCCTCTTTAATAACTCTTCTGCAAGTTCTAAGTGGAAATATCTTCTTAATTAAATCGTATACAGTATAGACTGCATTTGCATCGGTGTAGGGTCCAAAGTATCTTGCGCCGTCTTTTCCATGGTTTCTTGTGACAATAACCCTTGGAAACTCCTCATTTACTGTGATTTTTATAAAGGGAAAATATTTATCATCCTTAAGTAGAATATTATATCTTGGGCTATATTTTTTAATTAGGTTACACTCTAGTATTAGAGCTTCAATTTCTGAATCTGTTACTATATATTCAAACTCTGAAATATTCTTAACCATAGCCTTAACCTTTTCGCTATGGTTCTTGGAACTTTGAAAGTACTGTCTTACTCTATTTTTAAGATTTTTTGCCTTTCCTACATAAATGACCTCTCCTAAAGAATTTCTCATTAAATAAACCCCTGGATTATCTGGCAAATTCTTTAAATGAAACTCAAAATCAAACATAATTTCACCTCGCCTTTACGTCAAAATCACATCAAGGATATTTCTTATGAAAACATAATATGTTATATAAAAATAACCTATCGATTCTTAAACACTATGATAATACTATCATAGATCTTGCTAAATTTAATATGTAAAATAAAATCAACTTCTCTTTTTAGATATCATTCCTAAAAAAATCTTTGTATATTGTACCCTGCATATCCTAAAGATAATACAATTATTGCCCCTTCTAAAAAGTTACCAATAAAGCTTCCTGTTGTGAAGGTTAGAGGAAGTTTGAATTTCTTATTATTAAAAGGGTATAGTAAAGGCACCCCTCTTTTAGTACACATATCGCAAATTAAATGAAAAAGAAACCCTAAAAAAAAGTAAAACTCCACATATACTAATTCGTAAATCCTAGCGAAAAAACTAAGGACTACAGAAAAAATAATCATTCCTAGTATACTATGAGTAAGTCCCATTCTGTGTGTAGATACACCTATGAGTATTAAAGAAATTCCTATAATTTTTATCCATGGTGCATTAATATATACACTATCTATGTAAAGCATTAATATACCCAAAGAGCAAAATATAGTTACCTTTGTAGCTTGATTCCTAAAGGGCAATAAATATCGATTTATAAAGCTTTTAGGATGGTCTATATCTGGCAAAAGAGATCCTATTATGGCGAAAGCTAAATTAATTAGTCCAAATTTCCCGGGTAATATATTGCACAAAAATACAAAAACTGATGTCCCAACTGCTGCATGGGTTTTTCCTTTCATGTTTTACTCCTTTTATATCCACATAAAAATTATCATATATAACTAAACAAACTATAATTTAAGATGTCAATAAGCATATTAACACCTTAATCTAAAAAAACTATCCTTCAATCTACTTACAATTAAATATAATTATTACTATCATTTACGTTATAAACTCTATTGAGAGTATATGTTAAAAATATATTGTTTCTTAGTAAAATTTAACTTATTCAAGATTAATATCATTCATTATGAAAAACCTTAAGAAACCTTGGTAAGTTCCATGAATAAGTAAAGTGAAATAATTTCCTTTTTAAAATATGAAACTCTAAAATAATATAATTACTTCTACATAATTATAAAGTAGTATAGTATATTTAACTCTATACGCATATTATAACACTAAAATTCACTTAGTAACTCTAATACCCTGTAATATTATGAAAATACATGTGTATTGCATTAGTTTATTTTCTAAATTAATTCATTTAAGAAAAGATATTCAAATAAAAAAGGCGTGCCTCGGCACGCTCTCTCTTTTGCCTCCAGCTCTTAGGCGTAGCCTGCTATCAAAAAAATACTTGTCTCCTAGACGATTT